>CAISPW010000156.1 GCA_903887465.1 uncultured Oscillochloris sp. | reverse complement strand
GCCACGAAATGGGGCGAATGACGCGAACGCGAAGTTCGCGAACTTCGTGTTCGCGTCATTCGCTCGGCTTCGCGTCATTCGCGATCCAAACGCCCCCCCGCGACCCAAACCTTCGCGTTCGCGTACAGACAATCGCGATGCGGTCAGCCGGTCAGGATCTTCTTCAGCTCGTCCTTCCGACCGGCCTCGTTCATACGCTGCTTGAGCAGCAACAGGTAGACGCCGCCGGGGGTGCGGCGGCGGCTGCCGTCGACCGTCATCATGCCGCCGACGGCCTCAATCCTCTCGACCTCGTGGCGCAGAGCTTGGGCCATCTCAATGCCGAGGGCGGCCACCGAGCGTTCGATGGTGGCCTTGGCTTTAGCCTCAGTCTCACCCATAGCCATCGCAATCTCGTCTACGGCCTGGCGAAATGCGCGTCGCTCCTGGCGCTCGTTAGCCTCCGCTCGTCGCTTCGCCTCATCCTCCGTCTGCCGCTCACGCGCTCGACTCCCTCGCATATTCGACCTCTCTCTTTGTTCGGCGAATGTCGTCCGCCACCGCTATTATATGCGAACTTCGGCAGGATCGACATAGGCGCAGCCCGCGAGCGATAGCTGGGCCTGGGTGCCCTCGCCTGGTACGCCGTTGCTGCGGATCTGTAGCCCGCCGCCGTACTGACGGGCCACGGCGGTCACCAGGGCTAGGCCGAGGCCGGAGCCGGGCACGCTGCGGGTGTGGGCCCGATCCACGCGGAAGAAGCGCGCACTGACGCGGGGGATGTCCTCGGCGGGGATGCCGGGGCCGTTGTCGCTGACCACAATCTCCAGTCGCCCGTCGCGCCATGCGGCGCCCAGGCGGATCGCACCGCCCTCGGGGCTATACTTGATCGCGTTGTCCAGTAGGTTTCCGACCATGATCGCCAGATCGCTCGGGGCGATAGCGGCGTCGGGGATGGGCGCGTCGATCTCCACCGTGATCTGCTGGCCCCGCGCCGTGGCTCGCGGGCGCGCCGAGCGCACGCAGGCGGCCAGTTCATCGGCCACCGACACCGGTCGCTCGGGAGGGGTGAACGTGCCGCTCTCGGCCCGCGAGAGCTGGAGCAGGTCGCCCACCATGCCGGCCAAATGGCTGACCTCCTCGTCGATCTCGATGGCGTATTCCCTGGCCTGTTCGTCGCTCGCCTTCTGCGAGGCCAGGATCTCCGCCCGCAGCTTCATCGCCGCCAGGGGCGCCCGCAGTTCGTGCGAGGCGTTGGCCACAAAGTCGCGTTGCTCCTGGATCATCGTCTCGACCCGTCCGGCCATATGGTTGAACATCGCCCCCAGCGAGGCCAGCTCGCTTACGCTATCGTCGATCTCTGCCCGCACGTCCATGCGGCCCTCGGCCATCTGCTCGACCACCGCGCGCAGTTCGGCGAGCGGCCGGGTCATCTGGGCGGCCAGCCAGAGCGTGATCACCAGCGTCAGCAGCAGGGTCGCCGCTGTCACGCCGATCAGCGCCAGCCAGCGCTGCCAGAGCTGCGCGTGCATAGGCGCCAGAGACGAGTCGATCTGCAGGACGCCGAGGAGCCCGCGCTCTTCGTTATGCACCGGCACGGCGGTCGTGAGCCGCTCGCCGCTGCGGTGGCTGACCACATCGCCTGCCAGCAGGGTCGGCAGGCTCATGGTGAGCGCTACGTCGCCATCGGCACTGCTGGCCAGCAGCTTGCCAGACGTATCGAAGATGCTCAGGTTCGTGTCGGCGGGCAGCTCGCGGCGCCACTGGTCGCGGTGCGCCGACCACAGCGCCATAATTTGGTCGGCCTGCGGTTGCTCCATCGTCTCAGAGAAGGTGTTAGACAGCAGCAGGGCGGTCACTTGCTGCTCGTGGGTGAAGGACTCCAGCGTCATCCGGGCCATCTGGGTGCCGGCCATCAGCAGCAGCAGCCCCAGCCCGAGGGCCAGGACGCTGATGATCGTGGCCGAAAGTTGGCCGCGCAGCGAGCGAAAAATCGTCACCATACCGCCTCCCTGGCGCTCGCAAAACGGTAGCCGACGTTGCGCACCGTCTGAATATACTGTGGTAGCGAGGGATCGTCCTCGATCTTCTGGCGCAGCCAGCGGATATGCACATCGAGGGTGCGGGTGTCGCCCAGCCAGTCGGTGTCCCAGATCTGGATAAAGAGTTGCTCGCGGGTGAGTACCGCGCCGGCCTGCTGCATCAGCAGCGCGAGCAGTTCATACTCCTTGTGGCGCAGCGTCAGTTCCACATCGTCCTTATAGGCCCGGCGGGCCGCCGGACTCAGGCGGATACGCCCGATGGTCAGTTGGCTGTTGGAGAGCTGGGCATGATCCCACTGCACGCGGCGCAGGATCGAGCGGATGTGGGCCAGCAACTCCTGGAAGGCGAAGGGCTTGGTCAGGTAATCGTCTGCACCGAGCTCCAGCCCACGGATGCGATCCAGCTCCGTTCCCAGGGCGCTGAGCATAATGATCGGCATTTGCGAGAAGCGGCGGATCTCCTGGCAGACCTGCCAGCCGTCCATGCCCGGCAGCATAATGTCGAGCAAGACGACGTCGGGCCGCTCGGCGTGGGCCGTGCGTAGACCCGCTGGCCCGTCGTGCGCCACGAGTACGGTGAATTCCTGCGCCTCCAGTTGGAAGCGCATCGGGCCAGTCAGCCGCCCGTCGTCGTCGATGATCAGGATTGTCGTCATAACGTTCTGGGGCTGCGCCCCAGACCCCTTTGGGGACTTTGGCCCCAGATGATGATCACCGCTATGGCTGAAATTACCAGCTTCGCTGGTAATTTCAGCCATAGCCAAGGTTTCAGAATCGGGCATTTCAGCTTGACCGTTGTAGCGCGGGCTTCCAGCCTGCGATGGAACTCCTGACCGCCTGGAAGGCGATGCTACGATCACTGCAAACGGTAAAGCTGTTTTGAAACATGCCTAACAAAGGCACTACCGCAAAAGGCACGCGGTCCGGCTGAGCGCCCGGCCCGTAAACGGGCGAGCTAGGTCTACGACGGCCGCTGAAGCGGCCTCAGACAGGCCGCGTCAGCCGCCGGCGTAGACCTCGCCGGGCGTACCGCATAGGGCAAGTTTTGCGGTATTGCAATAAGGTCTTCAATGCTTAGGCAT
>CAISPW010000155.1 GCA_903887465.1 uncultured Oscillochloris sp. | reverse complement strand
GATCTTTTTTGGTTGGTTTTTGGCGGCGAAGCCGCCAAAAACCAACCAAAAGCGAGGTCTGGGGCGCAGCCCCAGCAACTTTGCAACCGCCCTGTGTGGCGCATTTGCTGCCTGCGAATACGCCTCAGGGTGTGGTATCATACGGTCAACGCCGACTCGGCCCGCCGTCTGCGCCCACCCAAAGAAATGCGCGATATCACAGACGCCCTTCGTTCGTGTAGGTGGGACGCAGCATCAATTAAAGTAGTAGCGAAGCGAGGCACACGTGTCGTCCACGGTGATGATCGTCGAAGATGATCCAGCAACCCGTCGCCTGTACCGCTTCCTGCTGACCAACAGCGGCTATACGGTTGTTGAGGCTGATGATGGGGTAGCTGCACTTGAGCGTTTTGCGATGCAGGCATGCGATGTGATCGTCACGGACATGAATATGCCGCGCATGGGCGGGATCGATCTGGTGCGTACGCTGCGGCAGAAGAAGGCTGATGTCTATGTGATTATGGTGACGGCGTTTGGCACGCCCGACACCGAGAAGCACGCCTACCGCGCAGGAGTGAATGAGTACCTCACCAAGCCCTTCGACTTTGAAGAGCTCGAGCGACGCATCCAGTCCTTCTTCGCACGCCGACCGGACGCCTGATCGGCGGGCCGATGAACAAGACAAGGGCGCAACGGGGCGAAAGAGGCAAAACGCCTCGTTCGCCCCGATTTGCGTCTTTGGCGATCACATCCCGTTGGGGCTGATGATCGTGGGCGACTCGTCATCGCCTTCCTCGGTCTCCTCGACCGACAAGGCCACGACGCGATCCTTCCCGCTGGGGTTGACGATGGTGACGCCCTGGGTCAGCCGGCCGAGCTGCGAGATCTCATCGGCGGTGGTACGCATCACCACGCCGGCTGAGGTCACAAAAGTGAGTAGCGAGCGTGCGGTGACCACGGCGGCCCCGGCGACTGTATCGTCGGAGCGCAGCTTGATCGTGATCACGCCGCCGGTGGCCCGGCCCTTGGTCGGATACTCCTCCAGCTTGGTGCGCTTGCCGAAGCCGCGCGCCGTAACGACCAGCAGGTCGTCGTTAAGGGTTACCAGCTGCATGCTGATCACCCGGTCGCCATTCGTGAGGTTGATCCCGTTCACGCCGGTGGCCGGTCGGCCCATGGGGCGGACATCGTCCTGCTTAAAGCGGATCGTCTGGCCCTGCACGGTGGTCATCAGGACGTCCTCGTGGCCATTGCTGACGTTGACCCAGCCAAGGACATCGCCGTCCTCCAGGCCAATGGCGATCAGCCCGTTCGAGCGCACCTGGCTGTACTCCTCCAGCTTCGTGCGCTTGATCTTGCCGCGATGGGTGGCCATCACCAAATACTCGCCCTCGTAGTCGGGAACGGCCAGCAGCGAGGTGACCTGCTCGCCCGGATCTAGCGAGATCAGGTTGACCATCGGCAGACCCTTGGCGGTGCGCGAGCTATCGGGCACCTCGTGGGCCTTGAGCTGGTAGACCTTGCCCTTATCGGTGAAGAAGAGCAGGTTGTCGAGCGAGCCGCAGGTGAGCATGTGGCGCACAAGATCCTGCTCGCGGGTAATCATGCCCTTGATGCCGCGCCCACCACGGCGCTGGGTGCGGTAGACATCGGCGGCCTGGCGCTTGATGTAGCCACGGTCGGTGACGGTGATCAGCACGCGGATATCGGGGATGAGATCCTCATCGCTAACCTCGCCGGTGGCATCAGGAAGGATGCGGGTACGCCGCTCATCGCCGTACTTCTCCTTGATCCGGCACAGATCCTGCTGGATGATACTCGTGACGCGGCGCGGATTGGCCAAGATATCCTCAAGCTCGGCGATCAGCTTGATCACCTCGGCGTACTCGTCCTCGATCTTCTTGCGCTCGAGGGCGGCCAGGCGACGCAGCTGCATGTCGAGGATGGCCTGGGACTGAATCTCGGTGAGGCTGAAGTTGCGGATCAGGTTATTGCGGGCGCTCTCCGCCGTGCGCGACTCGCGGATGGTGCGGATGATCGCGTCGATATTATCGAGGGCAATCTTCAGACCCTCCAGGATGTGGGCGCGCGCGCGGGCCTTGGCAAGATCATATTCGGTGCGGCGGCGGATGACATTCTGGCGGTGCGCAACGTGTTCCTGAAGCATCCGCTTGAGCGTGAGCACCTTCGGCTGACGCCCCTCCTCGACCAGGGCGAGCATATTGATGCCAAAGGTCGTCTGCATCTGGGTGTGCTTGTAGAGGGCGTTGAGTACCTTTTTGGGCTGCGCGTCCTGCTTGAGCAGGATGACCAAGCGCATGCCGGCGCGGTCGGACTCATCGCGCACATCGCGGATGCCCTCGATCTTCTTATCCTTGGCCAGCTCGGCCATGCGCTCCTGGAGGCGGGCCTTATTGACCTGGTACGGCAACTCGGTGACGACGATGTTGAAGGCGCCACGGTTGGCCTCCTCGATGTGGGCCTTGGCGCGCAGGGTGATCTGGCCGCGCCCGGTGCCGTAGGCGGCGACGATGCCCTCGGTGCCGAGGATGTTCCCGGCGGTGGGAAAATCAGGGCCGGGGATGATCTTGTTCAGCTCCTCGACCGTGACCTCGGGGTTATCGATCAGGTAGATGATCGCGTCGCAGAGTTCGCCGAGGTTGTGCGGCGGGATGTTGGTGGCCATGCCGACTGCGATACCGGCCGCGCCGTTGAGCAGCAGGTTGGGCAGCATGCCCGGCAGCACCGTGGGTTCGCGGTAAGAGCCATCGAAGTTATCGCGGAAATCGACGGTGTTCTTTTCGATGTCGAAAAGCAACTCCTCGGCGATTGTTGACAATCTTGCTTCAGTATATCGCATCGCGGCCGGCGGGTCGCCGTCGACTGAATTGTGGACTACACATCCATTTGCAAGTATGAAATTATGGTACTCATTCACTGTAATATCATACACATCAACGCACTCATCGAGGCGTCTAATGCTGACAACACGGTGGTTGTGCGTTGCGGCGACCGCCAGTATCTCGTCAAAGCTGGCGAAATACGTGAGTGCCTTAGGGCTGCGGGGGATCCATTTTGCATGACGTTGGGCGTCATACACCTCTGGAGTCACCCCATCTCGACCAAACTCAGCAAGCAGCCGAGCCACGTAGCCTGCGATCTTCGAGCGCATCACGCGGTGGCGGTATGCGTCTTCGGCCCAATGCTGACGAAGTGCGACCGATGATTGCACGGCAATCTCGCGCATCATATTCGGATTCGCAGCGAGGCGAATGGCATTACTCCGGCGCACACCATCACATTGCGCCTTACGGAAGGTCGAGTCGGCCCACTGTCGCTCGATCTTAGCCTGATGAAACGCACGAACCTCTGGACGTGCCCAAAGCGTGTGAGCCATACGCCGATGATGATCGGCGGCGAATCGCGCGCGGTAGCTGGATGTGCGCCAAAGTTGGCGGGCGCGGTCACTGAGCGCAGCACGAAGGTTGGGATCACTCATCGCCTGAACAATGGCTTGGCTGATTCGCGTGCGCATCGTGTCATCGGCCCACATCATGCGGCTTTTCTCGCTGATGATCGCGACAACACGAGCCTGCTCTTCGGGGCTGAGGGGGCGGCGCACGACTCCGCGTAGCGCCTCAGACATCCGCGCCCGATAGTCCGGATCTTGCCAGAGCTGACGCATATGATCGCCAAGCTGGCGTGAAAGATCTGGGTTGGCGGCGAAGCGCGCGCGAAGCGAGCGGGCAACCCGAGGGCCATTTGCCGCACGAAATGCCGGATCACTGTTGCGCTGAGCGAATCGCTGACGGCGCTGCTCGCGCACCTCAGGGTTAGCTGCATAGTAGCGACGGACACCCTCACGCTGAAGCTGACGAAATGACTCGGTTGCCCATAGCTCACGTATCTGAGCGGAGTGGATGTGCATATGCTCCAGCCAAGCCATCCGCACAATATTCGTCGGGCGATTATCGAAGCGCTTAAAGTTGGAGTGGTGACGCACAAAGGAGCCATCGACCTGGGCAGCAAAGCCATGGTGAAGGTTATACGCATCGGCTAGGTGATGTACAAACTCGTAGCGTCCGGTGCGTGGCTGTAGGACACGAAGGTAGTCATTCGTGCGGTTGCGCACGGGCGCGGTATCGAAGTAGCCAGCCATAAGGCTATCGTCGATGGTGAGCGTATGGGCCTGCTTCCAGCTGCCATCCCGGAGCATGAAGCGATGGTCGGGGGTGCAGCGCACCGTCGTACCATCATCGAAGGTCAGTTCAATAATCTCGGCAGATCTACGGGTGATGCGTGAGGATCGGCCCTCACCGACAACGATATCGCCGTGTGCGTTGACCGAATAGACATAGAAGATCTCGTCAGGCGGAAGCTGGGCGAGTTCGGCAAAGCTGCGCTCGGTACCGTCTAGCAACTTGATCTTCGTGTCGCCGGTGAAACAGCCAAAATTTCCTTGTCCGTCGATCAGCGGGTAGCGCATATTCCAGGGCTGAGCCAAGCGGGCCAGGGCGTCGTACACCGACTGGTCGCCGTGGGGGTGCATCTTGCCGAGCACATCGCCAACGATGCGGGCGCTCTTCTTGTAGGCGGTGTTGGCGCGAAAGCCCATGTCCCACATGCCGTAGAGGATGCGCCGCTGCACCGGCTTCAGCCCGTCGCGGGCATCGGGGAGGGCGCGTGAGACGATCACACTCATCGCATAGCTGAGGTAGGCGGTGCGCATCTCGGTGGTGATGCTGACCGGCCTGACAATTCCAATTTCCATTAGGATGCTCCTGGACTCACAGGGAGGGGCGTAAGGGAGGGGCGCATCGCGATGCACCCCCGCGTCACCCGGTTATTCCGCTTCATAAAGCGTTAAATGCTCTTTGTATTATACCGTATCCAGGGCGTTTTTGCAAGGAAATTACGCACGTATGTGTTTAGAAACGCCGCCCTAAAACTGCAAATAGTTGGTTTAAATGGCCAGCTTTGCTGGCCATTTGAACCAACGCACTACCGCAAAAGTTGCCCGGTCAGGCTGAGCGCCCGGCCCGTAAACGGGCGGGCGAGGTTGACGACGGCCGCTGAAGCGGCCTGTCTG
>CAISPW010000154.1 GCA_903887465.1 uncultured Oscillochloris sp. | reverse complement strand
TGGATCGCGGGGGCGATTTGGATCGCGGGGGCGGTTTGGATCGCGGGGGCGGTTTGGATCGCGGGGGCGGTTTGGATCGCGGGGGCGGTTTGGATCGCGAACGACGCGAACGCCTCGCGAATGACACGAACGCGAAGGTCGCGAAGGCGCGAAAGCGTAAGGCAGGGGCGTAAGGCGGGGAGGGGCCGCAGGCTCCGCCGCAGGCTTCGCCGCAGGCTTCGCCGCAGGCTTCGCCGCAGGCTCCGCCGCAGGCTCCGCCGCAGGCTCCGCCGCAGGCTTCGCCGCAGGCTCCGCCGCAGGCTCCGCTGCAGGCTCCGCCGTAGGCTCCGCCGCAGGCTTCGCCGCAGGCTTCGCTGCAGGCTTCGCCGCAGGCTTCGCTGCAGGCTTCGCCGCAGGCTTCGCCGCCCGAGAAACAAATACCGCACAGGCCGGGTGTAGCCCGGCCTGTGCGGTACTCTACGCCTTTCCGTCGAGGACGGCGATTCCGTGGCGGGCGTGGGGGTTGTTGGGGTCGAGGGCCAGGACGTTCTCCAGGGCGGTGCGTTGGTCGTCGGGGTCGTCCACGGCACCGCTGAGCCAGAGCCACGCCTCGGGGATCTCCTCGTCCTCGCTCACCACGCGCATCAGCAGATCAAGGGCGCGCTCCTTGTTGCCCTTGGTTAGGGCGACCGCCCCCTCGTAGAGCCATCCGGCAAGCTGTTGGTTCATGGTTCGCTGCTCTCGCCCTTTCGTTGTACGCTCACCACCTCAGCGAGGATGCTGAGGGCTATCTCTTGGGGGGTCTTCGCGCCAATCGGCAGGCCGATTGGTGCGTGGATGCGGGCGAGTTGCGTGGCGCTGAAGCCTGCGCCGCGCAGTCGCTCCAGCCGCTTGGCGTGGGTTCTCGGGCTGCCCAAGGCTCCAATGTAGCGCGCCGGGGAGGCCAAGGCCACCCGCAGGGCCGGGTCGTCGAGCTTCGGGTCGTGGGTCAGCACCGCCACACAACTGCGGGCGTCGAGCCGGCCCTGCAGAGCCTCGTCGGGCCAGGCCAGCACCAGCTCGTCGGCATGGGGGAAGCGCGCTGCGGTGGCGAAGGTCGAGCGGGCGTCCACCACCACCGTGCGGAAGCCGACTACTTTGGCTAGCGTACCCAGCGCGATGGAGATGTGGACGCCGCCCACCATAAACAGAGTCGGTGGCGGCACAAAGCTCTCCACAAACACTGCGACGCCCAGATCGGCATACTCGACCACGCGGGTCGCGCCCTGGGCGAGCAGATCCCGAGCGTCGGCGACGACACGCCGCACGAGGTCGGGGTCGCCGAGCGCCCCCTCGCTGCGACCATCGGGGAAGACCAGCAGCTTGGCGCCGGGCGGGCCGCCCGTGCGAATGAGCGTCGCCGTGGCAATCGGCAGGCCGGCGCGGATCGCCGCGCGGATGATGGCGTACTGTGCGCTCACCTCAGTGGCTCCACAAAAATAGCGATCTCCCCGCCGCAGGCCAGGCCAACTTCCCAGGCCGCCTCATCGGCGACGCCAAAGTGCAGCAGGCGCGACTCGCCGCTGGCCAGAACTTCCTGGCATGCGGTGAAGATGGCCCCCTCAACACAGCCGCCGCTCACCGAGCCGGCCATGCCGCCCGCCGAGGAGACGATCATTTTGGAGCCAACTAGGCGCGGCGAGGAGCCCATGGTCTTGACCACGGTGGCCACGGCGACTCGTTCGCCACGGGCCAGCCATGTGTCGATCTCGTCGAGAAGGTCTTCCATGTTTCAGCTCCTAGACAAGGTTTCAGGTGCCAGGTTTCAGCTTTACCGTTTGGCGATGAGGCGAGGATGCGATGAGGCGACGAGGCGATGCTATCGCGTCCCCGCCAAACGGTAAAGCTGTTTTGAACCATGGCTAAAGCCCAAGAGCTTTAGCCATGGGTATTTCACGTGAGATTCTTCTCGAAGCAGAGGCTGTGGATGTCGGGCTGGTATGGGCCGAAGGGGGCGATCTCGGTGAAGCCCATGCGCTGGTAGAGGCCGATTGCCTCGTGCTGGAGGACGCCGGTCTCCAGGCGCAAGAGGGACAAACCATGCGCGCGGGAGATCGCCTCCAGGTGGCGGAGCATGCGTTTGCTGAGGCCGAGGCCGCGATACGTTGGTCGTACGAACATGCGCTTGACCTCGGCGTATCCCTCCGGGTAGATCTTCACCCCGCCGCAGCCGGCGGGCCTGCCGTCGACACGCAGCACAAAGAAGGTTACCTGCTCGGCGATCAGGCTCGCGACGTTCAGGCCGTGGTGGCTCTCGATCGGATACAGCGGGATCAGCAGATCGTCCAGCTCAACTACTAGGGCGGTGGCGTCGGGCGTGTCGGGGCGCTCTTGGGTGATGGTGATGGGCATAGGTAGGGGTGCAGCAGGAGGGCGCAGCGTGTTGCGCCCTACTGCTGCGCTATCACTTTCGCATGCATTGCTGGGTCGGTAATGCCCTCGGTGATGATCGCCAGGGCGTGGGTGTGCGGGCCGATGCCCAGGCGGATGCGGGCCTCGGCGGCGGTGGCGGCATCGCCGAGCAGGGCGAGTAGCCCGGCTACCCCGGCGGCACCGGTCTCATCACAGGCCACTCCCTCGGCGTCCAGGACGCGCATCGCGGTGCGGGCTAGGTCGTCGGGCACGGTCAGCGCGGCGTCGAGTCCGGTCTGGAGTATCGGCCACGCCACGGGCGAGGGCAGGCCGCAGTTGAGCCCGACCATGATCGAGCGGTGCGGGCCGGGCACCTCGGTGATCTGGCCGGCGCGCAGGGAGGCCAGGACGCAGGCCGCATGATCCGGCTCAACCCCAATGATCAGCGGGCCGCCACGGTGCCGCCGGTAGTGGCCGATCACCGCTGCGGCCAGGGCGCCCACGCCCATCTGCACGATCACCAGGTCGGGCCGGCCACCCAAGGCGGCATCGGCCTCCTGAAAGATCGTGCCGTAGCCCGCGATCACATCGCGCGGGGTCTCGGCGTAGCCCGGCCAAGCTGTGTCGGAGATCACCAGGGCTTGCGGGCTGGCGGCGGCGGCCGACCGGGCCACTGCATCGTCGTAGCTGCCGTGTACCACCTCAAGCTCGGCACCCTCGCCGACGATGGCCTCCATGCGCGCCGGGGCCATGTCGGCGGGCACGAAGATGCGCGCCCGCAGGCCAAGCAGCGCGGCCATGCGCGCCACCGCCCGGCCATGGTTGCCGTCAGTGGCGGCCAGCAGGGTCAGGGGTTGCAGGGGTGCCACGGCCGCGCGCAGGTCGTCGAGGTTCGCCCAGGCTGGCTCGCCGCCGAGTCGCGCGCAGAGCGCCTGGTAGGTCGCGTAGGATGCGCCCAGAATCTTGAACGAGGGCAGGCCCAGCCGGTCGGTCTCCAGCTTTAGCGAGAGCCTGCCGATGCCCAGTTGCGCCGCGAGGCCGGGCATGTCGGCCATGCGCGTGGGCGCGTAGCCGGGCAAGCGCCGATGAAAGTCCAGGGCGGTAGGCGCGGATCGGCGGGCGTCATTGTAGAAGATATCCATAGGGGTGTGCCTCTACTACTACAGTTGTAGTTGCCAACATCGCCATTCCTAGCGGGGGTTTGGTGGCCGCAGGCCCCCGAAAAGAATCCTTTTCTTTTCTTTCGGAGGGGCTTCGCCCCGCCGAGCCTCCCCGCCGGGAAGACTACAACTGTCGTACTACGGTGTCTCCAGAATGGCAAGGACGCGCTGCACCAGGGCGGTGTCGCTGGGGTCGAGGCCATAGAGCAGCGGGCCAGGGCGGCGCTCGCCCTGCCAGATCTTCTGCACGGGGCGGCGGACGCGCCAGCCCTTGCGCTCCAGATCCTCCAGTGCGGCCTCGACATCGACGCGCTCAGCCTGTTCGCCACGGGCCACGGCGGCGACCGCCTGGAGCAGCGGCTCGAACTGCTGCACGGCGGTGTCGGCCTGCCGCTCGTCGGCGTTGCTGATCACCCCGGCCGCTGTCAGGCGCTCGTAGATCTGCTGCTGCTCGGCGACCGGCAGGGCGTCGAGGGCGCTCTGGAGGGCCGCGCCGTCGCCGCGCTCCAGGGCACCGCGCACGGTGGGCGGCAGGCTCGCCAGGAAGACCGGGTCGAGGACACTGGCCACATCATTGGCGGCGAAGCGGTGGCGCTCGGCGAACTCGGCCAGGCCGATGTCGTCGAAGATCGTGGCCGCATGTTCCAGGTAGGGCCGCGCCAGGTCGGCCCGGCCCAGGCGGCGCAGCGCCCAGCCGTAGTTGCCGGTCTGGGCGGCGGCGCTGTAGAAGTCGCCGGCGGCCCAGTAGAGCTTCACCGCTTGGTTGAGCAGGTCGGTGGCCGCAGGCAGGCGGTTCTTCTCGATCAGCGTGCGCCCGCGTGCCACCAGGGCGTCGGCGCGGGATTTGGGGTTGGTGTTGCTCATAGGGTTGTTGATGTTGGGGCGCCGCAGCGCGGCGGCTCGCTTACGGGTGGGATGGCACCGTCCTCACGCGCTGGCGGCGCGCAGTGCGCTGATCGCCGATGGTCGCGAGCCGCTGGCCCAGTTGCTCCAGGCTCACCAGGTTATGCACGGGCAGGAAGTCGTCCACAAAGGGCAGGGCCGCCTGCATGCCCACGGTTAGCGGCTCGTAGCCGGGGCTGCCGAGCAGCGGGTTCAGCCAGATCAGGCGGTGGCACGAGCGCTGGAGGCGATCCATCTCGTGGCTGAGCATCGCCGGGTCGCCGCGATCCCAGCCGTCGCTGATCAGCAGCACCACCGGGCCGCGACCGAGGACGCGGCGGCCCCAGCGGTAGTTGAACTCGCGCACCGCCGCGCCGATGCGCGTGCCGCCGCTCCAGTCGCGCACGTGCGTGGTCACCGCGTCAATCGAGTCGTCGATGTCCTTGTGGCGCAGCTGGCGGGTGATCCGGGTCAGGCGGGTGCCAAAGACAAAAGACTCCACCTCGCCGAGGCTACGGGAGACGGTGTGGACGAACTGGAGCAAGATGCGTGCGTAGCGCTCCATGCTGCCGCTGATGTCGCAGATCACCACCAGCGGGCGCGGCTCACGCTGCGGCTCGCGCCAGGCCAGGGTGAGCGGCTCGCCGCCGTAGCGCATGTTCTGGCGCAGGGTGCGGCGCATATCTAGGGCGCGCCCGCTACGCTCGGGGCGGCGACGGCGGTTGGGCCGATCCTCGATCTTCCAGCGCATGCGCCGGATCAGCTCCTTACATGCCTGCACTTCCTCCCAGCTGAACTGGCCGAAGTCTTTGTGGCGCAGCGCCTCGCTGTGGCTGTAGGTGAGCTGGAGTTCGAGCTTCTCGCGCTCTTCCTGCGGTCGCTCGGCCTGGTCGCCCGCGTCAGGTGTACGCTGCGGCAGGCGCAACTGGCGTCGGGGGATGCGGATCTGCGGGATGGCCATCAGCAGCATTGCGCGCTCGGGGTCCGCACCGATCGCTTTATGCCAGAAGAACTCGAAGGCCGTGTCGAAGATCGGCAGATCCTCGCGGCGCAGCACCAGTGTCGCCCGCGCCGCCGCCCGAAAATCCTCGCGCCGGGTGATCGGCACGTACGTGAGGGCGTCGATCAGCGCCAGCACCTGCCCCGGACTCACCGCCACGCCCATCTCGCGCAGCAGATCGCCGAAGGCGAGCAGGTGGGTCATCAGATGGCCGCCCGGTGGGCCGGTGGTGTCCATAGATCTATCCCTGAGTAGGCATGCGCGTGCCTTTATTTTAACATAGGCATGGTTCAAACACACGTGACCGTTCAGCGACGAGACGATGAGGCGATGAGGCGATCGGAGCGCGTCATCGCCGCGCCGCTACGGGTGCGCCGCGATCTCCACCGCGTAAATCTTCACCCCCAGGCGTCGGCCGTCTGCGCTGGCCCGCTCGTAGTCGCGCGGCGTAAAGGTTGTGCTGCGCAGACCCACAACTATCGCGCGCGCGCTGGGGTGCCGGACAGGCAGCGCCAGATCATTCGCGCCGCCATCCGCGCTGATCAGGAGGGTTCCCGCATCGCGTCCATCGAGCGTCACCCGCAGCTCAACCGGGCTGCCGTCCGGTCGCCCGGAGGCCGCCCGCAGGCGCAGCGTCATCGCGCCGGGCGGGACAGTCAGCCGCAACTCGGCGTCCCCCGCCGTCCAGCGAAAGCCCGCCTCGTCCGCGCGCAAGCTGTGAAACCCGCGTATAAACCCCAGGTCGAGGCCATCGCCCAGACCCAACTGGGCCGGCGGATCGCTCGTGAAGTGCGTCCAGGCCCAGGCCTGAAGATCTTCCAGCGAGCGGGTCTCGTAGGCCAGATCGGCGCGAGCCGCGTGAGGATCACCCTGGCGGCGCAGCAGGTCGCCGCGCAGCAAATGGGCGTAGGGATGCGCGGGCAGCGCCCGGATGGCAGCATCGAGCTGGCCCTGCGCGGCGG
Source organism: uncultured Oscillochloris sp. (assembly GCA_903887465.1). Lineage (GTDB taxonomy): Bacteria > Chloroflexota > Chloroflexia > Chloroflexales > Chloroflexaceae > Oscillochloris. The sequence continues at coordinate 4,300 of CAISPW010000154.1, read as the reverse complement.
CCAGATCGTCGGCCAGCAGGTCGGCGCGGGCCAGGGCCACCCGCGCCAGGGCCGAGGTATTGTCCAGGGCCAGGGCCGCCGTGGCCGCATCCCGCGCCGCCGCCGCATCGCCCCGGCCCAGGGCCAACTCCGCCCGCGCCAAATCCCAATGCTTCCCGCCCAGCCGCCAAGCCAGGGCCGGGTAGCCCATATGCAGCAGCGTCAGGACAAGGCATGCCGCTGGCGCAATGGCCGCCAGGACTCGCAGCCTGGCCCCTGCCCCCTGCCCCCTGCCCCCCGCCAGCGCCAGCGCAGCATACGGCAGCAGCGCCGGATAGAGCGGCAGGCGGTAGCGCAGTTCCACGTGAAACATTAGCGTCGTCAGGGCCACGTAGAGCGCCCAGGGCAGCAGCAGCCATGCCGGGCTGGCGCTGGCCCTCCAGCTAACGCCGCCCCCGACGAGCGATTGGGTCAGCCCAAACGTCCCGGCCAGCAGCAGCAGCAGCCAGACTCCATCGCCGAGCAACAGCCGGGCCGCGACCTCGGGCGGCGGCACCCAGATCGCCGGGCGGGCCAGCATGTCGTCGCTGAACTCCAGGGCGAAGAGCTTCGTCAGCTCGCCCCACGCCTTGGCCGCGAAGCGGGCCGGGTCGGACGTGATCGCCGCCACCCCGCGCTGGGTCGCCAGGCGCTGGCGGGCCAGCCGATCCTCGCCAAGGGCGTAGAGCTGGGCCTTCACCGCCTCGCGCCCGGCCAGGTCGTTATCCAGCCAGAGGTTCTCGGCACCGGTGGTATCGATCAGAATCAGCCCGCCATAGGTCGCGTAATTGCGCGCCACCCAGGGCAGGAGAATAAGGCAAAAGGTAAAAGTAAAAAGGCAAACCTGCGGAGCGGCAGCGTGAAGCCAGTCTTTTACCTTTTGCCTTTTACCTTTTGCATTGAGCGCAAGCCACAGCACCCCCAGCGGCAGCAGCGGCAGCGCCACCGAGCGTAGCAGGCAAAGCGCGCCGATGGTCAGGCCGGCGAGGATGGTCGTGGCCAGCCCCCCCGTGCGGGCGGCGCGCAGCAGCAGCCAGAGCGCAGTCGTCAGGCCAAACAGAAACAGCGCCTCGGTGAGCAACTCGCTGGCGTTGGCGGCCAGGGTAGAGCTCAGGGCGCAGAGCAGGGCCGCCAGCAGGGCCGGCTTGCGCGAGTCGTCGCCGGAGCGCCGCGTCACCTCGCGGGCCAGCAGGTACACCAGCGGCACCGTCGCCGCGCTGACCAGCGCCTGCACCAGGCGCAGGTTCTGCACCAGCGAGTCGACCAGGGAGATGCAGGCGGCCAGAAAGAGCGGGTAGAGCGGCGGGCGCATCAGGCGCAACTCGACGTACTGGTGGTCGCGCAGCAGCCGGACGGCCTGATCAAGATACTCGCGCTCATCGCCGCCGAGTTGGTAGAACTCGTGCCAGCGCCAGGTCAGCAGCCGCAGGATCAGCCCGAGGGCGGTTATCGTGATCAGGATCAGCGGGATTCGCTTGGTCATAGGTGTGCGCGCTAGAAGAGCGGAATTCGCCCTCACGTTTACCACTCCCTTAGCTCCGCCCAGTCGAGTTGGTAGGCGAGCCGGCGCAACTGGCCCACCTGCGGCCCCTGCTGGCGCACCAAATCGAGGGCGTCGGGCACAAAAGTGGCGCTGCGCAGGGTGAGCGTCAGATCGGCCCCGGCCGGGCGGGCGGGCAGGCTCAGGCAAACCTCGCGCAGTGCGCGGGTGAGGGGGATGGCCCCCAGCGACCCGCCATCGAGGTCGACATCGACGGTGGGCAGGGCGAGATCCTGCGGCCAGCCGAGGCCGGAGATCGTCAGGCAGAGCCGTTGCGGGCGACCGCTGGCCGCGCCGGGGAAGCGCAGCGCCGAGTCGCCGGTGGCCCAGCGCACCGTCGCCCCCAGGTCGGCGTCGTAGCGGCCCAGGTAGAAGCCTCGGATATAGCCCAAGTCGTTATCGTCGGCGATGTCGATCCGGGTATGCGGCGCGGGCGGCGGGTGGAGCCACTGCCAGGCCCACGCCACGGGGTTCTGGTCATCCACCAGGGGCGGGTTCAGCTCGCGCCGGGCGGCGTCCAGCTTGCCCAGTTGGCGAAACAACTCACCGGCGATCAAACTGCGCTGCCAGTCCTCCAGCGGCTGCACCGTCTGGCTGGCCAGACGGTCGAGGCCGCTGGCCGGGTGTCCCTCCAGACCCGCGAGCAGGGGCGCGCCCACGGCGGCGGCGTAGGCGGGCAGGTCGGGGTTTCCCAGCGCCGCGTGGGCCGCCGCGCCATCCCCGCCGCCGAGGGCGGCGGCGAGTTGCTGCTCGGCCAGGTAGCCGGGACGGGCGGCCAGGGCCAGTTGTGTACTCGCCAGGCTCGACGGGTACGGCCCCAGGTACGAGGCCCAGCGCGCGGGTGCCCCAGGCGCGCGCGGCTCCAGGTAGGCGTAGGGCGTGGCCGCCACCAGCAGCAGCAGGCCCGCCAGCGCGGTGCAGGCCGCGCCGTAGCGCGTGCGCAGCAGCCTGCCCCAGCCCGGCAAGCTGGCCAGGGCGCAGGCCGCCAGCACAAACACCAGCGGCATCAGCGGCACCCGGAATCGGTTGATCGCAAACAGCAGCGGTGCCGTCCCCAGGTTATAGATCAACCATAACCCCTGTAGGGGCGCAGCAGCGGGCCGCAGGATCGCTGCTGCGCCCCGGCCCCCGCCCGTCGTCCGCAGCAGCGCCCAGCCGAGTACTGCCAGGGGCAGGGCGATCACATACAGCGTATCATCGAGCAGAAAGAGGGCCAGGGCGTACCAGGGCGGCAGGCGGCCCAGGGCGAATCCCTTGCTCAACCGCTCGTCGCCGGTGTAGTTGATCTGGAAGAGGTCGATCAGCTCGATCAGGCTTTTGTTGACGAAGGCGACCGGCGCTGCCCGCAGCAGGCAGAGCGCCTCGGCACTCAGCAGGCGCTGCCGGTCGGCCTGGGTGATCCGCGCCGTCGGCATCTTTAGGGCCGCCATAATCTGCCCGTCGCCGGTAGCGAACATGCACGACCCGCCCTTCTGGTCGGCCAGCAGGCCGCGCCGCTGCGATTCCGAGAGGGTCGGATCGAGCAGGGCCAGCACAAAGTTACGCAGCGGCGCATCGCTACGCCCACCGTCGTAGGCCGTCCGCGCCCCCAGGGCCAGGTTGAAGGCTCCCGTTGTGTCCACTATCACCAGCCCGCCGTAGGTCCGGCTGGCGTACACCGTCCAGGGCAGAAGGATGAGGCAAAAGGTAAACGTAAAAAGGCAAACATCCATCGCGACACGGTGCAGCCAGCCTTTTCCCTTTTGCCTTTTCCCTTTTGCTGCGTGAAAGACCCACCCCGCCGCCAGCGGCAGAAACCCCAGCGTCAGCCCGCGAGTGAGGGTGGCTAGGCCCAGGATAGCCCCCGCAGCGGCCAGCCATTGCCAGCCGCCGCGCCGCGCCCACGCGCCCAGCGCCGCCAGCGCACCCAGCAGCAGCGCCGTGAACAGCGTCTCGCCCAGCAGCAACTGGCCGTAACTCGCCAGCGGAAGGTAAATCGCCGTCAGGACGGCGGCGATCCCTGGCGCGGCGGTTGCCTGTTGCCGGTTCCCGATTGCCTGGGCTGTCAGCAGGTACACCAGGGCCACATTCAGCAGGCCCAGCAGCGTCTGGCTGATGAAGATCGGCGTCAGGCTGCTGCCGAACCACGCGAGGTGCGCGGCCAGGAACAGCGGGTAGAGTGGTGCGCGCGTCCAGAGGTACTGGAGGTGCCAGGCGAAGCCCCGCCCGTGGGCCAGCCAGTCGGCGGCGGCCAGATACTCGGCCTCGTCGCCGACCAATCCCAGGCGCGGCAGATTTCCCCACAGGGCCAGCCGCAGGGCGAGGCCGAGCAGCAGGGCGAGGAGTAGAGAAAGATCAAGGGAGGGGAACCAGCGCTTGAAAACCCTCCCGCCTTTACCATTCATCGAATTAGCCTCAGGAAACCTGCCCGTTTACGGGCGGGAGGAATGAGGCTTGTGCGGCCTCACTCCCTGGTAGGTGTTCGCCACCGTACCGCGTGAAGCGGTGCGGGGCAACCACGTTCGTGAGCCTCACATCCGCTGGCATTCGAGGATGTATCGCGTGATCACATCTGCACTGACGTGCCCAGCGGTTCCGACATCGTACGAGGGCGACCAAAGCGTCCCCGTCTTCCCGATGTGTTTGTTGATTTCGGCGGGAAACTCGTGTCGCAGATAGCGGGCGGTCGCTCCCTTGAACAATGGGGCCAGATCCGCAGGGCGGTACTTCGGCGGGGCCGAGACGAACAGGTGGACGTGATCC
>CAISPW010000153.1 GCA_903887465.1 uncultured Oscillochloris sp. | reverse complement strand
CTGCCGGACGCTGCGGCGATGGTGGCTCGCCTGCGCCTCCTACGCGAGCAGCGCGAGCGGAGCACCCCGCCCGCCGCCGCCGCCACGCGCCGGAATGCCCGCCAGGGCACCCCGCCCAGGCCACGCTTCCGCCCCGGCGACACCATCTTCTGTACGCCATGGGGCAGGGGGAAGGTGCGATCCCGCAAGATCGCAGGCGACCGCGTGCTGCTCATTGTATCCTTCCCCGACCATGGCGACCTGATGATCGATACGGCGGTAAGCGCGGTGCGCCTGATCCCCGAGGAACGCCCGGAGGACGCGCCGTGATACGGTAGGCGTCCCGGTGTCGGCGGGGGATATCGGACGCCTTGGGGGATATCGGACGCCTTGGGGGATATCGGACGCCGCCAAAAACCCCGTAGGCCGAAGCATGCGCCCCGGATACATGCCGTGTCCGGTAATCATCCGGGGCGCATGCTTCGGCCCTACACATCCCCGTGGGCGGGGCGCGTCCCGTGGGCGGGGCGGGTCCCGTGGGCGGGGCGGCGCGTCCCGTGGGCGGAGTCACCGCCGCCACCGGGACGGGTTTGCGGCGATATATCGGCGGATCCGATCCAAGGCCGCCGCGTCGCGGATAATGTGTTCGTAGTAATCTTCCTGCCACACATGCGCGCCCGGGGTGCCGCGCATTCGGTTGATCGCGCGGGTCGATACCGACTTGAAGCTCTGGATGATCGCCGGGATCGACCCCGGTATCGTCCCGCGCGGCCCGTCACCCTCAGTCGGTGGCGCTGGTGCCTCGCCGTGGAGGATAATAATCCCGTGCAGGTGGTCGGGCATGAGTACGAAAGAGTCGAGGGCGGCCCTCGCGCTGTGCCGGGGGATGGCCCTCCAGCGCGCAATGACGGCATCGCCGTAGGGGCTTGGCTCCATGACGCCGCCCCGCACGCGGCCGAAAATGGCCTCGCGATTCTGTGCGCAGATCGTGATGAAGTAGCCCCCAGGGCGGCGGTAGTCGTAGCCGGGAAGGCGGATTGAGTGGCGATGATGTCGCTTTGGGTCGTAGCGTTGCATGGCGGTGCCTCGTTGATCGTGCGGATCACTCGGCTATATACCGCCGCCGCCGCATTTACGGTGCGCCCGGCTCGATCTTCGCGAGGTCGAAGATCTTGTTCATCATCGTTAGCGTGGCCTCGCCGTTTGTCTGGATTGTCTTGACATACGCGCGCTGCTCCTCGCTCAAGGGCGTGTCGAGGAGTTGCTCGACCGCCCCGATCACGCGGTGTACCGGGGCGCGGATCTCGTGGCGCGTGGTGTCCAGGAACTCGGTCAGCTCCTGGCGGATGGCCGCGTGCAGGCGCAGGTTGGTGAGGATCTGGCCGATGGTGGTAGAGAGGCGCTGGGCCAGGGCGATATCATCGGGCGTGAAGACATGCGACTCAGCCGAGGAGAGGCCGATCATGCCGATTACCTGATCGTGGATGAGGACGGGCACCGCCAGGAGCGAGACGCGGCCGACCGCGTTGCCTTTGCGCCGGCTGCTGCTGCCGGGGTGCGGGTTCATGGGCAGGTTAGAGAGCGCGACCGGCTGGCGCCGTGCGATCAGATCTTGGGTCAGCAGATTGCCGCGCACCGGGATCACGGTGCCGATCACCGAGGGGCCGTCGGCGTCGCGGTACTCGGCCACCACCGTCTGCGCGCTGCGGTCGGCGTTTAGCAGGGCGCAGAGAACTTGGGGCACCCCGAAGGCGTCGGCCAGATCGGCGCAGATCGTCTGTAGCGACTCGCGGGTGTCCTTGGCCGAGGCGATCACGCTCATCATCCGGTTGAGCGTCAGGGTCTCACGCACCGTGCGCTGGAGGTCGCCGCGCAGGCGGGTGCGCTCCACGGCCTTGCCGAGGTGGTCACTCAGGGTGAGCAGCCAACTGAGGTCGTCGGTGCCGAGTGCGTCGGGCTGTGAGCTTTCGATGTGGACGACCCCGGCTACCTGGCCGCCGACCCGCAGGGGCGCGGAGATGACCGACGCCACGCCGGGGCCGAGGTCAAGCCGCTCCGGCCACATACGGGTATCCGTGATCATCAGCGGCTCACCGGTATTGGCCACGTGGCCGAGGGGCAGGCTGTGGCTGAGTATTCGGGCGGCGGGCGGGGTGTGCCCGATGCCGTGCATCAGCACGAGGGCACCATCCTCTAGTAAGTAGATGCTCACCGAGGGGTAGCCGAAGGTGCCCGCGATGGACTCGGTGGCGACGCGCAGGATCATGTCGACCGTGTTTTCCCGACCGATCATGCTGCGCACCTCGTCGAGGCGGGCTAGCGCCTCGGTCTGGTGTCGCGACTCGTTGGCCAGGGCCGCGTAGCGCCGCTTGCTCTCGCTGAGACGGCGGGCCAAGTCGGCGGCGCGGGCTTTCCAACGGGTATGGGTGCGCCGCAAGTTGCGCACAGGTGAAGATGTCATCGCGTGATGCTCCCATTACGGGGCGTTAACCTAGGCCGGCTACGCAGATAAGCGCATGGCGCCCTGTTAGTATTATAACGGGCAGGTCGAGTCTTCTGGTATCATGGTATGTGAACCCGCGCCCGCTACCCTGTAGAGATATCATCGTACCACGCGGACACGACACAGGGCGGTTGTAACGTCGCCTCCGGCGGGGGTTTGGGGGTAGCAACGCCACCCCCGAACGATCTTTTTTGGTTGGTTTTTGGCGGCAAAGCTGCCAAAAACCAACCAAAAGCGAGGTCTGGGGCGCAGCCCCAGCGACGTTGCATCAGCCCTGGGACACGACACCGATAGGTATCGGGCATCCTCAGAAGCGCTCCCCATTCTACAACTCCGTCCATACCTCGCCCAATTGCAGTCTGCGCACTGATGAGGTGGCCAATGGATCCTGCCGCCCTGCCTGCCAATGAGATTGATCGTCTCAATGCCCTGTCCGGCCTGTGTATTCTCGACACCCCAGCCGAAGAGCGCTATGATCGGATCACGCGCCTGGTCGCCGCTCATTTTGGCGAGCCATTTGTGGCGATCAACCTGATCGCCGCCAACCGACAGTGGGCGAAGTCGCAGGTGGGAGGTTTAGGCCAGGAGTTGCCAAGGCCGATCTCGTTCTGCGCCTACACCATCCTGCACGACGACCTGCTGGTTATTGAGGATACCCTGGCCGACCCGCGATTCCGCGATAGCCCGGTGGTAATTGGCCCGCCGCAGCTGCGCTTCTACGCCGCCGTCCCCCTGCACTGTCCCAAAGGCCACGCCGTGGGTACCTTGTGCGTGAGCGGGCAGCGGGCCCACAGCTTTAGCTCGGAGCAGCGGCAGCAGTTGCAAGACTTCGCCGCCCTGGTGGAGCGCGAGCTAGGCGCCACCGATCTTGCGGCGGCGATGCTCGCGCAAGAGTACAGCCAGGCCCGCTTTCGCATCGCCGTCGAGGCCAACCTTGATTCCTTCGTGATCCTGGAGAGCCTGCGCGACTCCTGCGGGAAGATTGTCGATTTCACCTTTGCCTTCGCCAATAGCCGGATCGATCAGATCATCACCATGCCACGGGAGGCCGTCATCGGCCAGCGCCTCCGCGAGCTGCTGCCGATGAGTTGCGCTGACGGTCGCTTCGAGAAGTATGTGCGGGTCGTCGAGACCGGCGTGCCGATCGAGGAGGAGTTCGCAGGCGGCTCGCCGGATCTGCTGCCCGCGTGGATCTACCATCAGGTGGTGCCCTTGGGCGACGGGGTGGCAATCACCTCGCGGGATGTCACCGCGCGCCGTGAGGCGGAGGAGGCCATGCTGCGCACAAACACGCAGCTCCAGGAGGCGGTGCAGCGCCTTGAGCGGCGCACCTACGACATTATGCTGCTCAATGAACTGGGCGAACTGCTGCTCTCCTGCCAGACGATCACCGAGGTGAGTGATGTGGTGGCCCTCTCACTACGCACGTTGCTGCCACGCACGATGGGCGTCCTCTACCTGGAGCAGAACGCCGGGGCGGCGCTGGCGGTGGCGGCATCCTGGGGCGGCTACCCGGCGGGCCCGCCCCTTCCCCGCGAGGCGTGCTGGGCCCTGCGCCGTCAGCGCGTCCACTATGTGAGCGTGGGCAAGCCAGAGCTGTTCTGTCCGCACAGCGACGCCGATCATCGCTGCGAGAGCCTCTGCATCCCGCTGCGCAGCCAGGGGCGGATCCTCGGCATGCTCCACGTGCTGAGCATGCGTATCGATGACATCGCGACCAGTCTGGACGAGGCGATGCGCCAGTTGGCGATGACCGTCGCCGAATGGGCGAGCCTGGCCCTGGCCAACCTGACGCTCCAGCGCGAGTTGCTTCAGCAGGCTCTTCACGACCCGCTCACTGGGCTGTATAATCGACGCTACCTTGAACAGTTGGCACCCCAGATCCTGGCTGAGTCGGCGAATCGCGGCTGGCAGACAAGCGTGATCACGATTGACATCGACCACTTCAAGCATGTGAATGATCGCTACGGCCATGCGATTGGCGACCAGGTGATACAGGCGGTGGCCGCGCTGCTTCAGGGGCAGATTAGCGACGGGGCGATCGCATGCCGCGTCGGCGGCGAGGAATTTCTGATGGTGCTGCCGCAGGCGACGTGTGAGGGGGCGGTCGATCTCGCTGATCAGTTGCGGGTGTGGGCGGCGGCCCTGCATCACACGCGCAAGCCGTCGCTGCCGCCGATCACGATCTCGGCCGGCGTGGCCGTCTTCCCGGCGCACGGCAAGACGGTCGCGACGCTCATTGCCGCCGCCGACGATGCTCTTTACCGGGCGAAGACCGGCGGCCGCAACCAGGTGGCGGTGGCGGGGTAAGGGTGCTGGCCGGTTGAGTCCAATCGGCCAGCACGACCGTGGCCGTGATCCTCGGCACGGTTCCTGGTGGAATTTGGGGGCCGCAGGCTCCCAGAATTTCTTGGGCGACCGCCCTCACGTTGACGCGCATAGGAGTACGATCTACAACCGTATGCATAAAGGGGAGTGTGCCGTGGACATTGTCTATAAGCAACTAACCTTGGTTGAAGCGAACGCGGTGGCGACAATCACGCTGAACCGGCCGGAGCGGCTGAATGCCCTGGGGGCGCGGCTCACCGCCGAGCTACGGGCGGCCCTGGATGCGGTGGAGGCGGGAGAGTCACGGGTGCTGATCCTGACCGGTGCCGGGGAGCGAGCGTTTAGCACGGGGGCCGACCTCAAGGAGCGGGCGACCCTGGACGACGCCGGGCGCTGGGCGCACAACCGGGCGCTCAGCGACTGTGCGAACCATCTGGCGCGCATGCCCATCCCTACCATCGCCGCGATCAACGGCCTGGCCCTCGGGGGCGGCTGCGAGATCACCTTGGCCTGCGACTTCCGCCTGGCTGCGCAGCACGTCGAGATCGCTCTGCCCGAGGTGAGCCTTGGGATCATCCCAGGCGCCGGCGGCACCCAGCGCCTGCCTCGGCTGATCGGCCCCACCCGCGCCAAGGAGTTGATCTTCACCGGCCGCCGTATCGGCGCGGATCTGGCCTTGGAGTGGGGGCTGGTGAGCCAGGTGACGACGTCCGCCGGGCTGCTCTCCGCCGCCCACGATCTGGCCTTCGCCATCGCTCGACGCAGCCCGCTCGCCGTCGCCTACGCGAAGGCGTCGATTGATGTCGGGATCGAGAGTTCGATCGAGCAGGGGCTGCGTTACGAGACCGCCGCCATCCGCGCGGCCCTGGCCGCGCAAGACTACCTGATCGGCCTGGCCGCCTTCGCCGCCAAGGAGGAACCCTCCTTCCCGCCACTCCCGGTGCGGCGGATCGTGTGATCTGCCGCACCGGAAGCGGCACCCTGTCTCACCGCATCACAATCGGCAGCCGGGTGTAGAAATCGGTCAGGATGCCGCTTGTCCCACGGAGTTGCGCCCCGCCGAGCGGGCCTGCCGTCACCCCGCCGGGGCCACGGCCAAGTTCACGCGCGAGATAGGCCCGGAGAAACCCAGCCCAGCCGCTGTCGCGCGGCACACCGCCCGCCCCATAGAGGTAGCGCTGCACCAGCGTCGGCTGTCCGCCGAGGTGCGCGCCCGTGGGTAAGAAGACCGACAGCCCGGCTGCGGGCACGTTGCCCAGCGAGATCGGGCGGCCTGTGATGCCGGCACCCGACACCTGCACCGACGCGAGTACCAGCGGCGCGTCGCCGTTCAGGGCAATCAGCATGGCGCTACCGGCATTACGCAGCGTCGTAGACAAGGTCATATTAAGGCTAACCGCACTCGCAAGACTCTGGATATCTACCAGCGCATCCTCCTGCGCGCTGATTGGCGCACCCGATGGCTGCTCCAGCGCATTGATCAGGCCATTGCCCGATGAGTCGTATGCCTGAATTGGCTGCTGGAGAATGCTGCCGATGGCATCGCGCACCGTGGCGCTATCGCCGGTGAGGGCCAGTTGGAATGCGCTGCCCAGGCCATTCAGCCCGGTGCTCACCGCTGCGGCCCGGCTCAGATCATAGGCCGCCAGGGTATGCGCCTTCGTTCCGCCGTAGCTGCCCACCGCCGAGCCATAGGCGTGTACCAGACCCTTCGCCACCTCGGCCGGCTGGTCCTTCTGTGCGCCCGCCAGCAGCGGCAGGATGTTGTTGTAGAGCGGCAGCGACCAGTACTCGTCCGCAGATGCCACCATATAGCGGGCATAGGGCGCGCTTGCCGCCACAACCTCAACCGCGCCCATCAGCGACGCCTGGTAGAAGATGACATCAAGCTGCGTGCCGCCCGCGCCTAACCCGGCTATATCAAAGGCCGCGCTCAGGCCGTCGATGTCGAGCGAGGGCACGCCCGCCGCCGTCAGATCATAGCCCACGCCGCCGATTGGGTGCCCCGGCCCGGCGATGATCAGCATGGTGTGGCTGGCCGGATAGCGCGCCAGCGCCGTTTTAATGAAGCCGCCTAGCGTCGCCGGGTCGCCTGTGGAGATCTCGCCGCGCTCCTGGCAGTCGGGCGCGGCCTTGGGCGGCAGGTAGCAAAACTGCGCCCCGGTGTTGCCGTAGGTGTCGCTCAAAGTCACCAGGTGCAGCTGCGGGTAGGCCGAGGCCAGGCTGCGCAACTCGTCGATCTGCTTGTCGAGCCGGGCGGTTCGCGAGGCGTTCGCGGGGTCGCCGAAGGAGTTATCGCCCGCCGCGTACACCATCAGAGTCCAGTCAGCCGGGCTGCTCGCCGCAGCGGGCAGGGTGTCCGACGGCGTGACCAACGCGGTCGGCGGATCGACCTGCGCAGACAGCAGGGTGATCGCCCGCTCGGAGAACGAGTAGCCGTACTGCGCGCTCGCCTGATCATAGGCCACCACGTACCAGCGGTAGCTACGCCCGTAGCGCACGTCAAATCCCGGCACGCTGTTGAAGCTCTGCGGCGACAGCGCAAAGGTGAGCGTGTCGCTCTTTGGCCCGCACACCTGGGGCGGCAGCTTTGTGTCTGGGTCGATCCGCTGCGGGTCGTACACGCAGAACTCATACAGCTCACCCGTCACGCCGCGTGCGGCCCAACTCAGAGTCACCGGGCTGGCATCGCTAGCTACGACCGCGCTATATGAGGCCGGGCCGCCCAGAACCACATCGCCGACCGCCATATCCTGGCCGGCCTTGGTCTCCCCCGCACCCAGCGTGCTGATCGTTGGCCCGGCCCAGAAGCCCAGTCGGCCATCTGGGCGCGGGATCGCCAGCGGCGTATTGAGGAACCAGACCTGATACGACTCGCCGGTGCCAAGGGCCGACACCCCGAAAAAGCTGTAGAGTCCGGCCCCATCGGTGATGGCGTCGGCGATGATTGCGCTGCCGGCGGAGGTCGTGCGTGCGAGGAGTACCTGGGCGTCCGCCGCCGCCACGCCTGCCTGCGTCACCCTCCCGCTAACCGTCGCGGAAGACGCGCAGATGCCCATGTCGATATTATCGACCCACAGCTGCTGCTGCGGGCCGCCGGACACGCTGCGCATTGTCACCAGAAACATGGCCTGGCCAGAAAGGCCGTTCAGCTTGCCCAGCGTTACCGTATCGGTGATGCCCCAGGTGAACGTGTGCCACAGGCCGTCGGCCTGGGTGGCGGCGGCGGTCGGGGGGAATGCGTCCACGGCCATAATTGGCTGGTCAATATCCACCCGCCCCAGCGCGTAAATCTCCACCTGTAGCTTATCGCCCGCCTGCGTGGTGCCGGAGGCGTAGCGATACGCCAGGGTGCCGGTGATCTCGCTGGCGGCCGCAGGGATGCTAAACTGCTGGCCGAGCGATGCGACCCCGCCGGCATCCTCGCTGAGGAAGATCGCCTGCGGCGCAGAGCGCGCCTGGTCGCTGACCAAGCTGCGGGTTGATCGCCCCGACACCGAGACCCACGGCGACGAGGCCGCTGGCAGGGAAACAGTTGGGTCGGCGAGGGTCGCCGTACAGACTTCCACGATCTGGCCCAGGCGCGGGCCGGGCGCAGGCTGGCGCTGGGTGAAGGGCGGCGGTGTCGGCGGCGCGGCGCCAGGGACGAAGATCGACGGGCCGGGCCGCACCTGGGCCGAGGCACCCAGCGGCAACAGGATCAGCAGCAGCAGCAGCCGGATCATCACACGTAGCGGGTTCATTTGTCACCCCGATCTTTTTGGTAGAATAGGACAGCCGCGTTCGCGCCTGCGGACGCGCCCCGCCGGGAGATATCCGCATGACCGATCTGCACAACCTAACGATTGTTGGTGCCCGGACCGCCCTCGACGCCGGCGATCTGACGTCCCTTGAGCTGACCGAGGCACTGCTGGCGCGCATCGAGCACACCGAGCCGCGTATCAGGGCGTTTCTCACCATCACCGCCGAGGCGGCCCGCGAGCAGGCCCGTGCCGCCGACGCCAGTCGAGGGAACACCGAGCGCGGGCCGCTCCACGGCATCCCCCTGGCGATCAAAGATGTCATCTGCACCGCCGGGGTCCGCACCACCTGCGGATCGCGCATCCTTGAGAACTTCGTGCCGCCCTACAGCGCCACGGTGATCGAGCGCCTGAGCGCGGGCGGGGCCGTGCTGCTCGGCAAGCTCAACTGCGACGAGTTCGCCATGGGCTCCAGCACCGAGGCCAGTGCCTACCAGACCACGGGCAACCCCTGGGATCTAAGCCGGGTGCCCGGCGGCAGCAGCGGCGGCAGCGCGGCGGCCGTGGCCTCCGGTCAGGCCCTCGGCACCCTCGGCACCGACACCGGCGGCTCCATCCGCCAGCCCGCCGCCCTCTGCGGCGTCAGCGGCCTCAAGCCCACCTATGGCCGGGTCAGCCGCTACGGCCTGATCGCCTACGGGTCTTCCCTCGACCAGATCGGCCCCTTGGCCCAGACGGCAGCTGACCTGGCCATGATACTCCAGGTACTCGCCGGTCACGATCCGCGCGACGGCACGAGCGCCGCTGCGCCGGTGCCCGACTACCGCGCCGCGCTCAGCGGGGACGTGCGCGGCCTGCGCGTGGGCGTGCCCAGCGAGTACTTCGTCGAAGGTATGGAACCCGGCGTCGAGCAGGCCACCCGCGCCGCCATCGCCGTCCTGCGCGAGCGCGGTGCCGAGGTGATCGAGATTTCGCTGCCCTACACCAAGTATGCCCTGCCCACCTACTATATCATTGCCCCGGCTGAAGCTAGCGCGAACCTGGCCCGCTTCGACGGGGTGCGCTACGGCCCGCGCGAGCCGGGCGATAGCATGTGGGATCAGATCGAGCTGACCCGTGGGCACCGCTTTGGTGCCGAGGTGCGCCGGCGGATTATGCTCGGAGCCTACACCCTTTCGGCGGGCTACTACGACGCCTACTATAAGCGGGCGCAGCAGGTGCGTACCCTGATCAAGCGCGACTTCGAGATCGCCTTCGCGAAGGTTGACATAATTGCTGCGCCCACCTCGCCCACGGTCGCCTTCCTGATCGGCCAGAAGACCGACAACCCCCTGGCGATGTACCTGAGCGATGTCTGCACCCTGCCGATCAACCTAGCCGGCGTGCCGGGCCTGGTGGTGCCCTGCGGGTTCAGCGAGGGGCTGCCCGTCGGCCTCCAGCTGATCGGACGGCCCTTCGATGAAGCCAGCTTACTGCGCGCCGGGGACGCCTACCAGCGTGAGACCGACTGGCACACCCGTCGGCCTCAGCTCTAGGGCAGTCGCCCTGTGCAGCCCAAGCGCCCGGCCCATAAACGGGCGGGCGAGGTCTGCGACGGTCGCTAACGTGAACATAGCCGATAGCCGATAGCCGATAGCCGATAGTCGGGCATCAGCGGCCATGTTCATCTGGTGTTGTGCGGCGGAGCCGCATGGTTGTCTGAAGCGGCCGTCGTAGACCTCGCCGGGGGCTTCAGCACCTCGGCGGGCGTCGCCGCACAGGGCGAGTTCTGCGGTAGTGCCTCTATAAGGCATGGTTCAGAATCGACCATTTCAGCTTGACCGTCCTGCGATGAGGCGATGAGGCGACGAGGCGATAGTATCGCCTCATCGCCTCGTCGTCTCGTCGTCTCGTCGCTGAACGGTCACGTGTGTTTGAACCATGCCTTAAACATTCATGCGCAGAGTACACACCGTCGCGATGAACATGGCGCGCTGATGCCCGGCTATCGGCTATCGGCTATCGGCTATCGGCTATCGGCTATGTTCACGTTAGACCGCCATGCGCGGGGCGCACACCACCGCGATAAACATGGCGCGCTGATGCCCGGCTATCGGCTATCGGCTATCGGCTATCGGCTATGTTCACCTCAGCTTCGCTGGCAATATTGGCCACAGACAAGGTTTTCAGGGCTGCCGCCCGCATGCTCAGGTTCGTCAGGGCGGGGGTGACATTGGGGGTACAATAGGCCGTGTCCCGAGCGCCCGTACAACCCACAGGAACCCTATGCGCGCCAGCCGGATCTGGCCGATCGCCAGAAAAGAATTCATCCAGATGTTCCGCGACCGCCGGACGCTGATCTTCATCCTCATGACCCCGCTCATCCAGTTGCTCGTGATTGGCTACGCCACCGGCGGCCAGATCGTGAACATCTCCCTCGCGGTGGTCGACCAGAGTCACAGCCCCGACAGCCGCGCCCTCGTCCAGGCATACCTCGCCTCCGGCCAGTTTGTGCAGGGGCCGCAGCTCGACTCTCTGGCCCAGGCCAAGGTCGCCATCGACGACAGCCAGGCCAAGGCGGCGATTATTATCCCGCCCGGCTTCGGGCGCAGCGTCGGCACCGGCCAGCCCGCCGAGGTTAGCTTCCTGGTCGACGGTACCGAGCCGAATACCGCCAGCACGATCATCGCCGCCTCGCAGCTGATCGGCCAAGCCCACTCCGCCCAGGTGCGCGCCCAGACCATCGGCGCACGCGGCTCGGCCTTCGACATCCGCACCCGCGTGCTCTATAACCCCGAGCTCTCCGGCACCAACTACCAGATCCCGGCCCTGATTGGCCTGATCCTCCAACTTACCACGATCAATCTCACCGCCGAGGCGATTGTGCGCGAGCGCGAGACCGGCACCATGGAGCAGCTGATCGTCACGCCGATCCGCCCGATCGAGCTGATCATCGGCAAGCTCATGCCCTACGCCCTGGCCAGCCTGACCACCGCCCTGCTGGTGTTCATCGCCGGTCAGTTGCTCTTCCAGGTGCCGGTGAACGGCAACGTGCTGCTGCTCTTCGCCTTTATGCTGCTCTTCCTGTTGGTGCCCCTGGGCATCGGCCTGTGGATCTCGGCTGTCTCGCAGTCGTTTCGCCAGGCTCAGGCGCTGACCCTGCTCTTCATCCTGCCCGGATTCCTGCTCTCCGGCCAGTTCTTCCCGATTGAGTCCATGCCGGTGGTGCTGCGCTACATCACCTATCTGGTACCGCTGCGCTACTTCCTGCCCGTGCTGCGCGGCATCTTCCTCAAGGGCATCGGCCTGCCTGAACTCTGGCCCCAGGGGATCGGCCTCGTCTTCTGGGCGACATTCTTCCTCTACTTGGCCAGCTCGCGTTTTAAGAAGACTCTTGGTTGATCTGGACATAGGCAGGGGCGCGTTGCGACACGCCCCTACGGCTGATTCGAGGTTCCTATGCGACGTGTGCTTATCCCCCTTGTGATCGTCCTGGCGGTGGTCGGCGTGACTGGCTGGATCTTCTACCAGCGGCAGACCAGCGCCGCCGCCGCCCAAAATACCTTCTCCGGCACCATCGAGGCCGACGAGGTTGATATCACCAGCGAGATCAGCGGTCGAGTTGAGCAGGTGCTGGTGGGTGACGGTGCCCAGGTTCGCGCCGGTGATACGCTGGTGGTGCTGAATACCGACCTGCTGAGCACCCAGTTGGAAGGTGCCCGCGCTGCTGCCCAGGTCGCCGCCGCCAACCTGGCCCTGCTGCGCGCCGGATCGCGCGAGCAGGATATCTCCGCTGCCCAGGGCCAGCGTGAGCAGGCCACCGCTCTGCGCGACGGTGCCCGCGCCGCCCTGGCCAACGCTCGGGCCACCACGGTGATCACCCAGGCCCAGGTGCTGCTGCGCGGCGCTCAACTGGCCTACCAGGACGCCCAGACCAACCTGCGCAACCCGCAGGATCTCCAGGCCCAGAATCTCCAGGCCCGCGCCGCCCGCGATAGCGCCCAGGCTAACCTGGCCCAGGCCCAGACCAGCGCTCAGGCCACCCGCGACCGGCTCTCGTCCGCTAAGTCCCAGGCCGCGAGCGCGGTGGAGCAGGCCGCCAACGCCTTGCGCAATGCGCAGGACGCCTACAGCAAGATCTACTGGGATAACCGCCAGCTCGAAAAGCTGCCCGGCGATCTGCCGCAGGCCCGCAAGGACGCCGAGTCCGCTGCGCGGCGTGCCGTGGACAGCGCCCAGCACGCCCTGGATCAGGCCCAGGTCGCTGCCGAGAACGCTCGCCAGGCCGAGTTGAGCGGCAACCAGGCCGCCGCCGAGCAGTTCACCGCCGCCCAGACCGGCGTGACCAACGCGCAGGCGTCCCTCGACCATATCCTCGCCGTGCAGGCCAGCCCGCAGCAACTGCGCGCCGCCGCCGACGCGGCCCTCACTCAGGTCAACAGCGCCCAGGCCGGTGTCGCGGCGGCCACGCTCCAGCGCCAGAGCGCCATCGACAGCGCCACCGCCCAACTGGCCAGCGCCGAGGCCCAGGTGACCCAGGCCCAGGCCCGGCTGGAGCTGGCCCAGGCCGGTACGCGCATCGAACAGATCGCCGTGGCGGTGGCCCAGCAGGCCCAGGCTCAGGCCCAGGTTCACCAGCTGGAGGTGCAACTCGCCAAGGCTACCATTATCGCCCCCGCCGCCGGTATCGTCACCGAGAAGGTGATCAACCTGGGCGAGCAGGCTGCGCCAGGCAACATCCTGATCCGGCTCGGCTCGCTGGCCAGAGTCAAGCTGACGATCTACGTGCCCGAGGACGAGATCGGCCCACTGCACGTGCAGCAGGGAGCCAGCGTGCGCGTGCGCGTGGATAGCTTCAGCGACCGCAGCTTCAGCGGGGCGATCACCTTCATCGCGCCCCAGGCCGAGTTCACCCCGCGCAACGTCCAGACCAAGAACGAGCGCGCCACCACCGTCTTTCCGGTGCGGGTCGAACTCGACAACCCCGATGGGGCGCTCAAGCCGGGCATGCCCGCCGACGCCACGCTGGAGCCATGATGGACGCATCCCTGGCCATTGAGGCCACCGGCCTGCGCCGAGTCTTCGGCGAGCGGATCGCCGTGGACGGCATCGACCTGCGCGTGCCGCGCGGCCAGATCTACGGGCTGATCGGCCCGGACGGCGCGGGCAAGACCACGACCATCCGCATGCTCTGCGGCGTGATCGAGTTGAGCGGCGGCGGTGCGCGGGTGGCCGGGCTAGACATCGTGCGCGAGCGCGAGGCCATGAAGGAGCGTATCGGCTACATGTCGCAGCGCTTCTCGCTCTACCCCGACCTGACCGTGATCGAGAATCTGCGCTTCTTCGCCGACCTGTTCGCCGTAACCCGCCAGCAGCGCGCCGCGCTCATCCCCTACCTGCTGGAGTTCAGCGGCCTGACTGACTTCCAGCAGCGCCTGGCCGGTCTGCTCTCGGGCGGCATGAAGCAGAAGCTGGCCCTGGCCTGCACCCTCATCCACCGCCCTGAGGTACTCTTTCTCGATGAGCCGACCACCGGCGTGGATCCGGTAGCCCGCCGCGAGTTCTGGCGCATCCTCTACGGCCTGCTCAAGCAGGGGGTGACGGTTTTTGTCTCTACGCCCTACATGGACGAGGCGGCGCGTTGCCAGACCATTGCCTTTATGTCCGAGGGCCGCATCCTGGCCGCCGCCGACCCGCGCGAGCTGCAGCGCGGCCTGCCCGAGACGGTGATCGAGCTGGCGGCCCGCCCGCTGGAGTTGGCCCGCACGTTGGCCCGCGCCATGCCCGGCGTCAGCTCGGTGCAGGCATTTGGTACCCTGCTGCACGTACTCACCGCCGACCCGCAGGCCACCGAGGCTGCCCTCGGGCCGGGGCTGCGCGCCGCCGGGGTCGAGGTACTTAGCATCGCCCGCACCCTGCCCTCGGTCGAGGATGTGTTCATCGCCATGACCGAGAAGAAGGTGTAGGATGCGCGACCCCCATCCCGATCTCGCCATCTCGGCGCGTGAGCTAACCCGCACGTTCGGCGACTTCACCGCCGTTGATCGGGTCAGCTTCGACGTGGCCCCCGGCGAGATCTTCGGCTACCTGGGGCCGAACGGCTCCGGCAAGAGTACCACCATCCGCATGCTCTGCGGCCTGCTGCTGCCCACCAGCGGCAACGCCAGCGTCCTTGGCTACGACATCGCCCGCCAGGCCGAGGCAATCAAGTCCCGCATCGGCTACATGTCGCAGCGCTTCTCGCTCTACAACGACCTGACCGTCCAGCAGAACATGGAGTTCTACGCCGGGATCTACCAGATCACGCCCGAGGAGCGCCGCCGCCGCATCCCCGAGTTGGTGGCCATGGCCAACCTGACCGGGCGCGAACACGAGCTGGTGGCCAACCTCTCGGGCGGCTGGAAGCAGCGCCTGGCCCTGGGCAGCGCGATCATCCATCGCCCACGCATGCTCTTCCTCGACGAGCCCACCGGCGGGGTTGACCCGGTCTCGCGCCGTGACTTCTGGGATCTGATCTACCGCATGGCTGGCGAGGGCGTGACGATCTTCGTGACCACGCACTACATGGACGAGGCCGAGCGCTGCCAGCGCATCGGCTTTATGTACAACAGCAAGCTGATCGCCCTGGGCAGCCCGGACGAGCTGAAGCGCCAGGCCATGCGCGGTACCCTGCTCCAGATCACCCTGGGCGAGCAGTTTCGTGGCGCGGCCATTCTCGACGCCCTAGCCGTCCTCGACGCCCTGACCGGCGTTCACGAGGCCGCGCCCTATGGCGACCTGATCCACGCCGTGGTCGAGTCCGCCGCCGCCGCCGCCCCACAGATCCACGCGGCCCTGGCGGCCCTGGGCATCGGCGTCGCCGCCATCATCCCGATCCCGCCATCCCTGGAGGACGTATTTATCTCGCTGGTGCTGGAACGACAGCAGGCTGGGCGCGCCGAGGCGGCGCAGTTGCGCGCCCAACTGGGCACATAATGTGATCTATACTAGCCACCGTAAGGGCGCAGCCGCGCCGCGCAGCCGCGCCCTTACGCTCAACGAGGAGGCTCCCAATGCTGCTCGATGTCTCATTCGCCGTCGACTCCAACCCGCTGCCGGTGGCTGCCGAGGTGGCCCGCGCCGCCGAAGAGATTGGCTTTGACGCCCTGTGGACGCCGGAGACCGGCCACAACGGCTTTTTGCCCCTGGCTCTGGCTGCCGAACACACCAGCCGGATCAGCATCGGCACGGCGGTGGCGATTGCCTTCCCGCGTAGCCCGATGGTCACGGCTCAGATCGCCTGGGATCTGGCGGCCTTCTCGGGCGGTCGCTTCATCCTCGGCCTGGGCACCCAGGTCAAGGCCCACATCGAACGGCGCTTCAGCACGCCCTGGGACGCGCCGGTGGGCCGGCTGCGCGACTACGTCCTGGCCCTGCGCGCGATCTGGCAGAGCTGGCAGAGCGGCGGTCGCCTGAACTATCGCGGCCAGTTCTACCAGCATACGCTGATGACGCCCTTCTTCAGCCCCGGCCCAATCGCTCACCCCAACATCCCGATCTATATCGCTGGTGTGAACAGCGGCCTAGCCCAGTTGGCTGGCGAGCTCTGCGACGGATTCCACGCCCACCCGCTCAACAGCGCCAAGTACACCGCCGAGGTGCTGCGCCCGCAGATCGCCGTCGGCGCGGCCAAGGCCGGGCGCGACCCGGCGGTATGCGCCGTGGCCGGTAGCTCCTTCGTGATCACCGGCCCCGATGCCGAGTCCCACGAGCGGGTGCGCAAGTTCGTGCGCCAGCAGATCTCGTTCTACGGCTCGACGCCCACCTACCGCGCGGTGCTGGAGTGCCACGGCTGGGGCGACATAGGCGAGCAGCTCACGCAGCTGGCCGCCCAGCAGCGCTGGGGTGAGATGCCCGCCCTGGTGACGCCTGAGATGGAGGCGGCCTTCGCGGTCGAGGCCGATCCCGCCGATGTTGGCCGCGCCCTGCGCGCACGCTACGACGGCCTCCTCGACCGGATTGGCCTGTATATGCCCTTTGTGCCCGGCCAGATGGACGACTTCTGGCATAAGCTGGCGGCTGACCTGCGCTAAATAGCTGTCCTGGCGTCTTGTCACGCTGCGCGCAGCAAAGCGTCCCGATGTGCCTATTGCACGTCGGGACGCTTATTTTTTGCGGTATCGCGCTACCTGCGCACGCTCAAGCGGATCAGCAGCGCGCCGACGTAGCAGCAGACCAGCCCGATCCAGATGAGCGGCAGGCGGTTTGGCTCCGAGATCGGGTCGCCTGCGTGTGGAACCTCGGGTCGGGCAGGGGCAGCGGTGGGCGTGCTGACGGGCGGTATCAGCGCTGCCACGGCGGTCGCGGTTAGCTCGGCGCGGATGGTCGCCAGCGGCTGGGCCGTCAGCGGCGATCGGGATGGGTCGAGGGTTGGGCGCGGGGCTGACAGAAAGCCGCCCTGCGCCTGGTGAATCCTAGCGGACTCCTGGGCAACCGCAATCCACTGCTGCAGCATGAAAGAGAGCAGGGCCACAGTCGCAATGGCCAGAAGCCCGCGCATACGTCGGCTAGGGCGGTGTCGACGCATTCCCCACCATAACTTCGGTAGGCCCCCCAAGGTATATTGGTCGGGCCGTACCACTACTGAGATCTACCGGCAGTTCATTCAATGTATCGGCCAGGACGTACAACTGATAGGTGCCTGGCGTGTTCAGCCGGAGCAGATTCGAGCGGGTCGGGTCAGCGTCAAGGCTATTCAAATCACGCGACTCTCCTGGGCCGAGTCCGGTAACCCGCCAGGTCGCGCCATACGCGGCGATCTCGCTCCACGGAACCAGCGCTGTAGGCGCACCGGTAGGCGACACATAGAGGTCAACCCAAAAGGAGTCAGAGATCACCTTCCCGCTCACGTTACGCACGCGCACCCGCACATTGACCACATCGCCGATGTGCGGCTGGTTCGGGGATACGGCCATAATCTGAACCTCCAGATTGGAGGCCGATATCCCGGCAGTTGCTGCGGGTATCGAGCTGGGGATAGGCGTGTCCGCCATCGGTGTCATCGGGGCGGGCGTCACCGTGAGGAGCGGATCTCCCGCTATTGCGGTCGCGGAAGGATCCACACGAGGGCGCAAGGCTCCCGCCACCATAAATCCGCCAATGACAATACCTGCCAAGGCCACCAGAACGACCAAGGCCACCATGGCGCGGTTTCCACGCGGGCGGGTGGCGGGTGAGGGTACGCGCGGCAGGGCTTTCGTGGTCTCGGCGGGGAGCCTGATGAGTTGGCTCCTGACGGGCGGACGGGCAGACGGGGCGGTGCCGGTTGGCGCGCTACCCGGTGGGGCGGCACCCGACGGACGCACGGGCGGAGGCTTGGGGGCGGCCTGGACAGGGGCGGGGGTATCCGACTTTTCTGGGAGCGGCGGAGCCTCCGGGGCGGGGGTATCCGGCGTTTCTGGGAGCGGCGGAGCCTCCGGGAGCGCGGCGACCGGCTCAACGCCGAGATGCTCACGCAGCAAGGCCGGCAGGGCATCTGGAGCGTGGGGGCCTCGTGCGAGGGAGCCGAACCCGGCGGTGAATACCACCCCATCCGGCTCGATGATCGCGAGCGCGGGGCGCTGCCTCAGCCGCCGGAAGCTGGCCAGGATCGTGGTGTTGCCGCCCTCATGCGCAAACACCGCAAGATCTGCGGCCTGGGCCAGCGCGCTCGCCCCGAGGTCATCATCATAGGCCAGTGCCATCGCCGTATAACCGGCGGTGGTAAGCGCTGCGAGGATGGGCTCAAGCCTAGCTCGGTCGGAACCGACCACAATCGCCTTTGGCGGCTCGAGGTTCGCAGTGTGGATGCCCATAGCTAGGCGGCAACGCGATAGACGAGTTCGACCTGTTCCCCGTATTGATCGACGAACTGGGCGACTGTAGACAGCTGATCATTGAGCAGCGTACCCAGCGGATAGTCGCCGTGATACGTGACCGCGATCGTCAGCTCATCTTGCTCATACTCAACCAAACGCACCTCCCCGACACCCGGCATAAGGCCGACCTGATCGAGAAGATCCGAGGCGACCACAAAGCTCTGCACGCCCTTAAAGAGTACCAGATATCCATAGCTGGCATCCTCCTCCGACGGCTGGGCGTGTTGATGGTCGCTGATTTCGAGTGGTAGCAAAAGCGTGGGGGCATCCAAGTCATCGCCATCGCTGTCCGCATCCGCATCAATCACCGGGTTGGAATCGCTGCTGCGCATGGCAACGTGAAGCGCACCATCCACAGGGACATCTGGCTCTGAGTTGAGGGGAGAGATCTCAACAGGGGGTGAGGGATCCCCCAGCGCGGCGACATCGAACGGAGCGTTTGCCTTTGCGGCGAGCGGTACGGCCTCAAACACCGAGGTTAGCCGCGACAGATCGCCCAACGAGCGTTGGAGGTCGGCGAGGCGAGACGATATCTGGCGGATCTCGGCGAGAACCCGATCTCGCTCGGCGTGGGCCTCGCGCAGTATGCGCTCGCGCTCGGCGCGTGCAGCGACCCGCTGCTGGGCGATCTCCGTCTCAGACTGGTGCCATGCCTGGGCGATCTCGCTCTCAGCCTGGCTGCGGGCTTGAACTAAACTGGCCTCGTGAACCCGTCGCTCATCGGCGAGTGCAGTGCGTAGCTCGCCAACTTCCTGCCGTAGGGCGTCGCGCAACTGGAGTTGATCCAAGCGCTGCCGCCGATAGCGCGCCATCAGGCGCTCGGTTTCTTCATCTAGTTGCTTAGTAAATTCATTTCCAAATTGGACTGTCTGCTTTATATTTGTTTGAACCTGCTGCTCCATCATCTGATATAGGCCGAGGCGCTTCTGAATCCACTCACTAAAGCGCTGCTCCTCTTCAGGTGAAACATTATGCGAACCACCCTGCTGAGGGTCAGACGACAGATCTAACCTCACGTCCATAGCAGCAGCCCCATCTTTATAAGGATATGATTTTTGCTCTTAGCTTGGCGCAACTATACCGCAGCCCCCCCCTCATGTCAAATTACGCCAGCCCAAACAGCACGCTCGCTCTGGTCAATTGCATCGAGCGCCAGGCATTTTTGGTGTAGATTGAGTAGACGCGGTACGAGCCAGCGGAGCCGCCAACCCTGACATTTTTTTTGCTAGGCTTGGGCGACGTTGCCGCCCAAACCTAGCAAAACGCCACGGCTAGTTCGGCGCGTTGGGATGCCAGTTCGATCCTACGCATATCGACTCGCGGCCATAGAACCTCCGAGGTCAGCGACGCTAACCCGGAAATGATGATCGGCGATACGGCGATTGACTGGCATCGGCCACTTGCCCCACTCCATCAAATGCTCAAGCCCCTGGACGCCCTTCGGGACTGACTGACGCCAGCGATAACCTCGACCGCTAAACGCGGTAAGCGTTTGCTCGCCCCAGACCACTACGCACGCCCGCCCATCCTTGCGCAGTTGATGGAAAAGCTGGAGGATCAGCTTGTCTGAGTAGGTGAGGGGCAGCATGACGTAATCGGGCATCGCTCGCAGAATCTGCCCAACATCGATATCACTAGTGGCAACCACTTGAAAATCGATGAGGAGCCGGACACCTTGGATGATGGACTGCTCATGGTCGCTCGGGGTTCCGACGAAGAATGCTGAGTATGGCTTGTGCACACTGGCCTCCCACGTAATTGCAGTTGTGTGACGCTAAGACAAGGTTTCATGTGCCAAATTCCAGATTCCAGGCACAACACACCAGAAAGCCTTGCTTACACCTAAGCGATAACGTATCCACGCGCCTTGTCTCAATGGCGACAAGGTTTCACATAGATGAATCTTACGTTGCTATCGGGAGGCTCGATGCGTAAAATAGCTACATGCCTTGTGGCACTTGCCCAACAAGGTAAGCGCACAACAAGCGTAGAGGTGGCCACCCCGATATGGTTCATGCGAACCATATCCAACCCCTCTGAGGCACTAATAAGCATTCGTCGGCTGTCGCGCTATAGTAACAGATTTGTCGAAATAGCGCAAAATCAGCCCATTACGGCACCCTGAGTACTTCCTTCCTTGAAAACGTTCCTACCCGTTTTTATCTTGGAACGGTACAATGAGTGCATGAAGAATTGTGCCGTCATCATGCTGCTGCTTGCACTGCTGCTCGCCGCCTGCGCGCCTGCCGCCCTCGGCCCGCCCCCGGCATCCTCGCCACGGCCCCCGGCATCCGCCGCGCCAATCGCCAGCGCCCTGGCGATTGGCGCGACCCCGGCGGCCCCCAGCCGCGCCCCGGCGCCCTCGCCCACAGCCGCCCCGCCGCCCGCCGCCACCTCAGCCGCCGCTGCCGATCTCGTCGCCATTGATGCGGGCGCGCCGAGGCTGGCCCGCGATGAGGTACAGCTCGCCCGCGAGCTTGGCACATGTCGGCCCGACCCCGCCGCCTGCCCTAGCGTGGCTCGCGTCACTCCGCTGGACGTGCAGGTTGGCGAGGTGCGCAGTTTCTGGGTCACCGACTTCAACGCCGACAGCCAGCGCCAGATCACGGCCGAGCTACGCTACGCCGGCCCCGTGGCGCTGATGTATGTCGAGCAGGGTCTTACCTACCGCCAAGCCGACCTTGAGCGTGCGGCCAAGAGCTTTGAGCAGGAGGTCTACCCGCGCACCCGCGCGATCTTCGGCTCCGAGGTGCAGCCCGGCGTCGATGGTGATACCCGGCTCACCATTCTCAACGCCCACAGCCCCGGCGGCAGCGTGCTGGGCTACTACTCATCCCAGGACTCGCTGCCCGCCAAGGTGAACCGTTTCAGCAACGAGCGCGACATGTTCTTCATGAATGGCGATGCGCTCCCCTTCAACAGCCGACACTATTCGGATGTGCTGGCCCATGAGTTTCAGCATATGATCCACCAGAACCAGCAGCCCCGCTCGGCGCTCTGGTTTAACGAGGGCTGCGCGCAGCTCTCCGAGGATCTGAACGGATTCATCGACGATGGGTTTACGAGTACCTACCTGTTCAACCCCGACTCGCAGCTGAATAGCTGGGGCAGCGAGCCGGACAGCGCGGCGCGACACTACGGCGCGGCGCATCTCTTCCTGCGCTACCTCTACGCCCAGTACGCCAACGCCACACAACTGCGTGCGCTGATCCGCGCCAATGCCGGGGATCAGGTGGACGCCTTCGCGGCCCTGGCCACCCGCACCCGCCCCGATATCGCCAGCTTCGGCCAACTGGTCGCTGACTGGGCGCTAGCTAATCTGATCGACGACCCCCGCGTGGGCGACGGGCGCTACACCTACACCACCGGGAATGATCGGTCCAGCCAGCTCCCCATGAAGGTTGAGCCACAGGCGATGGACTCGGGCCAGGTGAGCGGCAGCGTCGCGCAGTTCGGTGCCGACTACCTGGCCCTGCCGCAGGGCACCACCGGCCTGGAGTTTCGCGGCGACACCCGCGTGCGCCTAGCCGCCGAGTTGCCGCGTGGCCGCTACGCATGGTGGAGCGGGCGCAGCGATAACAGCCTCGCCACCCTCACCCGCGCCGTCGATCTGCGTGGCCTGAAGGCAGCCAGCTTGACCTTTGACACGTGGTACGAGCTAGAGCCCAACTACGACTACGCCTTTGTCTCCGTCTCGACGGACGACGGGCAGACCTGGGCCAGCTTGCCCGGCAGCCTCACCACCACCAACGACCCGCAGGGCATCAACTATGGCAACGGCATCACCGGGGTAAGCGGCGTGCCCAACGGCAACCTCGACAGCGGGCCGCGCGGGCGCTGGGTGAGCGAGCGCATGGATCTGAACTCCTACGCGGGCAAGCAGTTGCTGCTGCGCTTCTGGCAGATCGACGACCAGGGCTTTAACGCGCCTGGCATGCTGATTGATAACATCGCCATCCCCGAGCTTGGTTTCCGCGACGATGTGGAGGGCGGGTCGGGCGACTGGCAGGCCGCCGGGTTTGTGCGCGTGGGCGGCGAGTTGACCCAGGACTGGAACCTGCGCCTCGTAATCACGGCGACCGGCGGGGCGGTGCGGGTGGAGCCGCTGGCCGTGGGCGTCGACGGGCGGGCGACGGCCCATCTGTCCGTTGGCGAGCGCGGCGTGCTGATGGTGCTGGCGACAACCCTGCATACCACCGAGGCCGCCAGCTACCGCGTGGTCACCAGATGATCCCCCCTTTGCCGCGCATCTCGCGGGCCGCCCTCGGCCCGATTCTGCTGACCGCTTTGATCATCCTGATGGCATGGCTGCTCGCGCCGCCGGCCCGCCCGCACATCGCCCCGTCATCGGCCATACACGCCCTCATCGCGCCCGAGCGCCCGGTCATACTCGGCGCGCCCACGCCCCCGCCACTCTCCGGCGAGTATGCTCCCGGAGACAGCCTAGACATCATCAGCGCCGACGGGCTCGTCCCGGCGGGCGATCATGATGCTCTGGCCGCCGACTTGGCGCGCGCCCTGGCCTACGTCAGCCAGCGCTTCGGCAGC
Source organism: uncultured Oscillochloris sp. (assembly GCA_903887465.1). Lineage (GTDB taxonomy): Bacteria > Chloroflexota > Chloroflexia > Chloroflexales > Chloroflexaceae > Oscillochloris. The sequence continues at coordinate 6,636 of CAISPW010000153.1, read as the reverse complement.
GGGCCGACCGGTCGGATCCGCACCTCCCTCAGCCTGGAGCCGAGCTGCGGCATCCACGGGATCGCCTATACCACCGAGCGCACCGTGCAGGTTTACACATGCCCCGACTTGCCCCGTGCGCGGGCGGTGAATATTCTGGCCCACGAGTTTGTCCACCAGCTCGCCCAAGATCGCTACGGCGACCGGCACCTCCAGGCCGACATGATCCTGCTGGAGGGGCTGGCCACCTGGGGCGCGGGCGACTACTGGCTTAGCGGTCAGCCTAGCTTCGCCGCCTTCGTGCGCCCGTGGGTCGTCGCTGGCGACACCCTGCCCCTGGCCACCAGCTACGTCGGTCGCCCTATCGGCGACATGAACACGCTCTACTACGAGTGGGCCAGCTTCGTTGAATTCCTGATCAAGACCTATGGCCGCGAGCGCCTGGACGCGCTCTACGTCAGCGGCCACTCCGATCCCGGATCCGCCGACTACCAGGGCGTCTACGGCAAGTCGCTCGATCAGCTCGAAGCTGAGTGGCGGGACTTCGTCATCCGGTAGGGCTGCCGCCCGCATAGCGCACAACATATTGTTAGACAAGGTTTCAGAAGGATATGCTTAGCGTAACAGTTCGACGATGAGGCGATGAGGCGATAGGAGCGCGTCATCGCGTCATCGCCTCATCGCTAAACGGTCAAGCTGAAATCTGGCACCTGAAACCTTGTCTAACAACCTAATTGGCGGACATTTGCCAGTGAAGTTGGCAAATGTCCGCCAATTAGATGACGACTATCGAGCGCCTGCGGCCCCTAGCGGGATGTCACATCCAGCCCATGGCCCGCCACTCAGCATAGCGTGCGCGCAGGCGCAGCCCGAGGGCCGGCGCGAGCCGCTCGACGATTCCGGTCAGCGCCTGCTCGCCACGCTGCCCGGCGGCGCGGGCCAACGCAGCGGTAGCGGCGGCCTGGGTGAAGCCCGCGTAGTCCCCCATCCACTGGGTGATCCCCTTGACGCCGAGGACCTTCCATGCAGCGAGCAGGATGCCGGGATAGTACCACAGCATCCCCAGCAGCATCGGGTGGTAGTCCGCCCAGCGCATGCGATCCTGAAAGAAGCGCGTCGCCTTCTCCACGCCCATCTGGTGTAGCACGCGCATGAAGAGGTTCTGGAGCCGGTTCACATCATCGGCCTGGCTCCAGGGCTCCATAAAGCGGCTGAAGATCCAGTTGAGCGAGACATTGGCCTGGAAGGCGTTGATCGGAGCCAGACTATCCGGGTCGAGCAGGTCGTGGCGCAGGGCGTAGTCGAGCAGGCCGGTGGTGCGCCGCAGGTTGCGCACGTGCGAGCCGAATCCGCAGAAGGTGAGCGGGCTCTGCTGGGCGGCCGAGTCGCCCACGGGGAGGACGCCGCGCAGCAGAGGTGCCTCCAGGGGCCGCAGGCTGTGGCGGGCCGGGATGTAGCCGTAGACCGGCTTGACGTGGTGGAAGTCCGGCCCTGGACGTTTGTAGGTGGGCAACAACGTGAAGTACTGCTCGAACAGGTCGAGCATCGAGTAGTCCCGCGTGCGGTCGCGCTGGATGGCCGAGTAATAGAAGAGGTAGACCGTCAGTTCGTCGCCCCGGCCGGGGAAGCCCTCCCACATCATCTGCTCGCCGGTCTGCGAGTCGGCCACGCTCACCAGGATGTCGCCGAGGGTCGGGTCGTACTCCTGGGGGCCGTCGCCCTGGGCGAAGCCACGAGCCACCGTGCCGACGGTGGGGCAGACCCCGGCGAAGGGCCGACCGGCGTGGCGCAGCAGGGCCAGCGGCGAGGTGCTGCCCATGCCGTCTAGCAGCAGCCGAGCGCGGTAGCGCTCCGCCCCGCCGTCGGGGCCGATCAGTTCCACCTCGACGCCCTGGGCGGCACCGGCGCAGGCGCGCAGCCGGTGGAAGACCCGCCCGCTGAGCACCGTGCCGCCCGCCTGCTCCAGCTTGCGCCGCATCAGCCGCAGCAGCGCCCCCGCATCCAGCGCCACGTTGAGTACCTCCGGCAGCCAGAGGTCGGTCGAGGGCACATCGCTCCGCGACCAGCTGTGGAAGCGCACCAGCCCGTCACGGTACTCGCGCATCACCACCGCGTCCAGTTCATCCCAGCTCACCACGCCGGTCTCAACCAGTGCCGCCAGTTCGGCCCGGCTGATGTTCCACTCGCGGTGCGCGTAGCCCACCTCGCTGCGGTCGAAGACCAGCACCCGCCGCCCGTAGCGCGCCGCCATCACCGCCGCGTGGAGCAGGCCCAGACCGCCGCCCGCGTAGATCAGGTCGAAGTGCGCGACCGTCGGAAGGGGGGTGGGGCGGGCTTGGCCTTCCCCGAAAGATTCCCTATCCAACGTGTCAGGCTGCGCAAAATCTCCGACCACCTGATAGACCTCAGGGTTGTAGGCGTCACGCATGATCTGGCCCCAGCCGGCTTCGAGCCGCGCCACCCGCTCCAGGTGATCGATCGCACCCATGGACAGGAAATGCGCGACGGTCTGCGGATAGCGATCCTGCAGCGCCTCGATCAGTGCGGCCTGCGCCGGTGGTATGGCGTCGGCGACCAGGAGCGGCCCATCGTCCTCGTCCTCGTCCTCGGTAGCGCCAGTGCCGACCGCAACCATCGCCGACACGGTCACCGGCACGTGGCGCCGACGTAGCTCGGTCGCCAGAGCGTCGCGGCACGCCGCCACCTGCGCCCTGGCGGCCCCGGCGATCCGCCACTGCCGCCAGGGCCAGGCCAGGCCAGGGGTATCGACCACGACGCGCACGCTCAGGTGCGTGGCGATAGCCGCATCGTGCAGACTGATCTCCAGGGTGGCCCGTGGCCCATGTCCGATGACCGGCAGCGCCTCCCAGCGCAGCGTCTCCCCCGCATCGTCCACGCGCATATCCACGCGATAGAGATCACCGCCGTGCCGCCAGAGCGTGCCGAGGAATTCCCAGCCGCCCGGCAAGTCCGGCCACAGCGTCGAATCGCTCAGCAGATCCGCCACCTGTGCGCGGGGTGCGGACATTTCAAGGTAGGTGCGGTAATGTGTCTTCATAGGTCACAGCCCAGTAATGCCGCTGCCGCCCTTGCCGGCCCGGCGAATGCGCTCGATGCGGCCCCAGCCCGGCCCGGTCGGTGTGCGGCCCGGCACAAGCCCCTGGGCCACAAGCTTTGCGGCACCGCTCCAGCTTGTCGTCAGTGCGGGTGTGCTGTCCTGTGGTCTGGCACCCTCAGTCATCAAGCCCACAATTGCCGCGACGGCGGCGGCGACCTCATCGGTGGTCGGGTCGGCGGTGCCAGACGCGGCGGTGATCTGGATTTGGGTATGTGGGATCATAGGATGGTTATATCCGTAGCAATCGGCTTGTCATCGTCTCCTGGGCACGCAGCTCCAGGGCGGCATCAAGCGGGGCGATATCCGTGTCGGGGCCGTAGCGGCGACGCATGGCTAAGCGGATCAGGTAATCGGTGAGTTGCGGATTCTTCGGCAGCAGCGAGCCGTGCAGGTAGCAGCCGATGGTGTTGCGGTAGATCGCGCCGCCCCAGCCGTCCTCGCCATTGTCGCCGTGGCCCACAAGGATGCGGCCGAGGCTGCGCACTCCCGGCCCGTGGTAGGTGCGCCCGCTGTGGTTCTCGAATCCCACTAGGCGGACGGTCGCGGGCGCATTGATATTCGTCGCCAGATCGGCCTCCACCACGCTGTTGCCGATCAGGCGTCTGCTGCCGCCGACGGTGTGAACATCAAGGGCACCCAGGCCGGGCAGGCGCTCGCCGCTGTGGGTGAGGAAGTAGTGGCCGAGCAATTGGTAGCCGCCGCAGATCGCCAGCAGCACCAGCCCGTCGTCAATCGCGGCGCGCAGCCCCGGCCCCTGGCGCTCCAGCAGGTCGCGGGCAATCAGCGCCTGCCCGCTGTCTTGCCCGCCGCCAAAGAAGGCCAGGTCGAAGCTGGCCCAGTCCACCGCATCGCCCGGCTCTATCGGCGTCACCTCCAGGTCGATCCCGCGCCACCGGCAGCGCTGGCGCAGGGCGATCACGTTGCCGCGATCTCCATAGATGTTCATAGATGCAGGGTAAAGGTGGGCGAGTTTCATCATGATTTTGGGGCAGGGGCGCAGCCGCCGCATGCTGAGATTCTCGCGTAGCCTACGATTGGTGTGCGGCGGCGGTGCCTCTGCGACTGTAATCGCCGGTAGCCACCCACTTAAAGCTCGTCAGGGCCATCAACCCCATTGGCCCGCGCCAATGTAATTTCTGCGTGCTGACCGCGACCTCGGCCCCCAGGCCAAATTCGCCCCCGTCGTTAAATCGGGTACTGGCGTTCACAAACACGGCCGCGCTATCCACCTCACGCACGAAGCGCTCGGCTGTCGCGGCGTCCTCGGTGAGGATGGCGTCGCTGTGGCTGCCGTAGGCCGCGATATGGTCGAGGGCTTGGTCGAGTCCGTCCACCACGCGCACCGACAAGATCAGGGCCATAAACTCGGTGCCGAAGTCGTCCGGCCCGGCCGACACAACCCGCCAGCCGACGGCCCCCGGCGCATCAGCCAGGATCGCCAGCGACTCCGCATCGCCGCGCAACTCCACCCCAGACGCGCACAGCGACTCGGCCACCAGCGGCAGCAGGGCCGGTGCGGCCTCGCGCTGCACCAGCAGGGTATCGAGGGCGTTGCAGACGCTCGGGCGCTGCGCCTTAGCGTTATGGATCAGCGGCACCGATCGGGCCAGGTCGGCCGTAGCATCGACATAAATGTGGCAGACCCCCATGCCCCCAGTGATCACCGGGATGGTGGCGTTCTCCAGGCAGAAGCGGTGCAGGCCGCTACCACCACGCGGGATGATCATATCGACGTAGCGATCCAGGCGCAGCAGCCCGCGCACCAGATCGCGGTCGGGGTCGGTGATGCTCTGTACCGCGTCGGCGGGCAGGTCGCACGTCTCCAGGGCCGCGCCGATCACCGCCGTGATCGCGGCCACACTGCGGGCGATGTCGCTGCCGCCGCGCAGGATGGCCGCGTTGCCCGTCTTCAGACAGAGCGCCGCGATATCCACAGTGACGTTGGGCCGGGCCTCGTAGATCACGCTCACCACGCCGATGGGCGTGCGCCGCTTATGCAAGCGCAGGCCATTCGGCAGTTCGGTCGCGTCAAACACCTCGCCCACCGGGTCAGGCAGGTCAGCGACACGGCGGGTGTCGGCGGCGATAGCATCCAGGCGTGCCGGGGTCAGCAGCATACGGTCGAGCAGGGCCGGGCTGGTGCCCGCCGTCCGTGCGCTGGCCATATCCTCGGCGTTAGCGGCCAAAATCTCGGCCTGACGCTCAACCAGCGCGGCGGCGATTGCCAGGAGGGCGGCGTCCTTCTCGGCACGGCTCAGGCGAGCCAGTTGTCGCGCCGCCGCCTTGGCCCGTCGGCCGATCTGCTCCAGATCGGTACTCATCAGCGCTCCTCCTCATGTGTCCGGCGGAGCCTATCTTGCGTGCGCGCCCGCTCCTCGGCCACCATCACGCTGGCCCGGCGCATCTTCTCGCTCAACTCGCCGCTCTGGTAGGCCCGTGACAGCGTCAGCAGGCTCACCCCGATCAGTGCCGCCCCGACCATGCTCGTGACCAAGATCGTCTGTCCGCCCAGGCCGAGGGCGGACATGCCGTTGCCGAGGGCGAACACGACGAAGGCCGCCGCCCCCAGGCCGAAGGCGCGTCGCCGCGCGGATCGGGCCGGTGCCCGCCGGGACTGCACCAGCAACAGGACGACCACCGCCAGCGCGGCGAGCGCCCGAATAAGAAACAGGCTCACAGGTAGCTCCCCAGTGTTGATCCGCCCATACCTCCCAATTGTACCATCAGGCGAGATTGTAGGAACAGGGCGTCCGCATGGCTAGCAGGGCTGATGCAACGTCGCTGGGGTTGCGCCCCAGACCCCGCTTTCGGTTGATATTTGGCAGCCTCGCCGCCAAATATCAACCGAAAGCGGGGTCTGCTACTTTCGGCACGTCCGAATTAGCCAGTACTGCACCGCGCAGAGGATCGCGCCGATCAGCAGCAGGGCGGCGATCTGCGTCAGCCTCCCCGCCGCGCCGACCCACACCTCCAGTAAAATTGCCGCAAGCCCGATGGCCAGACCCATCATCACGGCGGCGATGTCGTGCCGGCCCACGGCTTGCCCCTCGTCGCTACTCGTCCTTGCCCACGTCGCGCCCCTGGCTCAGCGAATAGTTATTCGTGTCGGTCGTCGGCGGCTCGGTGGCCTTCTGCACGATCACCCCGAGTTGGATAAGCACCCAGAAGGTGCCAAACCCGACGCCCGCCAGCAGTAGGATGCCGACCAGGATCATCAGCAGGAGTAAGAACATAGGGGGTTCTCCTTATGTACGATGCCTTTGGTTCCTATACCTTGCTACGGCGTTGATGCATGCATGCTTCATACGCAGGCGCGCATACAATCTGCATCAGACAACCATGCGGCTCCGCCGCGCAACACCAGATGAACATGGCCGCTGATGCCCGACTATTACTACAGTTGTAGTTGCCAACAGCGCGATTCCTAGCGGGGGTTTGGGGGCCGCAGGCCCCATGCGCATCAAGCTTCTTTTGCCTCGGTCGTCAGGGCGAGCAAAAGCTGGTAGGTGTTTGGGCGCTTGTTGCGCGGGTTGATGCGT
>CAISPW010000152.1 GCA_903887465.1 uncultured Oscillochloris sp. | reverse complement strand
GCCTGTCTGAGGCCGCTTCAGCGGCCGTCGTAGACCTCGCCCGCCCGTTTACGGGCCGGGCGCTCAGCCTGACATGGCGACTTTTGCGGTAGCAAAAAGACCTTTCGGGGGTGGCTTTACCACCCCCAAACCCCCGCCGGAGGCGACGGTGCAACCGCCCTGACCCCGTCGCCGCGAGCCTATTCCCTTGCCATCGGCTCTGGTACAATAAGCGTACCTACAGTTGGAGGATACCATGCCCGAGCACATCGACTTGCTGCTCACTGGCGGCACCGTGGTGACGATGGACGCCACCTGGACGATCATCCCCGACGGCGCGGTGGCCGTACGCGGCCGCGAGATCGTCGCCGTCGGCCCGAGCGCTGTCCTGGCGGGGCTCTACGCCGCCGCCGAGGTGATCGACTGCGCCGGGTGCGCCGTCATCCCCGGCCTGATCAACGGCCACGCCCACGTGCCGATGAGCCTGCTGCGCGGCATGGTCGCCGACCAGCAGCTCGATGTCTGGCTCTTCGGTTACATGTTCCCGGTCGAAAGCCAGTTCGTCGACGCCGAGTTCGTCTACACCGGCACCCTGCTCTCCTGCGCCGAGATGCTGCGCGGCGGGACGACTACCTTCGTGGATATGTACTACTTCGAGGAGCAGGTGGCCCGTGGGGCCGACGAGGCCGGCATGCGCGCGATCTGCGGGCAGACGGTGATGCGCCTGCCCACGCCCGACGCCGCCTCGTTCGACGAGGGCCTGGAGCGCTCGCGGCGCTTCCTGGCACTGTGGCACGGCCACGAGCGGATTGTGCCCACCGTCGCCCCCCACGCCCCCTACACCTGCACCGACGAGATCTACCGCGAGGCCGCCGCGCTCTGCGCCCAGTATGGCGTGCCCCTTGTGACCCATCTCTCCGAGACGGGCCGCGAGGTGGAGGAGAGCATCGCCCAGCGCGACGTGACGCCCATCCGCTACGCCAAGCGCGTGGGGGCCTTCGACGGGCCGTGCATCGCCGCCCACTGCGTCCACGCCACCGAGGACGACATGCGTCTGCTGCGCGAGGCCGGTGCTGGCGTGGTGCCCTGCCCCAGCAGCAACCTCAAGCTGGCCAGCGGCGTGGCCCCCTACAAGCGTATGATCGACCTGGGGATGAAGGTGGGCCTGGGCACCGACGGCCCGGCCTCCAACGACGACCAGGACATGTTTAGCGAGATCCAACTGGCCGCCCTGCTGCCCAAGGGGATGTCGGGCGACCCCACGGCGGTACCCGCGCGCGAGGCGTTCGCGCTGGCGACCTGCTGGGGCGCCCGCGCCGTCCACCTCGATCACCTGGTGGGCACGCTGGAGGTCGGCAAGCGCGCCGACATCGCCGTGGTCGAGCTGGGGCTGCCGCACAGCGCGCCGCGCTACACCTACAGCCCCGACGCGATCTACTCGCACCTCGTCTACGCTGCCCGCGCCGCCGATGTGCGCGACGTGCTGGTCGACGGGCGCGGCCTCGTGCGCGGTCGCCGCCTGCTGAGCCTCGACGAAGCCGACATCCTGCGGCGCGCGCAGGCCGTCGCCGAGCGGATCAACACCTTCCTGGCGAACCGCGAGCGCAACCTGCTGGCCAAAATCCTGGCCATCGGCGGCGTTCAGCAGGACGAGATCTTCGAGATCCAGGTCAAGGCGCACCTCGACGCCAGCGCCGACTCGGCCATCGCCCGGCTGCTCAGTAATCCTGATGTGCAGATTACCAAGGCCAGCGAGCGCACCCAGTACGACACCTACTTCCTGTTCGCCAACGGCGAGCGCATCCGCATCCGCGAGGATCACCGCACCGACCCTGGCGCCCGCATCGAGCCTAAGTACACGATCACCCTGATCGCCGCCGGCGGTCGCGGCGACTACTCCTCGGCGGTCGTACTCTCGCGGGCGCGCTACACCGCCCCGGCCGACCACACGGTGCGCTTCTACCGCGAGTACTTCCAGCCCGACCGGGTGGTCGAGCGCGAGAAGCGCCGCCGACGCTGGCGGATCATCTATAAAGATCACGACTTCGCGGTGAACTTCGACACCCTCGGGCTTGGCGCACACCCCGAGCTCTACCTGGAGATCAAGAGCCGCACCTGGAGTCGCCGCGACGCCGACCAGCGCGCCGCCTTGATCGGCGAACTCCTCGCCGTCTGCGGCCTGTCCGAGCGCGCCCTCGTCAAGCAGGAGTACGTCGATCTAGAGTAGAGACGCCCCGGCGGGGCATCTCTACAAAGGTGTAGTATGCCAAAGCCCTACCTCATCGGCCTCACCGGCGGGATCGCCTGCGGCAAGAGTACCGTGGTGGCGATGCTGGCGGCCCTGGGGGCCAGCACCATCGACGCCGACCGCGTGACCCACCGCGTCCAACGGCCCGGCTCGCCGGTTTACCAGCAGATCATCGCGGTCTTCGGCCCGCAGGTAGCCGCCGCGCCCGGCGGCATGATCGACCGGCGCAAGCTCGGGGACATTGTCTTCGCCGACCCGGCGGCCCTGCGGCGGCTGGAGCAGATCGTCCACCCGGCGGTGCGCGCCGCGATCCGCACGTTTATCGCCGAGATCGCGCTCGCGGGCGGCTACGGCACCCGCACGCAGCCCACCGCCCGCCCGGTGGCGGTGATCGACGCGATCAAGCTGATCGAGTCGGGCTGGGCCGACGAGTGCCAGCAGATCTGGGTGATCACCTGCGATGAGGCCCAGCAGATCGAGCGGCTGATCACGACGCGGGGCATGCGAGATGACGAGGCCCGGCGGCGGGTGGCCGCGCAGGCAGATCAAAGCAGCCGCCTGGCCCGCGCCACCGTTGTGATCGACAACAGCCACAGCCAGGCCCGCACCCGCGCCCAGGTTGAGGCCGCATGGCAGACCGTGATCACGGCGGTCACGTAGGGGCGAAGCATTCGATCCGGTCGTGTAGCGACCGGATCGAATGCTTCGCCCCTACGAAAATTCCCCCGCAAAATGGCATGCCACCCAGTGGCCCTTGCGCTGCTCCTCGAAGGCCGGCTCCTGCTCCTTGCACACATCGCGGGCGATCCAGCAGCGCGGGTGGAAGCGGCAGCCGGTCGGCGGGTTGATCGGGCTGGGCACGTCGCCCTGGAGCACGATCCGATCACGCCGCGCCGTCGGGTCGGGGTTGGGGATGGCCGAGATCAGCGCCTTGGTGTACGGGTGTAGCCGCTCGCGGAACAGGTTCTCGCGGCTGGCCAGCTCGACCAGCTTGCCCAGGTACATCACGCCCACCCGGTCGGAGATGTGCTCGACCACGCTGAGGTTGTGCGCGATGAACAGGTAGGTCAGCCCGAACTCGCGCTGCAAGCGCTTGAGCAGGTTCAGCACCTGCGACTGGATGGAGACATCCAGGGCGCTCACCGGCTCGTCGCAGACGATCAGCTTTGGCTCCATGATCAGGGCGCGGGCGATGCCGATGCGCTGGCGCTGGCCGCCCGAAAACTCGTGCGGGAAGCGGTTGACCTGGCTGGCGTGCAGGCCGACCTTGGCCAGCACCTCGCGCACGCGCTCTTGGCGATCCTTCGGCGTGCCGATGCCGTGGATCACCAGACCCTCGGCCACGCTCTCGCCCACGGTGATGCGCGGGTCGAGCGAGGCGTAGGGATCCTGGAAGACGATCTGCATATCACGGCGCAGCGCCTTCATCTGGCGGCCGCTGGCCTTGAGTACGTCCTTGCCCTCGAAGAACACCTCGCCGGCGGTGGCCTGCTCTAGGCGCAGCACCGTGCGCCCGGTGGTGGTCTTGCCGCAGCCGCTCTCGCCCACCAGGCCCAGGGTCTCGCCACGGCGCACGTGGAAGCTGACGCCGTCCACCGCCCTGACGGTGGCCACCGTGCGGCGCATCATGCCGCCCTTGATCGGGAAATATTTCTTGAGGTTGCTCACCTCAAGCAGGTTCTCGCGGGCGGTCTCGATCATTGGCGATGCCATGGGTTGCTCCGTCATACATATGTTTGACGCAAAGGCGCAGGGGCACCACACGCGGCCTCACGTATACAGCCAGCATCTCACCGTACGCCCATCCTCAGCGGATACCATTGGCGGGGACTGATCGCACTTCTCAAAACGCTTGCCGCAGCGCGAGGCGAAGCGGCAGCCGGTGGGCAGATGGATCAGGCTGGGCACGCTGCCGGGGATCACCTCCAGCTCATCGCGCACTTGGCCAAGTAGCGGCATCGAGTTGAGCAGACCCTGGGTGTAGGGGTGCTTGGGGCTGGCGAAGATCGCGCGCACCTCGGCGTACTCGATGATCTGGCCGGCGTACATCACCGCCACACGGTCGGCCATCTCGGCGATCACGCCCATGTCGTGGGTGATCAGAATGATCGACGTCTCGATTTTCTCGCGCAGGGCGCGCATCAGGTCGAGGATCTGGGCCTGGATGGTCACATCGAGGGCCGTAGTCGGCTCATCGGCGATCAGCAACTCGGGGCTGCATGCCAGGGCCATGGCAATCATCACGCGCTGGCACTGGCCGCCCGAGAGCTCGTGCGGGTACTGGCGCATGCGCCGGGATCCGTCGGGCATGCCCACCATCGCCAGCAACTCTAGGCTGCGCCGCTCGGCGTCGGCCCCCCGCAGGCCCTGGTGGATCTCCAGCGTCTCGCGGATCTGGTCGCCAATCCGAAACACCGGGTTGAGGGCGGTGGTGGGCTGCTGGAAGATCATCGAGATGCGGTTGCCACGAATCTTGCGCATCTGCTCCTCGCTGATCGCCAGCAGGTCGATGCCGTCGAAGACCACCGTGCCACCTACCATTTTGCCCGGCTGGCTCACCAGGCGCATAATCGACAGCGCGGTCACGCTCTTGCCCGAGCCGCTCTCGCCGACGATCCCCAGCGTCTCGCCCCGGCCCAGGTGCAGGTCCACGCCGTCCACCGCATGCACCACCCCGTCCTCGGTGAAGAAGTGAGTCTTCAGGCCCGTGATGCGCAGCAGGTCGGGGGTGCTGGCACCGGCGGGCCTCGGCGCTGGCGCGGCGCGTGGCGTCCCGGTTGGTGTGGTTCTCACAGATTGGCTCCGTAATGGCCGCTGATACCCGACTATTACTACCGTTGTAGTTGCCAACATCGCCATTCCTGGCGGGGGTTTGGGGGCCTGCGGCCCCCGAAAAAATCCTTTTCTTTTCTTTCGGAGGGGCTTCGCCCCTCCGAGCCTCCCCGCCGGGAAGACGACAACGGTCGTACTATCGGCTATCGGCTATCGGCTATTTTCGCATCAGTAACGCTGTCACGCTGAGCGCAGCGAGATACGAAGTGATCCTGAAGCCGGTCGGTGGGCTCGTGGGAGCCGAGGGCACCCAGCTCGTCATCCTCGGGCCGGTCGCGCTCCCGCCGCTCCTCGGCAAGCCAGGCGGCCTCGCGACGGGCGGCCTGGACGGCGACCCCGGGCTGCCGACCGGCGGGCACCGAGATGAGCTCTCGCGCGACCGGGCGATCCCAGGACGGCGAGACGACGGCGGTGGCCGCCCAGCCGCGCAGCATGCCCATGTGGTCATAGACCGTCAGCTCGCCGACCGCGTGGCGACCGAGGCGGCTGAAGTTCCGACGGGCCAACTCGTCGTGAAAGGCCAGGGCCTCGCGGCACAAGCGGAAGAGGACGTGGACGAAGCGGAAGCAGATCGGGCGGGTGGCCCCGCGATCCAGGCGACCGCTCTCCCAGGACAGGGCCAGGCAGCCGCCGACCTGCTCGACAGCGATGGCGGACAGCTCACGGACGGTGGCGTGGACGGTTGTCATGACAATGCTCCTTAAGCTATGCGGCCCGCCACAGCGACGGGCCGCGTGGGTACAGCAAAGCCCGGCCACCACGATGGCGACCGGGCCTGTGGGCGATGGCGGGCTAGAGCGGGAGGGCCGGCTGGGTGGGCTGCCAGCGCCAGGCACGCGACCAGAGCCCGGAGACGGCGGCGGGCTGCCAGCGACCGGTGCCGAGGGGCGGGAGGGCGGCGGGGCTAAAGCCGACGGGGAAGACCAGCACCGGCAGCCCGCAGCCTGCGGACATGGCGACCGTAGACCAGGTGCCCGACCCGCAGGGCGACCATGAGCTGCCGACGCGGACGGGGCGGGGCGGCGGAGCGGCGACGAAGGCAATGAGCCCTGCGCCCTGGAATGCACCCGAGGCGACGCTGCGCACCAGGTGCTGGGAGCGGCGAGAGAGGCGGGCGACCAGCTTGAAGTTGCCGCCCCACGTGGCGTCAGCCGACGGCGCACCAGCGAACCAGTAGACGTGCGCCCCTGCGGCGGCGGCGGCCCGAACGGCGGGGATGCCGGAGAAGCGCCAGGAGCCGTGCCAGGGCGGCAGCGACGGGTGCTGCGGCTGGCCGGGGCCGAACGCGGCATGGACAGTGAGCGACGGGGCGGCATGATGCTGGAGGGTAGCCACGATGACGGCGCTGTCAGCCCCGGACGCGCAGCCGGTGGAGATGTGGCGGCCCGAGGCGATGACTGAGCCGACGACCTGGTGAACGAGGCCATGGGGATGCGGGGCGGACGGCAGCAAGCGAGAGCCGGTGAAGCCGACGACGGCGGGGAAGGAAGCGGACATGGTGAACCCCCTGGGCTAGATGCGATGGACGGTTGCCCGCCCGCCCACACGGCACAGCACCGCGCAGGCACCCAGGCACCACCACCCGAGCGCGGCGCAGCCCGGCGGGGTGCCCGCCCCACCCGCGCCCTCCTGCCCAGGGCAGATCCCGCACGCTCCCAGCGACCATCGTGGCCCTCTGGCATTCCCGTGTCCCTGTGCGCGGGTGGGGAAGGGCCGCCGCAGCCCCCCGGCCAGGAGGAGCGCCAGGAGCGGCGCGCACCGCATCAACAAAGACGACCGCGACGCGACGCAGCGCGACCCTGGCCGGGAGGGCTGGCGCCGGGTGGTAGACTGGGAAGCCTGCGCGCGCGCGCTTCCACCATCCGCGCGTGCGTGGCGGCGGGGCGCACCCCGGACCGAGCCACGAGATCCGCCATTGAACCCTCACAGGCGCGCCCCGCCGCACGCAACAAGACGGCGCACGTGCGGCTGGGGTAGGGGTCCCAGCGACGTGCGCCCACCACAACGCGCGGCTGGGGTGGGGTCCGGGGCGGGATCGCCCGCCCCGGACCGCGCACGGCGGCACCCCTGAGGCGACAGCGAAGCCTGGGGGGTACGAGCTGCGCCGCCGTGCGCGGGATGCGGGGTCGCGTGGCGCGCTGCTCGGGCGCAGTACGCCGCAAAGAGGGCGGCAACGCATGTGGAGATGGGGCGCAGTATGGCTGCGAAAGAGAACGTCTTACCCTTCGATCCGCTCACTCCCCGCCGCCCGCTCGCGGCGTTCTGCTACTCAATGGAGATCATCAGGGTCAATGACTCAGCGACGATGGCAGAGCACGGTGAGAGGGGGTCTCGTACGTCATCGGCGCGTGAGTGCGGCGCACAAGCACGGATCAGAACATCCGCATCTGCTGGAACGCCTCGCCGTGCGCGGCGGGGATCGCCGGACGGCGACGCCGCTCAGCAGCGGGCAGTGGCGGAACATCGGGAAGGGCGGGCCGACTCCGCTTGGCCAGCCGCTCGACCTCGGCGCTGACGAGCGACATGGACGCTGGCATCGGCGGGATGCAGATAGGCATCAGCCCGACCTCGGGCCCATCGCCCTCGGCCTCCAGCAGGTCGATGATGATCTCCAGGTCGCTCCGCTCATCGGACACATCCTCAACGTGCGGCTGATCCCGGCGATCCACATGGCTGCGATCCTCGTCTATGGCGAAGGACGATGTGATCAGCGCCAGATCTGCGACGGCGGCATCGTAGAGGCGCTGGCCGTCCCAGTCCGCGAGGCGGGCGAGTTCCGCATCAATGGTGACGACACGATCAACCTCCCGCGTGATCGACCGCCCCAGTCCCTGGATCGTCTCGGGGATAGCGTTCAGGACACGGGTGATGCGCGCCCAGAAAGCTCCTCCCCTGGCTCGCCCAGACCCTCCAGCACGGCGCCATCGGGCATCGTCAGCAGCAGGTCGGGCGCGAAGACCGGGTGAGCCCTGACCGCCAGACAAAAGCCTCGGTGAGAGCCGACGGTCGCTTGGTTGCCCCGCCTCGCAAGCGCCGCCCCGGCCCGGTGCCGCGCGACAACCTCCTGGAGCGCCGCGCCGACGTCGGGCCTGGTGGCGAACGTCCGCCGCTCGCCACGGGAGCCAACGTCGATATCAGCGGAGAACCTCGCCCCGGCGGAGGCGTCGGCGATTATCTGGGCCTGCCTCCCGACGCCACGCCGCGCCTCCCGTGACGCGGCGCGCCCCTCGGCACCGGCGCGCTCGGCCCGTAGCCCGGCCAGGGTGTCGCGCCAGACCCCGCGCACCCGCTCCATGCGGGCGACCTCAGCCTCCAGTTGCACCCTGCGCGCCACCTGGGGGTTGCCGCTGGCGATAGCCTTGATCTCGGCGGCGGAGAGCACGACCTCGGAGGTGTCCTCGGCGGTTCGGGCGGTGATCTCCCCGGCCAGAGCCTGCGCGATGAAGCGGGCCTTGGCCTCGATGGTGCCCCACATGGAGCCGTCGAAGGAGCCCTCGGTGATATAGGTGAAGATGTAGACCTCAGGCCACATATTGCCCTGGCGCAGGATGCGACCGTGGCGCTGCGCCACGGTCGCCGGGCCGCCAGGGGCAGTCGAGGTCGTGCAGGGCGATCAGGCGGCGCTGGACGTTCATCCCGGCGCTCATCTTGGCGGTCGAGCCGATCCGCACGCGCACCCGCCCGTCGTTCACCGCCGCGAACAGGGCGTCTCGCCGGGCCTTCGTCTCGTGGTCGTGGATGAAGGCCACCTCCTCGGGCGGCACACCGCGTGCGGCCAACTCGGCGCGGATCTCGGCGTAGACGAAGCCGCGCTGCGGGCGGTAACGGAAGAGCGCGAGCGACGGGCGCGGCTCCGTGAAGCATACGGGGTTGTACAGCACGAGGATCTGCCCGAGGGCGTGCGCCCGCCGATCTTGGTGGTTTACGTGGGCGAACTGAACACCCTACGACTGGACGTACCCGAGGTCGAGAAATGGCTGACCAGTGAGATGTCCACCGTGCTGGCAGATGGGATCAGGTTTCTGATCGACGACCAGAAT
>CAISPW010000151.1 GCA_903887465.1 uncultured Oscillochloris sp. | reverse complement strand
GCCTGTCTGAGGCCGCTTCAGCGGCCGTCGTCGACCTCGCCCGCCCGTTTACGGGCCGGGCGTTCTCAAGGTGACCGCGTTACTTTTGCTCTACTGCCAAAAAACGTAACCTCACCGTTTGAGAGTCAGACGATGGCACGACTAATATGTCCCGTAGCTACCCTTCAGCGATCAAGCCAAGGAGTATTGATGCACCCGGAGACCCCGAACCTCGACGAACACCTCGCGCGTCGCGGCATCACGCGCCGCCACTTCCTCGCCTTCTGCGGAGCCATCGCCAGCACGCTTGCCCTCCCACGCGCCGCGTATGCCACCCGCATTGCCGCCGCCTTCGAGACCCGCCTCGCCACGGGACAGCGCCCGCCGGTCGTCTGGCTCGAGTTTCAGGACTGCACAGGCGATACCGAGTCGTTCCTGCGCTGTAACGACCCCGCAGTCATTGATGTCCTCTTTGATGTGGTCTCGCTTAACTACCACGAAACCCTAATGTCCCCCGCCGGGGCGGCCGCCACCCGCTCGCTCGAAGAGACGGTCGCAGGCTACGCCGGTCAGTACCTTTGTATTGTCGAAGGGGCCATCCCAACGGCGGCGGGGGGTGCCTTCTGTCTGATCGGCGGACGCAGCGCCCTCAGCATCGCCCAAACGGTGATCAGCCAGGCGGCGCTGACGGTTGCGGCGGGGGCCTGCGCCGTTGATGGGGGTCTGCCCGGTGCCCAGCCCAACCCCACCGGCGCTGTAGGAGTCGCCAGAGCCGTGCCCAACGCCCCGAACCTTGTCAACATGCCCGGCTGCCCCGTCAATGGCGTGAACCTCATGGCCGTGCTGGTCCACTACCTCACCAATGGGAGCCTGCCCGCCCTCGATAGCCAGCGGCGGCCTCAATCCATCTACGGTACCCGCATTCACCAAGGCTGCCCTCGCCGCGAGCACGGCGAGGTTGACTTCTACGGCGATCTGCGCCATCGCAACGGCGGCTGCATGCGCGAACTGGGCTGCAAGGGGCCAGTCACCTACTCCAATTGCTATCGCCAGAACTGGAACGGCGGCACGAGTTGGCCAATTGGGGCCGGGGCGCTTTGTATTGGCTGCACCAATGCCAACTTCTGGGATACGATGACGCCCTTCTTTGCCGGCGGCGAGGTGGGCGAGGGCGGCGATGACGGTGATGGTGACGATGACGGTGATGGTGACAATAACGGTGGCATTGGCGATGGTGATGATGACGATTAAGCCCCGAGGTTTCAGACTACCTCACACGCCTGGTCCGCATATGGCCCGCTGATGCGCGTGACCTCACACCTTGTCGCAGCAAACCAAGGAGTTTCCTATGGAGCCACAGCCCCCCGAGCCATCGACCCCGCCGGTTGAGCTGGAGACGCCCCCGCCGCCCTACAAAACTTTTCTGCCGCATGTGTCTAATGGCAGGACAACCACGAACCGCCTGGTGATTGACCCGCTCACACGCATTGAAGGCCATCTGCGTATCGAGGCCGAGATTACGGACGGGGTTGTCAGCGATGCCTGGAGTTGTACCATGTCGTTTCGCGGCCTTGAGCTTATCCTCAAAGGCCGCGACCCCCGCGACGCCTGGGTTTTCCTCCAGCGGATCTGCGGGGTCTGCACCACCGTTCACGCGCTCGCTTCGCTGCGTGCCGTCGAGAATGCGCTGGGCCTCAGCATCCCCGATAGCGCCCGCATTGTCCGTAATCTCCTTGCAGGATCACAGATGGTTCACGATCATCTGATTCACTTCTACCACTTGCATGGCCCCGACTGGCTCGATGTACCTGCCGCCCTCGCCGCCGATCCTGCCGCAACCTCTGCGCTCCAGCGCGCAAGCTCGCCCTGGGCACAGAATAGCGCTTCGTATTTTGCCACGGTTCAGGCGCGCTTGAGCGGATTGGTCACGAGCGGACAGCTCGGTATTTTTGCCAATGGCTACTGGGGCCATCCGGCCTACCAGCTTAATCCTGAGACGAACTTATTGCTCGCGGCTCACTATCTCGAAGCGCTGAGTTGGCAGCAGGATGCGGTGAAGATCCACGCCCTCCTTGGCGGCAAAAACCCGCATCCCCAGACGTATATGGTGGGCGGGATGACGATCCCCCTTGACCCCACCGGCACGACGGCGATTAATACCACCATGGTGGCGACGCTTCGCAACCTGATGCTGCGTGTCCAGATGTTTGTCGAGCAGGTCTTCCTGCCGGATGTGCTGCTGGTCGGTGCGGTCTACAAAACATGGGCAGCGGTCGGCGGCGGGGCCGGTCATCTGTTGGCGGTCGGCGATTACCCCGACCGCAATGGGGCGCTCTGGCTGCCTTCGGGGGTAATCACCAACCAGAATGTCGCGGGGGTGGCCGCCCTCGACCAAAGCCGGATCACTGAGGAGGTCTCCCGCTCGTGGTATGACGACAGCGCCCCGATGCATCCCGCGAACGGGGTCACTGCGCCGCGCTACAGCGGGCCTCCCCCGCCCTTCGCCTATCTCGATGTAGACGCAAAGTATAGCTTTGGCCGCGCCCCACGCTACGGCGGTCTGCCAATGGAGGTCGGGCCATTGGCCCGGATGCTTGTGGCCTATGGGCACGGCCAGCCTACTGTGTGCAGCGCCATCAATGGAGTGATCGGCCAGCTTGGGCTAGGCACCGGCCAGCTCTTCTCCGTCTTAGGCCGCATCGTTGCCCGCGCCGTCGAGACCAAACTCCTCGCGGCCCAACTCCTCGTCTGGCTTGGCGAACTCGAAGGCAACATGCATACCGGCAACCTGGCCATGCTCAACTCCAGCCGCGCCAATCCTCGCAGTTGGCCTGCCCGCGCCGAGGGCTACGGGTTCACCGAGGCACCCCGAGGCGCCCTGGGTCACTGGATCAGGATCGAGAATGGCAAGATCGCGAACTATCAGGCGGTGGTGCCGAGTACCTGGAATGGTTCACCCCGCGATGCCTACGGCCAGCGTGGCCCCTGGGAGCAAGCCCTCATCGGTACGCCGGTGGCCGACCCCACGCGGCCCATTGAGATCTTGCGCGTTGTCCATTCCTACGACCCATGTATGGCCTGTGCGGTTCATATTGTTGATCCGCAGCGCAGCGCAACTATGCGCGTGCGGGTGCGGTAGATCGGCGCGGCCCGGAGGCACAACACATCGCCAGCGTTATGTGTGCGGATGCGCCACATAACGCTGGCGATGTGTTGCCCCTACGGGTGCTACAATCTAGGCATGTCTACTCCCAACGAGGTTCAACAGTTCATCCACCATTGGGAATACGTCGATCTCAATGAGCGCGCTGTCGCCCAGTCCCATTTCAACGCCCTCTGCAGGCTCCTTGGTCTCAACGGTCCGGTCGAAGCGGACCCCAAAGGTCAGTTCTTCCGCTTCGAGAAGCCCCTCACCAAGGTCGGTGGTAAGGCGGGCTTCGCCGATGTTTGGTATAAGGACCGCTTTGCCATTGAGTACAAGACCAAAGGCAAGTACGCGACTCTGCGCGAAGCCTATTTGCAACTCCTGCTCTACAAAGACGACCTCGATAATCCCCCGATCCTGATCGCCTGCGACCTCGCCCACTACGAGATCCACGTCGCCTTCACCGGCTATCCCTCGCGGGTGCATAGCTTCACCAATGCCGACCTGGCGAATGCCAGTGTGCGCGATCTGCTGCGCCAAGCGCTGACCAACCCTGAGTTGTTGCGCCCAGTTGAGCAGGCCGATACGATCACCAAGACGGTCGCCGCGAGTTTTGCCAAGGTCGCGCAGTTGCTCGAAGCTCGCATGTTTGCGCCAACGGCGATTGCCCATTTCTTTATGCAGGTACTCTTCGCCCTGTTCGCCGAGGATATTCAACTGTTGCCTGCCGAGTTGATGAGCAAGAGCATTCGGCGGGCGATTCTCAACCCTGGCGAGTTCCCAGAGCGTGCCCGCGCCCTCTTTCGGGCCATGCGCGAGGGCGGCTACTTCGGTGAGGATCGCGTGCCCCGTTTCAACGGCTGGCTCTTCGATAATGACGAGGTGCTGCCCTTGAGTGCGGACGAGTTGACCTTTCTCGCCGATGCGGCGCGGCACGATTGGTCTGCCGTTGAGCCGGCTATCTTCGGCACGCTCTTTGAACGCAGCCTCGACGCGACGAAGCGCGCCCAGCTTGGCGCTCATTACACCAGCCGCGCAGACATTCTGCTGATTGTTGAGCCGGTGTTGCTGCAACCGTTGCGCCGTACATGGGTCGAAATCAAGACCGGCCTGGAGGCGCTACGTGTCCAGTGGGAGCAGACCACCGGCAACGCCCAGCGCAAGCTGCAAAGTGTCGCCGAGGGAATGATTCTCGACTTTATGGAAAAGCTGGCCCAGGTGCGCGTGCTTGATCCGGCTTGCGGCAGCGGCAATTTTCTCTACGTGGCCCTCACCGCGCTGAAAGATTTAGAGAAAGAGGTCTGGACATATGCGGGTGGGGTGGGGCTGCGACAACCAGAGTTGGGCGTTACCCCCGCGCAACTCTTTGGGATTGAGAAAAACCCCTTTGCGGCGGAGTTGGCGCAGGTGGTGGTCTGGATTGGCTACTTGCAATGGCTGAAGGCGAACGGCTTTTTAGAGGGTTGGCCGCACGAGCCGGTGCTAAAGACGCTGCATACCATCGAAAACCGCGACGCTATCCTGACCGTGGATCTGCAAGGGCTTCCAGCCGAGCCACCGTGGCCTGCGGCGGATGTGATCATCGGCAATCCGCCGTTTCTGGGGGGCAAACGCTTGCGCTCGGAGCTTGGCGACACCTACGTTGAAGCACTGTTCACCCTTTACGCGGGACGTGTGCCCCACGAGGCCGACCTTGTGACCTACTGGTTTGAGCGAGCGCGGGCGCAGCTTGAACAAACCCAAGCGCAACGGGTGGGTTTGTTGGCGACGCAGGCGATTCGCGGCGGGGCGAATCGCAAAGTGTTGGAGCGCATTAAGGGAAGTGGCGACATTTTTCTGGCATGGAGCGACCGACCGTGGGTGCTTGATGGTGCGGCGGTGCGTATCTCGATGGTGGGCTTCGATACGGGCAACGAGATGGTGCGCGAACTTGATGGCGTAAGGGTACAGCGCATCAACGCGGATCTGACGAGCGAAACGGATCTGACGCAGACGAAACGACTTGCGGAGAATAGCCAACTTGCCTTTATGGGTGACACCAAGGGTGGTGCATTCGACCTGACACCGGAGCAGGCGGCACAGATGCTCAACGCTGAAGCACGCAATCCGCATGGTCGCCCCAACAGCGAGGTCGTGCGCCCGTGGGTAAATGGCCTCGACATCACACGTCGGCCACGCGGCATGTTCATTATTGATTTTGGCGTTGACATGCCAGAGGAGGAAGCGGCGGGTTATGTTTTACCCTTCGCCCATGTTGCGCGTGAGGTGAAGCCGGAGCGGATGAAGAATAATCGCGCTGCCTACCGCGAGCGTTGGTGGCTTCACGTTGAGCCAAGACCGGCACTACGCCAAGCACTTGCACCGCTACAGCGCTTTATTGTTACTCCATCAGTAGCAAAACACCGGCTCTTTGTTTGGCTGATTCACCCGATTGTGCCTGATCATAAACTCTTTGTGATTACGCGAGAAGATGACTACTTCTTCGGCGTACTGCAGGCTCGTCCGCACGAAGTGTGGGCATTAGCGACAGCATCAACGCACGGCGATGGCGGAACGCCGGTCTACAACAACACCACCTGCTTCGAGACCTACCCGTTCCCGTGGCCTCCCGGCAGCGAATCACAGGACAACCCATTCGTTGTCGCCATCGCCGAAGCAGCACGAAACCTGGTGCAACAGCGTGACGAGTGGCTCAACCCGCCGGTTGCAGACGAAACAACACGCAAACAGCGCACGCTAACAAACCTATACAACCAGCGACCCGACTGGCTAAGTGCCGCGCATCACACCCTTGACGTGGCAGTATTCGCGGCCTATGGTTGGCCAAATGACATAGGTGATGAAGAGATATTGGCGCGGCTGTTGGGGCTTAACCTAGCGCGGACAGCATAAAGAAGCAGCCCAAAGGGCACTACCGCAGAAGGCACGCGGTCCGGCACCGCCCGCCGGGGGGCTGAAGCCCCCGGCGAGGTCTACGACGGCCGCTGAAGCGGCCTGTCTGAGGTCGCTTCAGCGACCGTCGCAGACCTAGCCCGCCCGTTTACGGGCCGGGCGCTTGGGCTGGCAGCGTGACTTTTTAGGGCAAAAAAAAGGGCCGGTGTGGAAGGGCGTAACCCTTCCACACCGGCCCCTTTTTTTTATGATTCGCGACTCACGACAAACTGCGCCAGGTCGATCAGGGCACGCTGGGCGGGCGAGGCGGGGAATCCGTTGAGGTGGCCGATAGCTTGGGCGACATAGCGATGGGCCTCGGCCATGGCCGCATCCGTGCCGCCGGCGGCCAGCACCTCAGCAATGGCCGCATCGATCTCGGCGTCGCCGGGGTCGCTCTGCTCAATGATCGCCCGCAGACGTGGGCTACCGGTGGCCTTCAGGGCGCAGATCAGCGGCAGGGTAATCGTGCCCTGGCGCAGATCGTTGCCAGCCGGCTTGCCGAGGGTGCCCTCATCGCCGGTGAAGTCGAGCACATCATCGACGATCTGGAAGGCTACGCCCACATCGAATCCATAGCCCCCGAGGGCGGCGATCTGCGCGTCGCTGCCGCTGCCGGCCGCCATCCCGGCCTTACAGGCCGCCTCAAAAAGTACCGCCGTCTTCGCTCCAGTTTTGTAGAAATACTGGCTCAGGGCCGTCTCCACCGGTTCTACCGCCGTGACCGGGCTGAGCTCACCTTCGACAATCGTCTGCACCGCTTGGGCGTAGAACGTGATGATCCGTGGGTCGGGGCTCATCGACATCTCGGCGGCGGCCAGGGCGAAGAGGTAGTCGCCCACCATCAGGGCCACGTCGTTGTCCCAGCAGGTGTGGACCGTGACCCGCCCGCGCCGCCGCGCCGCCTGGTCGACCAGGTCGTCGTGGACAAGGGATGCCGCGTGGATCAACTCGGCTGAGGCGGCGGCGTGGATGACATTGGCGAGTTGGTAGTTGCCCAGTTGCGCCGACAGAAGGGCCATCGCAGCCCGCAGCCGCTTGCCGCCCGAGCGCACCGTGTGGATACTGGCGGCCGTGATCAGCGCCGAGCGCGACTGAGAGCGTTCGATGAGCAGATGCTCGACGGCGGAGAGATCTGCGGTCAGGTTTGCCTGCTCGAAAAGATCGGTGAGGCTCGATCCTTGTCCGAGGCGCTGCTGTGTAGAGCGCGTGTCACCGCTGCTGGCCATCATGCTCACTGATTGCTCCCATTACGATAAGGCACCTTATTCAAGCATATTGTACGGCATATCGCTAGAATGCGCTGTTAGGCATGTTTCAGAATCGGCCATTCCAGCTTGACACTTCAGCCGAAGGGCTTGCAGCAAAACTCCCTGTGTTGTACGGTTGATGTGCCGCATCCGCCATACACACAGGGAGGACCCGATGGGTCAGACGCATGCTAGCACG
>CAISPW010000150.1 GCA_903887465.1 uncultured Oscillochloris sp. | reverse complement strand
CGGATTGCTACTACCGGGGCTTCTTGCGCGTCCTCTTCTTCCAGGGCTTTGCGCGAGAGCCGGGGCAGCGCGGCGCGGAGGTAAATCAGATGCTCGGCACCATTCCCTACCTCAACGGTGGGCTGTTTCTGCCGCACCCGATTGAGGAGCAGTACGGCGACGCGATAGACATTCCCGATAGCGCGTTTGATGCGCTGCTCGCGTTCTTCAGTCTCTGGCGCTGGCATCTCAGTGAGCGGCCCGGCACCAGCGACCGCGAGATTGACCCCGATGTGCTGGGCTATATTTTTGAGAAGTACATCAACCAGAAGCAGATGGGCGCGTATTACACTCGCGACGATATTACTGGCTACATCTGCCGCAACACGATTATCCCGGCGCTCTTTGATAAGGCCGAACTCTCCCTGGCTCCGCTCGATCTGCCGCACACCCTCGCTGATTATCTCTACCCGGCGATGAGTCAGCAGGAGTTGCTGCCTACCGAGACCGAGCGTGAGCAGGTGGCCCGCCGTTCCCGTGTCGCCGCGCTGCTGGCTGATGCTCAGGCCGGGAAGATCGCCACGATCAACGATGCGGTGACGGCCAACCTCGATCTGGAATCGCTGATCGGCGATCTTATCCCGCAGCTTGATGCGCCAACGGTCTATCGCCTCTACACGACGCTTGCGGGCGACCCCCACGCGGGTACATTGCCCCTGAGCATTCTCGATCCGACTGCCGGTTCGGGTGCCTTCCTCTTCGCCGCGCTGCGCATCCTCACGCCAATTTACGCGGCGGTACTTGACCGTATGGAAGCGTTGGTTGAGCAGAAGCAGGCCGTGAGCATGCCGATGGTCGAGGTGCTGGTTGCCGCCGAGGCGCACGCGAACCGTGACTACTTCATCACAAAGAGTATCGTGGTGCGCAATCTCTATGGCGTAGACCTGATGGCCGAGGCGACCGAGATCTGCAAGTTGCGGCTGTTCCTGCGCATGGTCGCGGATCTAGACGAGGCGAAGCATATTGAGCCATTGCCCGACATTGACTTCAATATCCGTGCCGGTAACGCCCTGGTGGGTTATGCCCGCCCCGAGGAGATTGGGCTGGTTTACAGCGGCAAAGCGGTGGGAATGAACCAGCGACAGCAGAAGTTGCTCAATGACATCAAGACCGTGCAGCGCGAACTGACCGACTATCGCAACGCGCAACTCCAGTTCAACCCCTCCGCCACCGAGGGTTGCGACGCCCGCAATGCGATCCGTGAGCGACTCGATGCGGTGAATGCGAGCCTCGACAACGACCTGATCAAGATCGGCCAGATCCGCACGGAAGCCGACGGCTTATCCAACACCCAGCCCTTCCACTGGTTCACCGCCTTCTACGAGATTATCAGCGAGGGTGGCTTTGATGTGATTGTGGGCAACCCGCCGTATGTGGAGTACAGTAAGGTGCGGGGAGATCGGAAGATTGACGGGGAAGATCGGTATAAGATTTATGGGTATAAGACGGAAGGTGCCGGTAATTTATATGCGTTCAGCACAGAGCG
>CAISPW010000149.1 GCA_903887465.1 uncultured Oscillochloris sp. | reverse complement strand
GTCGGCCACCTCGGGCGCACCGCTGACCTGCTCGGGATTAGCCGGGCCACCCTCTGGCGCAAGATGGTGCGCTATGGCATCACCAAGGCCGACTTCTGGCCCGCCGCGCATACGTAGTCGCTAGGGGGGTTTGGGGGTTGGGGGTTGGGGGTTGGGTTTGGGTTTGGATCGCGAAGGCGCGAAATGGCGCGGATGACGCGAACGCGAAGGCGCGAAGGCGCGAAATGGGGTTTGGATCGCGAAGGCGCGAAATGGCGCGGATGACGCGAACGCGAAGGCGCGAAGGCGCGAAATGGCGCGGATGACGCGAACGCGAAGGCGCGAAGGCGCGAAGGCGCGAAATGGGTTGGCATGCGCTGGAGTGCAGTGTACTGCGCTGTACTGCGCTGCGCTAGCTACATGTTGCATTACCTGAACATAATCTGTGCGGCACGCATCTGTTACGCGGTGTGGTGCAACTCTTGTGAAACATATTGTTTCAAAGATGAAATACTTTTGATTATGCTTGCCGCCCCCAAGCCCTTGACGCCCGCCGGAACGGTCTGCTATCATACATACGTTCACCCACATGCGGCCAATCTACAACGCACTCCCCGTACGCGCACCGTGGCTCGTGCCCACCCTGATATGTGGTGTGATCACATTAAGTCTGTCACCATCATCTCTACGGCCCGGTGTCATTAGGCCGCTCAACGACGAGGGGCAATCCTCGGGACACTGGCGGCGACCCACAACGAGACCGAACGACAACGCATTACCGGCGCGTGCGCGGGCGACCTTGCCCGGACGCACGGAGTTCTGCCCGTAGTCATCCTTGGCGCTGCCGCATTGCGGCACAACGCTGTACTCTCGTGCGTCCGAAAGGGGGTGGGACGACGACCTACTGGCGACCTCGTGATCGCACATGCGTGATCCGACGGATATCAAGGGCGATACCTGACCTCGTACTCGCGGAGGCTATGGCAGCCTCATTATGGAGGGCTTGAACTATGTTCCTGGCGGAAATGTTTGGCACAATGGTGCTCATTCTTCTCGGCGACGGTGTGGTTGCGAACGTCTTGCTTAATAAGTCGAAGGGCCAGAATGCGGGCTGGATCGTCATCACGGCGGGCTGGGCCTTTGCGGTCATGAGTGGAGTCTTCGTCTCATCCGCTCTCGGTGGCCCCGGCTCACTCAACCCAGCTGGCGAGATCGCCGGGATCGTGCGCGGTGGCAATGTCAACACGGCGGTTTTGAATATTGCGGGCCAGTTTGTCGGTGCCTTCATCGGCGCGATCTTGGTCTGGCTGGTGTACTTGCCGCACTGGTCGGAGACGGCTGACAAGGGTCTGAAGCTGGCCGTGTTCAGCACTGGCCCGGCCATCCGCAACCCGGCGATGAACGTCCTGACAGAGGCCATCGCGACCTTTGCCCTGATCTTTATTGTCAACTGTATCTTCAAGGCGGCGGGCACTACACTCCCCGGTGGCCTTGGGCCGTACCTCGTTGGTGCGCTGATCTGGGGTCTGGGTCTGAGCCTTGGCGGCCCCACCGGCTATGCCCTCAACCCCGCCCGCGACCTCGGCCCGCGCATCGCCCACTTCCTGCTGCCGATCTCCGGCAAGGGCGACTCGGACTGGGCCTACTCGTGGGTGCCGGTTGTCGGCCCGATCATTGGCGCGGTGGTTGCCGCCCTGCTGCTGACCGCCCTCAAGGTCTAGCTTCGACCTTTGTGCCGACGTGATGATGAGGGTGTACGGGCGTCTGGGCGCTGCACCCTCGCCACCGCAGCCGCTA
This sequence comes from uncultured Oscillochloris sp., assembly GCA_903887465.1. Taxonomy (GTDB): domain Bacteria; phylum Chloroflexota; class Chloroflexia; order Chloroflexales; family Chloroflexaceae; genus Oscillochloris. The sequence goes on along the minus strand of CAISPW010000149.1, from coordinate 11,422 downwards.
ATCGCGAGGAGGAGTTTCAGTGAAGAAGCTGATCAACGCGCCCGAGCATGTGGTTAAGGAGGCGCTGGCCGGTATGGCCGACGCCCACCCCGATCTGATCACGGTACATTATGATCCCGACTTCATCGTGCGCGCCGATAGCCCGATCAAGGGCAAGGTCGGGGTGATCTCGGGCGGCGGCAGTGGTCACGAGCCGATGCACGGTGGTTTTGTTGGCAAGGGTATGCTCGATGCGGCCTGCCCCGGTGCCGTCTTCACTTCGCCCGTGCCCGACCAGATGCTCGCCGCTACCAAGGCCGTCGATGGCGGCAAGGGCGTGCTGCACATTGTTAAGAACTACACCGGCGACCTGATGAACTTTGAGATGGCGGCCGAACTGGCCGCCGCCGAGGGCATCGAGGTGGCGACGGTGGTCACTAACGATGATGTGGCGGTGAAGGATAGTACCTGGACGGCTGGGCGGCGCGGCGTGGGCGTGACGGTGCTGCTAGAGAAGATCGCCGGCGCGGCCGCCGAGGCCGGTGCCGACCTGGCCGAGGTCAAGCGGATCGCCGAGAAGGTGAACGCCCAGGGCCGCAGCATGGGTGCCGCCCTGACCAGTTGCACCATCCCGCACGTCGGCAGGCCGAGCTTCGAACTGCCCGACGACGAGATCGAGATCGGCGTTGGTATCCACGGCGAGCCCGGTCGCCGCCGGATCAAGATGGTCGGTGCCGCTGAGATCACCGCCCTGCTCACCGAGCCGATCCTGGAGGATCTGCCCTTCAGCGGCGGCGACCGTGTCCTGGCCTTTGTCAACGGCCTCGGCGGCACGCCGCTGATCGAGCTGTATGTGGTCTATAACGAGCTGGCCAAGATCCTCAAGGGTCGCGGCATCACGATCAGCCGCACGCTGATCGGCAGCTACATCACCTCGCTGGATATGGCCGGCTGCTCGATCACTCTGCTTAAGCTCGATGCAGAGCTTACGAAGCTCTGGGACGCGCCCGTCCACACACCGGCATTGCGCTGGGGCGTGTAACCTATAGGGAGGGTCAGCCCTCTCTGAAACCCATCCTACTTTTCGAGGCAATCATGCATATCACCGCCGAACACGTGATCAAGTTCATCGAGCGGGTGGCCGCGACGATCAAAGCACAGCGCGATTATCTCACCCAGCTCGACTCGGCCATTGGCGACTCCGACCATGGGGTGAACCTCGACCGTGGGTTTACCACGGTGCTCACCAAGCTGCCCGGCGTGGCCGATAAAGATATCGGCGCGATCCTCAAGACGGTGGGCACGACGCTCGTGTCCACCGTGGGTGGGGCGAGCGGGCCGCTCTATGGCACGGCATTCCTGCGCGCCGGTATGGCCACGGGCGACTGCTTCGAGCTTGGGGCCACCGATGTGATTATCGCCCTGGATGCCGCCCTGGAGGGCATCCAGTCGCGTGGGAAGTCGACCCGTGGCGAGAAGACCATGATCGACGCGATCGGCCCAGGAATCGACGCGCTGAAGGCGGCGAACGCCGCCAGTGAGGACTTTGTGAGCGCGCTGCGCAAGAGCGTGGCCGCCTGCGAGGTCGGCATGCGGGCGACGATACCGATGCTGGCCACCAAAGGGCGCGCCTCCTACCTTGGCGAGCGCTCAATCGGCCACCAGGACCCCGGTGCCACCTCGGCCTTCCTGATGGCCCAGGCGATGCTTGATGTGGTAGAGGGAATGTAAGGGCGCAGCAGCGGTAGAGTTTCTTCTGCAACCCGCTACTATGCCTGCGGCTGCGCCCCAACCGTTGACAAAGGAGTCATCTCATGACGAAGTATGTTGCCGCGATCGACCAGGGAACGACCAGCACCCGCTGTATGATCTTCGACCACTCCGGCAGTGTGATCTGCTACGATCAGAAGGAGCACGAGCAGATCTACCCCAAGCCGGGCTGGGTCGAGCATAGCCCCGACGAGATCTGGGAGCGCACCCAGAGCGTCATCCGTGGTGCGCTGGACAAGGGCAAGTTGAGCGTCAGCGATCTGGCCGCCGTGGGCATCACCAACCAGCGCGAGACCACCGTGGTCTGGAATAAGAAGACCGGCAAGCCGGTCTACAACGCGATTGTCTGGCAGGATACGCGCACGGATCAGATCTGCAACGAGCTGGCGAAGGATGGCGGGCAGGATCGCTTCCGCGCGAAGGTTGGCCTGCCTCTGGCTACCTATTTCTCTGGCCCGAAGGTGCGCTGGATTCTGGATAATGTCGAGGGTGCCCGCGCCGCCGCTGAGGCGGGCGAGATCATCTTTGGCAATATCGACACCTTTGTCACCTGGCACCTCACTGGCGGCACCAACGGCGGTGTCCACGTCACCGATGTGACCAATGCCTCGCGCACCATGCTCATGAACCTGGCCACCCTCGACTGGGACGATGAGATCCTGGGGATTATGGGCATCCCCCGCCAGATGCTGCCGGCGATCAAGGCCAGTTCTGAGGTCTACGGCACCGCCGTCGGCGACCTGGCGGGCATCCCGGTGGCCGGTATTCTCGGCGACCAGCAGGCGGCCATGGTTGGGCAGACCTGCTACAGCCCCGGCGAGGCCAAGAACACCTACGGCACCGGCTGCTTCATGCTGCTCAACACCGGCACGGTGCCGGTGCAGTCGAAGAACGGCCTGCTCACTACGCTCTGCTACAAGTTCGGCAGTGCGCCAGCGGTCTACGCTCTGGAGGGTTCGATTGCCATCACCGGCGCGCTGGTACAGTGGCTGCGCGATAACCTGGGCATGATCAGTACGTCGAGCGAGGTGGAGTCCCTGGCCAACCTGGTCGAGGATAACGGTGGGATCTACTTCGTGCCCGCCTTCTCCGGCCTCTACGCGCCCTACTGGAAGAGCAACGCTCGCGGCGCGATTGTCGGCATGACCCGCTACATCACCAAGGGCCACATCGGCCGCGCGGTGCTGGAGGCCACCGCTTACCAGACCCGCGAGGTCCTCGATGCGATGAACGCCGACTCGGGCGTGGATCTGACCGCCCTGAAGGTGGACGGCGGCATGGTCTTCAACAACACCCTGATGCAGTTCCAGTCCGATATCCTCGGCGTGCCGGTGATCCGCCCGAAGGTGGCAGAGACGACCGCCCTGGGCGCGGCCTACGCTGCCGGCCTGGCCGTGGGCTACTGGAATAACACCGACGAGCTGCGGGCCAACTGGGGCGTGGATCATACCTGGCACCCGAACCTGGATGCCGACAAGCGGGCCAGCCTCTACAAGGGCTGGAAGAAGGCTGTGACGCGGACGTTCGACTGGGTGGAGTAGGCAGGGTACAGGTAGGGGCGAAGCATCGGCCCCAGGTGGATGCAGGTTAACGCCAGTTATGCGGAGACCGCTGCTTCGCCCCTACCTGTATTGGAAAGGCTGCGTGATGCAAACGATCCCAACAGATGTGCTTGTGATCGGCGGCGGGGCCACTGGCCTCGGCTGCGTGCGCGACCTGGCGATGCGCGGGATTCGTAGCATCCTGGTGGAGAAGGGCGACCTGACCAACGGCACCACCGGGCGCTACCACGGTCTGCTCCACTCCGGCGGGCGCTACGTCACCAAGGATCCGCAGTCGGCCACGGAGTGCGCCCACGAGAACGTCATCCTGCGCCGAATTATGCCCCATTGTCTGGAGGACACCTCGGGCTTCTTTGTGGTAACGCCGTGGGACGACCCCAGCTACGGTGATATCTTTGCGGCGAACTGCCGCAAGACCGAGGTGCCCGTCCAGGAGATCTCGGTGGCGGAGATGCTGCGCCGTGAGCCGGCGCTCAACCCGCAGATCTCGCGAGTGTTCGAGGTGCCCGACGGCTCGGCGGACTCGTTTCTGGCTGCGCATACCAATGCCCTCGCGGCGCACAACTACGGTGCCCAGATCTTCACGTACCACCGCGTGGTCGAACTCATCCGTACGGGCGCGCATGTGGTCGCCGCCGTGGTTGAAGATCTACGCACTCGTGAGCGCAAATACATCGACTGCGGCTTTATACTCAACGCGGCCGGAGCCTGGGCCGGTCAGATTGCCGCCCTGGCCCGCGTGAAGGTGACGGTTGTTCCTGGCAAGGGCACCATGGTGGCGATGAATCACCGCATGGTGAACACGGTGATCAACCGCTGCAAGCTGCCCGCCGACGGTGACATCATCGTGCCCATCCATACGGTGGCGGTGATCGGCACCACCGACATCCACGTGCCCGACCCGGATGTCTACGGGATCGATCCGGAAGAGGTGCAGCTCATGCTCGCCGAGGGCGAGAAGCTGGTACCCGGCTTCGCGCAGTACCGCGCCCTGCGGGCCTGGGCCGGTGTCCGCCCGCTCTACAAAGATCAAGACGTGGCCAACGACCGCGACATCAGCCGCACCTATAAGCTGCTCGATCACCGCCAGCGCGATGGGGTGGACGGCATGATCTCGATTGTCGGTGGCAAGTGGACGACTTACCGGCTGATGGCGAAGGACGCGGTGGACGAGATCGCGCGGCGGCTGGGCAATACGCAGCCCTGTCGCACCGCTGATGAGCCGATGCCGATACCCAACTTCGAACACCGCAGCGGGAACTATGCTGGCGATGGCGCGGAGAAGCTCTACTGGCTGGGCAAGCCGCTGGCCGCCGTCGAGCAGGCGCAGGCATACGGCGACCTGATCTGCGAGTGCGAGCTGGTCTCGCGCACCCGCGTCCAGGCCGCGATCAACAGTGGCGCGAGCAACCTCGACGATATCCGCCGCGATGTGCGGATGGGCATGGGGCCGTGCCAGGGCGGCTGGTGCATCTACCGCACCACGGCGCTACTTTACGAGCAGCGCAGCGCGCAGCCCAGCGCGGATGTTACTCAAGATCCAACATTCAACATTCAACACGCCAATGCGGCCCTGCTGCACTTCCTCCAGGAGCGCTGGAAGGGTCTGACCCCGGTACTCTGGGGCGACCAGTTGCGGCAGGCGCGCCTCGACGAGTTGATCTACGTGAGTGTGCTGGGGGCCGGCCGCCTGACCGCGCCCGCCGAGACGGCGTAGGGCCGAAGCATCGTGATTAACGCTCTGCGTCAATCACGATGTTTCGGCCCTACGCCCCCGGATATACGCTTATGTTTTACGACACAATTGTGATCGGCGCGGGGATTGCCGGGATGCTGGCGGCGATCGGGCGGGCCGAGGCGGGCGAGCGGGTGCTGTGCCTCGCGAAGGGCCACGGCACCACCCACTGGGCCGCCGGCTGCCTGGATCTGTTCGACATCGGTGACGGTGACCCGCTGGCCGGGGTCGAGGCGCTGATCGCCGATCACGCCGATCATCCCTACGCGCTGGCTGGCGTGGACGCCGTCCAGGCTGGCGCGGATCGCCTGCGCGCCGCATGCGCGGTCGGCGGATCCCCGCTGGTGGGCAGCCTGCGCCGCAACCTGCGGCTGCCTACCGCCGTCGGTGCCCTGCGGACGACCTGCCTGGTGCCTACGACGATGGCCGCTGGCGATGCACGCCAGTTGCCTCGCCAGGGCGACGGTGGCGGCCCGCTGCTGATCGCCGGATTCCACGCGCTGCGTGATTTCTTCCCACCCATAGTTGCCGCCAACCTGCGCGCCGAGGGTTTTGCCGCCGAGGGGGTCTACCTCCAGATGCCGCCCACGGATCGCACGCTCGATTTCGGTACCGTTTCGCTCGCCCGCCTCTTCGACCGGCCCGAGTTCCGCGCCGACGTGGGACGTCAGTTGCGCCAGTTGGTACAGCGCGGTCGCTACAGCCGGGTCGGCATGCCGGCGGTTCTCGGGTTGGCCAATGCCACCCAAGCGGTGAGCGATCTTCAGGCCGCCGCCGGTGCGCTGATCTTTGAGATCCCGACTCTGCCCGCATCGGTGCCGGGGATGCGGCTCTACCGCGCACTTGAGGCGGCGCTGCTGCGGGCGGGCGGGCGCATCCAGATTGGCGCTTTTGTGCGGCGCGGCGAGGGCCAGGGCGATCACCTGGAGGCGATCTACAGCGAGGCCGCCGCCCGCGAGCAGCGTCACCACGCCGCCCGCTACGTCCTGGCTACCGGCGGGATCGCTGGTGGCGGGGTGCGCGCCGATTATGCCGGTGCCCTGGCAGAGACCGCCCTCGGCCTGCCGTTGCGCACCCCCAGCGCCCGCGCCGACTGGTTCGGCACCCGCTTCCTCAACGAGACCGGCCACCCGGTCTTCCGCACCGGCGTCGCCGCCGACGCGGGCCTGCGCCCCCTTGATGCGGCCGGTCAGGTGGTCTACAAAAACGTCGCCGTCGTCGGATCTGCCCTCGCCGGGTGCGATCCTGTCCGCGAGGGTACCCTTGAGGGGATCGCCGCCGCAACCGGCTGGAAGGCCGGACGCGCGTAGGGGCGCAGCATTCGTTTTGGCGTAAAGCGCCAAGGCGAATGCTGCGACCCTACGCCAGGGACAATGTATGGATCACATTGAGATCACTCAATCGCTCGACCACTGCATCAAGTGCAACGTCTGCACTTCGGCATGCCCGGTGGCGGCCGTGACCGACAAGTTCCCCGGGCCGAAGTATGTCGGCCCGCAGGCCCAGCGCTTCCGCCACGCGGGCCAGCCCGTGCCCGACGAATCGGTGGACTACTGCTCGGGCTGCCGGGTGTGTAACGAGGTCTGCCCGACCGGCGTGAAGATCGTCGAGCTGAACGCCCGCGCCCGCGCCCAGATCGTGGCCGAGCGCGGCATGCCCCTGCGCAACCGGATCATCGCCCGCGCCGGGCTGGTTGGTCGGCTGAGCAGCGGCCCGCACGCGCCGCTGGTGAACTTCGGCCTTGCGGTCAAGCCCTTGCGCTGGGCAATCGAGCAGGTGCTACAGATCCACCACGATGCGCCGCTGCCGCCCGCCAGCAGCTACACCTTCCGCTCGTGGTTCAAGAAGCACACGCCGCCTGTTGGCGCGCGCAAGCAGGTGGTCTACTACCACGGCTGTAGCACGCAGTACTACGAGCCGCATGTGGGCCAGGCCGCCATCGCCGTACTAGAGCGCAACGGGTACGAGGTGATCATCCCCAAGCAGGGCTGCTGCGGCCTGCCCCTGCTCTCGAACGGCGACTTCGCGGCGGCCAAGGGCCGACATATGTTCAATGTCGAACACCTGCTGCCCTACGTGCGCAGGGGCATCCCTGTGGTCGGCACCAGCACCAGTTGCACGCTCACCCTGAAGGAGGAGGCCCCCGAGTTGCTCGGCCTGCACAGCCATGACGTGCGCGATGTGGCAGCCGGCACCTACGACATCTTCGAGTTTCTGCGCAACCTGTACGAGGCTGGCGATCTCGACACCGACTTCCACCCGATCCCGCGCGAGCTGCCCTACCACCCGCCCTGTCAGTTGCGCGCCCACCGTGTTGGTCTGCCCGTCCTCGATGTCCTCGGCCTCGTCCCCGGCCTGCGCCTCACCGAAAGCCACGCCGCGTGCTGCGGCATCGCGGGAACCTACGGACTCAAGCGCGAGAAATACCAGATCGGCATGGATGTCGGCGCGAAGCTCTTTGCCTTCGTTACGGCAGCCAACTCCGATCTCGCCCTCTGCGACAGCGAGACATGTCGCTGGCAGATCAGCCATGGCACCGGCGTCGCCACGAAGCACCCGATTGAGATCCTGGCCGAAGCCTATGGGTTGTAGATGGCAGATGGCAGATGGCAGATTGTACGACAATCTGCTGTCTGCCATCCATAATCTGCAATAGCAGTCTTATGATTGGTCTCCTCATCATCTCACACAGCGCGCACATTGCCCACGGAGTCAAAGAGCTGATCGATCAGATGGCGCAGGGTCGACTTCCGATCGCGGCGGCTGGAGGCACCCTTGAGGGCGACCTCGGCACGAGTACCGACCTGATCAGCCAGGCTCTTGCCAGCCTCACCGACGCCGACGAGGTGCTGGTGCTGGTCGATATGGGCAGCGCGATCATGAGCGCTGAGATCGCCCTGGAGATGAGCGGCGTTCCCTTCCTGATCAGCGCGGCCCCTCTGGTTGAGGGTGCCCTGGTGGCGGCGGTTGAGGCTACGCGACCGAATGTGACCATGGCTGAGGTGGCGGCCGCCGCCGAGCGCGCCCTGGAGACCAAGGGCGTGGCCTTGCTTGTTGATATCCCGCGCACGGAACCCGCGCCGCCACCGCCCCTGCCGAGAACGGGCGTCGAGATGACCCTGACGATCACCAACAGGGTTGGGCTGCACATGCGCCCGGCGAAGGATTTTGTTGCGGCGGCGAGCCGCTACACAAGCACAATCCGCGCGCGCAATCTCGACCTTCCCGAGCGCCCGATCGGCAACGCGAAGAGCATGATCGATGTGATGAAGCTCGGCGTCAAGCTCGGCCACCGGATCCACCTGCGCGCCGAGGGCGATGATGCGCTGCAGGCGCTCGACGCCTTGGCGCGGCTGGTGGCCAATAACTTTGGCGAGGCGTAGCTCCATACGATCAAGGGTAGGGCTACCGTCCTAAAAACCGGCGTTGGGTTGGGGAAATGTGATACGCATGGGGCGCAGCCCCAGACCCAGCTTTTGGTTGATTTTTGGCAGATTCGCCGCCAAAAATCAACCAAAAAAGATCGTTCAGGGGTGGCGCAGCCACTCCCAAACCCCCGCCAGCGGCGACGTTGCGACCGCCCTGAGTCCTGTAGTATGGCCGTGCACAGACGGTGATGGATTTGCTATAATGGAGCCTATACGACGTCAGAAGGCGCTAGGTGAAACCCCAGGCAGCGCGGGTCTTCCCGCTGCCCATGTGCCGTCCCTGCGGTTGATGAAAGACTTATGTCATGTTAGCGCCCGGTACCCTGCTCCAAGAACGCTACCGCATCGCCGCACAGATCGGCAAAGGCGGCATGGGCGCAGTGTATCTGGCTCGTGATATGCGGCTGTCTCACGATGTGGCGATCAAGGAGACGCTCTTTCACGACGACGCCTACCGGCGCGCCTTCGAGCACGAGGCCAAGCTCCTCGCTCGGCTGCGCCACCAGGCGCTCCCCAAGGTGAGCGATCACTTTATTGAGGGCAACGGCCAGTTCCTGGTGATGGAGTTCATCCACGGCGAGGATCTGGGCAGTCAGCTCACGCGCCTGGGCAAGCGCTTTGCCTCCCCCCAGGCCATGTCGATGGTGCTGAAGTGGGGCGACCAACTTCTTGATGTACTCAACTATCTGCACACGCGGCCCTTGCCGATTATCCACCGCGACCTAAAGCCTAAGAACCTCAAACTCAGCTCCACCTTCGACATTATTCTGCTTGATTTCGGCCTCGCCCGTGGTGGAGTCACGCTTTCGGTCGATAGCGCTGCGTCGACCACGCCTGAGAGCGCGGACCGTAAGATCTATGGCTTTACGCCGCCCTACGCGCCGATTGAGCAGATGCGTGATGGTGAGCCTGACCCGCGCAGCGACTTGTACTCGCTGGGGGCGACGCTCTACCACATGCTCACCGATACGCTCCCCGCCGACGCAATGAGTCGGATGGCCCGCATGATCAATGGCAACCCCGACTCGCTTCGCCCGATCCGCGATCTGTCGCCGCATGTGCCGGAGCCGGTGGCGAGTCTGATCCAGCGCTCTCTTAGCGTGACCCTAGAGGGCCGACCTCCCAGCGCCCGCGAGATGCGCGAGGAACTCTCGCACGCCCGTGGCCTCGCCACGCTTGCCGCTCACCCCGTTCCCCCGCTGGCCATCTCAGTACCCCTGGCCGACCCCCGGCCTGTGGGGGAATCGCCGATGAATACGCCGAGCCTGGTGAGCGAGCAGGCGCCAATCGGCACGCTCCTGCGCATGCTCACCACCGGCAGCCCAATCCGCTCGGTGGCCTTTAGCCCCAGCGGCGAGTTGCTGGCCGCTGGCTATGATGACCATACGGTTGGGCTGTGGCGGCTGAGCGACTATGGCCACGTGCGTACCCTGAAGGGGCATACCAGCAGCGTGCGCAGTGTCTTTTTTGCGCCCACCGGCGGCCTGATGGCCACGGGCAGCGATGATGAGACGGTGCGGATCTGGAATGTCAGCGACGGGGAGTCGCGCCGACAACTGCGTATTCCCGGCTGCCCGATCGAGAGTATCGCCTTTAGCCCTGACGGCAAGCTGCTGGCTGTGGGCGGCTGGGGCAGCACGATCACGGTCTGCACCGCCGATGGCGACCAGGTGCGGATCCTCGACACGCTGCCCTGCCCTTTTGTCCATAGCCTGAGCTTTAGCGCCGATGGCGAACTGCTGGCGGCCGGCTGTTACGATGGTGCCGTCTACTTGTGGAACACGGCCACCCACCGGCCCGCCGGGCAACTGGGCGGCTTCGCCAGCTTTATCTACAGCGTCGCCTTTAGCCCCGACGGCGCGTATATCGCCGCCAGCAGCCAGATGAGCATCCGCGTCTGGCGTCTCAGCGACCACAAGCCAATTGAGATACTTCAAGGGCACCGTGGGCCGGTGCGCTCGATCGCGTTTAGCCCCGACAGCCAGGTGATTGCTAGCGCCAGCGAGGATCGCGGTGCCCGCCTCTGGCGCCTCGGCGATGGCGAACTGATTGCCCCCGCCCTCGACCACCGCGCGGGCGTGGCCAGCTTGGCCTATCACCCCAGTGGCCGCCTGCTCGCCACCGGCACCCACGATGGCCGGATCTGCCTCTGGCAGCTATAGAGATAGCTTTATGTTGGGGATGCCCCAACATAAAGCAGATCTGGGGCGGATCCCCATGGTATTTTTTTGTCCGCAGTAGCGCAAAAGACGTTCATGCGCGGGGCGCACACCGCCGCGCTGAACATGGTCGCTGATGCCCGGCTATCGGCTATTGGCTATCGGCTATTTTCACGTCAGTCGCTGCGAGCGCTGCTTGCGGCCCTGCTGCTAACCCCGCTATTGAGCGGCTGCCTGCTGATCAGCGGCGAGCAGACAATGATCGATATGTTCGCCGGAGCCGGTAATCTGAGTACCACCTTTGTTAGCGCCGAGGGTGGCGAGGAGCGGACGGTGCGGGTGAGCGAGGGCAGCGCGGATCTCCAGGCCATCGTGATCATCTTGCTGGAGTCCGGTGACCTACAGATCGACCTGCTCCAGCCCGATGGCTCGCTGGCCTTCACCATCGCCGGTCGCCCCGACGCGCAGGTGACGCGCAGCAGCCCGGTGCGCAGCGACAGCACCGGCGTAGTGCGCTACCGGGTTTCGGCCCGTGGTGCCCGCCACGGCGCGTACCAGATCTTCTTTCAGCCGTAGGACATGCTTCAGCTTCACCGATCAGCTCCGCACGCGGCTGAAGCCGCTCCGACGAACACCGCAGACGGTAAAGGCAATAGTACACTTTTTCCTAGCGTTTTATCGCAAGGTACTCAGTTCGCAGGGGCAATCCCTACGGGGTGGACTACCACACCCCCGATCCCATTGCCATAGGCGTTTGGGATTGCATGTTCACCATCGTGCGTTCGTCTG
>CAISPW010000148.1 GCA_903887465.1 uncultured Oscillochloris sp. | reverse complement strand
GCACCTGCTGATCGAGCGGCTGCTGGCCGAGATCCAGGATCAGCTTGAAGAGCGCCGCGAACTCTTCCAGCACCACGGGGTCGCCAGCCTGTCGCTGTACCGCGAGCGCCGCGCCAGCAAGCCGGATCAGACCCCGCCCGCGCCGCCGGCCCTGGTTGTGGTGATCGATAACCTGGCCGAACTCACTAGCCAGAACGATTTGATCCTCGATGTACTCCGCTCGCTCATGCGCGAGTGCCGGGCCTATGGCATCTACTTCATCGTTACCGCCTACACCATCCGCGATGTCGGCCAGCTGATCGCCAACTTCGAGACCCGCATCGCCCTGCGCCTCAACAGCGAAGGCGACTCGGCCGAGCTGATTGGCAAGGACTACGCGAGCAAGTTGATCAAGCCAGAGCAGGCTGGGCGGGCCTTCCTGCGCGGCGCGCCCCGCCCGCGCGAGGCGCAGATCGCCCTGCCTGCGCTCCTGGCCCGCGCCGAGGGCGGGGTTGCCGCCGCCAGCGCCGAGGCCACCGCCGTTGCCTACAGCGATGTGGCCCGTGAGATCGAGCGCTCGATTACCATCGTGAGCGCGAGGTGGCAGGCGGCCATGCGGGCCACCCCGACACGCGCCCCGCGCCCGCTGCGCCTGCTGCCGACGACGTGTGACCTCAGCCCCCTGCTGGTGGCGCTGCCGACAACCCTCATCGCAGCCGTGCCGCTCGGCATTGATAGTTCGACGCTCCAGCCCCTGCCCTGGAACCTTGAGCAGACCGCCCACATGCTGGTGACGGGTGCCCTGCGCAGCGGCAAGAGTTCGCTGCTGCGCACCCTGCTGGCCGCCGTCGCCCAGCGCTTCACGCCCGAGCAGGCCGAGGTGATCCTGGTTGACTACAGCCTGCGCGCCCTGCGCGACTTCGAGCAACTCCCCCACACCAGGCGCTTCAGTGGCCTGAGCGTCGGCAAAGAGACACGCGACATCGTGCTGGTCACCGAGAAGGACGAGTTGGTGGCCGTGATTCAGCAACTCAACGGCGAGCTGTCCGAGCGGCTCGCCCGGCTGCGCCAGGGCCTGCCGATCAAGCGGCGCACCATCATCGTGATCCACAACTGGGATCTGGTGGCGCAGGACAACCCGATCACCACGGCCCTCGACACATACGTCCGTCGCGGCAGCGACATCGGTGTCCACTGCATCGCCTCCTACACCTCCAGCGAATCGAGCATCAGCAGCGGCCCGTCGCTGATGAAGGCCATCCGCACTAGCTGCGCCGAGATCGTCGTCGGTCGCCCGCCCGAGGGCGCGCTCGCCCAGACGATCAAGGGCCGCTTCAAGAGCGTGCTGGCGAGCGACATGCCAATCGGGCGCGGCTTTGTCCTAGAGACGGGCCAGCCGCCGCGCCTGGTGCAACTCGCCTACGCCGACGCCGACCAGCTTGCCGCCGTGATTGCAGTACCGCCACCGCCTGCCGTATAGCCAAGAAGGATCGCCATGAGTACCGTCATCCGCGCCGACACCGACCAACTGCGCACCGTGGCCCGCCAGATGCGCGCCACCGCCGATCAGATCACCAGCGGCAGCAACGGGATGAACCAGTCGATGCAGGCGCTCGATGCCACCTGGGGCGGCAGCGCCCACGACCGGGGCATGGCCCGCTGGGCCGAGAT
>CAISPW010000147.1 GCA_903887465.1 uncultured Oscillochloris sp. | reverse complement strand
CAATGAGAAGGAGCAGGAGGCGAATCGCTTTGCCGCCGATTTCTTGATCGCCCCAGAAGACTGGCAGCGTTTCATTACGACCAGGGACTATCGGAGTAGTGCCGCGATCCGCGCCTTTGCGCACGAGATCGGCATCGCCCCCGGCATTGTTGTAGGCCGACTCCAGCATCATGAAAAACTTATTCCACCAAGAAATTGTAATGGCCTGAAACGCCACTTTGAGTGGGCGAAGCAAGACCCGACCGACATAGCGAAGTCGTGAAGGTTCCCGGAGGTTCCCTATGGTCAACGACATCGCCAAAATCCGTTTTGGAGCCCCCGACGATCCGATGGCGGAGATTGCCCCATACGACATGTCTGCCGTGGGCAAGCGTGAGCCGATGCCGCTATTGACAGTGTACCCAAAAGCGATGTTCTTCCCCCTGGCGGGGGTCTGAGCTTTAGCCCTGGGAGCCGTCACCAGAGTAGCGGCGCGGCGTAGCTGCGGAAGACATGGTCAGCGCTGATGATAGTCAGGCCAGCGACCGTCGCCTGGGCGATGATCATCCGGTCGAAGGGGTCGCGGTGGTGGGGAGGGAGAGTCTGGAGGGCGTAGATATGGGAAGGCTCGATCGACAACAGGCTCAGCCTATTCTGGCGCACCTGATGATCAACGAGCTCCGCGAGGGGCTTGGGTAGTATCAGCTTCTCAAGCTGATACTTGATCTGCATTTCCCAGACGCTGGCGATGCTCAGCAATAACTGGTTGGTCGTGTCCTCGCAAGCGGCGCGGGCAGTCGAAGAGAGCTTGTCCGGGTCAATTGCCCACCAGATAAAGGCGTGCGTATCAAGCAGCACGTTCATCGTCACCACCCAGCCAAAACTCATCGGGGAGTTCGGCATCAAAATCGTCGCTTACCCAATAGGTGCCTTGGTCAAGCCCAGCGATGCGTGGGTTCCCTGGTGTCACCTCTGGCGGCGCGGCGGTAGCAGTGTAGCGCTGCTGGAGCGCACGTGAGAGCGCCTGAATCACCTCAAGTTGCTCAACCGGCGTCAGTTGTGTTGCGATGGTCAAGACATCCTGTACCGTCGTCATCAGTGCCCTCCTCTTGCGCTCTGGCTATTATACACTGAGCGAGCCGCAGATGCGGGATCTACCGCATCACAACGGTAGATCGGAATGAAGAACCTGCCCGCGCTGAGGCATCCCCATGCCTCAGCGCTCGTGACCCTTCATTTCAGAGTGGTCGGTGTGATCGTGTGGCGCGACTCCCTGTTTGTATGCTCCTACTCCTCCTCGAACCCGGCCTGACTGAACCGCAGTACCCGGCTGTTCTCGGTGACGGTGCGGACGACGTTGTCCGGTGTGCCGCTGGGGATGTCGGCCTCGATCTCCAGCGTCACCCGCACGTTCGCGCCCATGAGTCCTACGAGGTGCGCGATGACTTCCTCGGCGATCTTGCTGGCGTCGCGCCCCACCCGCGCTGAGTCGAGGGTGACGGTGCCGTGGAAGCGGCGCGGCTTCGGTGTGGGTGCGGGGCCGGGTGGCGGTGGGGGCGTTGGCCCTGGGCCGGGTGTCGGGGGCGTCGGCCCGGGGCCGGGCGGCGGGGGCGTTGGCCCGGGGCCGGGTAGCGGCAGAACCTCTGCATCCATCTGCCGACGTGCGACCTCGGGGCGGACAAGCAGCGCCCCATCGCTCTCACTCACCATGAGCAGTGTCGCTGATCGCAGACCCCGGTATCGCCCGCCCGTCTCATCATAGCTCTCCGCATAGGCGAAGGAGTCCATCTCCCAGGTATTCAGGTTGATACCGGCCTGGATCGCGTCGAGCAGTACGGTCGGGTTACGCAGCCGTGGCAGGTAATGGTAGCGCCCGAAGTCCTCGACCAGTTGCCGCACCGCGACGTGATCACCGCGCCACAGCGGAATCCGATCCAGCTCTAGACGCAGGCTGGAGGCGGCGAGGTTCAGGACGAGTTGCTCATCGCTACGGAGTTTCTTGCTTGCCCGTACCGCCAGTGCGTCCTGGCCCGCGAGCTTGAGTGCCAGCCACTCCATCGGTACCTGTGGCCTGCTCTGTTTCGGCACCAGCACCCACTGGTAGGTCTCGGGGAGTCGCGCCGTGACCACGCTGTCCGCCGTCGTCCGTTGCGTCTCCGCTTGCTTGACCTGGTGCGGCGAGAGATCGAGCATTTCTTTCTCACTGAGGATCGAGTCCCAGGCCAGATACTTGCGCGCTGCCTCATCGAGATCCTGGATGCGGGTCTTATCTGGCACCAGGAACACCAGCGCATTCCGGTAGATCCGTGGTGTGGTGCCTCGGCTTTCCAGGATGGTCTTGGCCATCACCTCAGCGGCGTTGCCCGCCTCTTTGCTGTATGCATGGCCAATCCCGAGTACCACCAAGCGTGCATCGAGATCATCCGGTACATCAACGTTCGATCCGGGAAATGCATGGATGCGGCTAAAGTCACCCATCAATCTCAGGTTCATCCGTAACCGACGCTCCAACTCCTGAGCTACCTTATCGGGTTCGCGCTTCATTTGTTCCGCACGATCATCGGCCAGCTTCGTGACCGTGGGCTGGGTTGAGTACCAATAGCGCGGCCCGTCCTGGTAGAGATAGGTGGCCGCCGCTGCCAGCCGCCGCAGGGCATCGCCGAACACCGCCGGTGACTCGCCAGGCATCACGCACCCCAGCTTGACCCGTCGATCTTCCATGCCGCGATTGGCGGCGGTGGCGGTGGGTGCCGATCCGAGGTAGATGGTGCGGGCAACCCGTCGGCACGCGGCGAACTTGCCCAGGTTGGGCACCTCGCTGTCGATCTGGAGCGGCAGTGAGGAAGGGCCATCCACGTCCTTTTCCAGGATGGGCACCCAGTTGTCTGAGAGGTAGCGGGTCAGTTCGAACTGCACACGCGGCTCGTCAATCGGGATGTTGGCCGGGAGAATCAGCGGGTTGCGGTCGCCCTTCTCCCAGAGGCTGTGGATGACCGCCGCCATCAGGCGCAGCACACCACGGGTGCGTTGGAACTTCACCAGCGTGGACCAGTCGGTGTAGAGCCGGTCGAAGATCTCCGGGTGAATGGGGTAGGCCGCTTTGAGGCGCTGCTCGTAGGCGTTGTCGTGGCACTCGGGTGGGAACTCCTGCCCCTGGGTACGGTAGAGGTCAGCGAAGGCCCGTGCAACGACATCGCGATCTTTGAACTGACCTGCATCATTCAGCGGCTCGAACAAACGTCGCCGCACTATCTCGAAGCCTTCTTCGGCACTCGCGGGTCGCCACGAGGACTCGACGCGCCCGACGACGTTGCGCAGCCGGTCAAGGGACTCGCGCCCGCGTTGGCCGCCGACCTCCGCATCATCGGCCTGGGTGTGGGGTGAGCCGCTCGTGTCTGAGGCGGGTAGACTGATCACCAGCAAGCAATTCTTCGCCAGTTTGGCCGACTCGGTGAGTGCCTGGGCAAAGGTGAACTGGGTCTCGAAGCCGCCCGCCGGTAAGTCGCTTTGGTCGTGCAGTTGGCGTGCATAGGATACCCACTCATCAATGAGGATGAGGCACGGCCCGTAGTCGTTGAACAGCGCGCGCAGGGCGTCGCCCGGACTGGTGGCCCGCTCATCATCAAGTCGCACACGCTCAAAGGCCGTACGCCCGCCAAGCTGCCACGCCAGTTCGCCCCAGAGCGTCCGTACCACCGTACCATCCGCCTTGACCACCGGGTTGCCGGGGGAAATCTTGTTGCCGACCAGCACGACCCGGCGAGCGGTCGGCAGAGTGGTGGTGTTCGCCGCCTGCATCACACGATCAATCCCGTCCAGGTTAGTGGGCGAGATACCAGAGGCGAGGTGGTAGAGCGCGAGCATGGAGTGAGTCTTGCCGCCGCCGAAGTTGGTCTGAAGCTGGATGACCGGATCGCCGCCTGCACCGGCGAGGCGCTGGAGTGCGCCGACCAACAGCCGGGTGAGGCTCTCGGTCAGGTAGGTGCGGCGGAAGAACTCGACCGGGTTCCGGTACTCGTCGGTGCCCTCGCCAAGGTGGACTTGCCAGAGATCGGCGGCAAACTCCGCCTGCTGATAGCGCCCACTGGCGACATCCTTGTGCGGCGTCACGACCTCGCGCCAGGGCTTGAGACCGCCGGTTGCGGTATTCTCGATGGCGGTGCCGGTGCTTTTCCGGCGCTCGTTGCGCACCTGCTCGTCGAAGAAGACGCGCATCAACTCCATCCGCATACGCTCAA
This sequence comes from uncultured Oscillochloris sp., assembly GCA_903887465.1. Taxonomy (GTDB): domain Bacteria; phylum Chloroflexota; class Chloroflexia; order Chloroflexales; family Chloroflexaceae; genus Oscillochloris. Next base: position 13,005 of record CAISPW010000147.1, on the reverse strand, counting down.
TCTCCTCCGCCTGGGGGGCGGAGATCGCGGTGAGCAGGCGCGTGGCAGAGTCGAGGACGCGCTGGGCATCATTGGTCGAGAAGGGTTCCTGGTGCGCCCACTTGTTGCGATGGTCGCGCAGTTCACTCACGAGGCTGCGCTCGCTGAAGCCGAGGGTTTTGCGGAAGACCTCGTTCCACTGATCCCACATCAGCTTGAGCAGTGCGGCGATGTCCAGGTGGGGCGTCTCATCGTCGGCCCAGGTCAGCTCGTTGCGCCAGCCAGCGGTAACTTTGGTGACCCAGTATTTGCCGTGCTGGGCCTGAAGCTCGCGCTCGATGAAGGGCAGGAGTCCCTGGCGCAGTAAGTCCAGGGCTTTCCCGACGCGCTCGTGGTTGGTGACGGCCATGTTGTCTCCGATTTTGGATTTGAGATTTTGGATTTTGGATTTGAGCGCACCATACCGATTTTGGATTTGAGATTTTGGATTTTGGATTTGAGCGCACCATACCGAGCCGATGGACGGTATAGAGACGAGGCGTATCTATCCTGGATTGATGATTTTAGATTTTAGATCCGAAAATCATAAATCCAAAATCATAAATCCAAAATCATAAATCTCCTATGGATGAGCAGCAATTCAAGGATCGTACCAAACAGCTTGGAGTCCGTGTTATCCGGTTGGCAGCGGCGCTGCCTCGTGACCGTGCGGCGGATGTGATTGCACGCCAGATTATTCGCTGTGCCACCTCCGTTGGGGCGAACTACCGTGCCGCCTGCCGAGCAAAATCAACCGCCGACATGATCGCCAAGCTCGGAATCGTCCTGGAAGAGGCCGATGAAACCCTGTATTGGCTAGAGATGATCATCGATGTCGATCTCCTTCCCGCTTCGCGCTTTGCCGATCTGATGCAGGAGGCGAATGCGATCGTCGCCATGACGGTCGCCTCGCTCAAAACACTCCGAAAGTAATTTTAGGTTTGAGATTGATGATTTTAGATTTTTCGGATCTAAAATCATCAATCTAAAATCTCAAATCCTCGTGGATAACTCAGCTTCGATGGCAGCCAGCCCGAGCAGGCCCGGTGCCTGGCCCGGCTCAAATTCAATCAGCAGGTCAATGTCGCTCTCTGGCTGCGCGGTGCCAGCGAGGACGGAGCCAAACAGCGAGAGCCTGCGGATGTGCTGGCGACGGCAGATCTGCGCCAGGGTCTCGGGGTCAATCGGTAGTTGATACGCCATCGTGGTTTCCTCCTTGATTGCCTTCATGCCGCTCCTAGTTGGCGTTTCAATGCGGCTTCCTGCATTGCGGCAATCTCACCAAATTCATCGCCGAAGAAGTCCTGTGGCCAGTTGGTGATGTTGCCAAACGGGTCAAGTTGGAGCGCCTCAGCATGCGAGACGCCCTGTCCGTTCGTCGTGCAGAAGTAGAGCGCGGCTTGTTCTGGACTCAATGCCTCTTCGGCAATCCTTCGCTGGAGCCGCCGAAGCAGGTGTTCACTATGGCTTTCCAGAATGATCTGGATGTTCCGCGTCTTCATGGCGTCAATGAATACGTCGGCCAGCCCCGCCTGGACACGGGGATGCAAGTGAATCTCCGGCTGCTCCAGGATGATGGTCGCACCCTCGGGGGCGTAATAGCAAAGCACCAGCACGGGCAAGATCTGCGAGACGCCGAAGCCAACATCGGTAATCAGCACTTCGGAGCTTTTCGGCGTGCGCCGCACCCGTACTTCATAGGACGTGCGGTTTTCAGCGATAGGCTGAAGGGAGAAACTGGAAATCAAGCCAAGATCGCGCATCCACATGGCGACGCGCTCCTCGACGGTTTTCGTCGGTCGGGTCTCCTTTCCCATGTTGATGGTTGGTTGGTCGCGTGAGGCGAGCATGGCCGAGACGGCCAATTCGCCACGGCGACCAACATCCTGTGGCCGTTCACCACCCCATGTGTAGTCGCGCTGTGGATACTCGCGCAGGGGGCCGAGGTAGAACACACGTTGGAAGAGTTCTTCAAAGGAGAGCACCAGATCCGCAAGGAAGCCTGCATTTTGGTAGGCAGCCCGGACTTGGTCGGGAAAGCCGTAGCACTTGACGGGCGGAGGGAGCGCGGGTGGTCGCCCGTGCCGACGTTTCATCGCATATCCCTGTGCCAGCAGTGCATACGTATCCTGATGCTCTCCACTCGTCGGCTGTTGCTGTTCCATGCCGAACGTGTAGCGACGGTGAGAGTCAGATCCGTCCTGCGGGAACGTATAGGAGAAGCGGTCAACACGAAGCGATTGGTGACTGCTACTGATGATGGTCTCAAACTGCAGTGCGGGGATTGAAAACAGGGTGCGCGGTCGAACCGAAGCAGGATCGGTGATCTGGAGCGCGGGTTCGAGTTCCCAGCCAATAGATAGCGCAAGCGAGCCGGGAACGGTATGCGCGTGAACGATGTCGGAAAACACGCCAAGATCGACGTAGGCGCGCTCCGCGCCACTGTAGGTGCGCTTTGTTCCCAAGTTCAGCACCTGCTGACGGTCGGATGCGTCCACCGTTTGCTTGAGCAGTAAGAGCAATTGAAGGATCGAGGTCTTGCCGGAGCTATTGGCACCAAACAAGCCGGTAATGGGGGCCAAGCGTATGGAGCCGGTATCAGCCCAGGATTTGAACTGGTGGGCGCGTAGCTCGGTAATCATCGCAAACCCCTTTTGATTTATGATTTTAGATTTTGGATTTTGGATTTTCCGAACCGACAATCTAAAATCATAAATCCAAAATCTAAAATCCTAACTGCACCGGCACGTCCCTGCGCTGCGCCTGGGCCAAGGTCAGCATCTCGGGCCAGCTCTGCACCAGGCCGTTGTAGGCCAGCGCCTCCGCCGCCCGCTTCTTGCGCTCGCAGAGGGCGTAGAGGCGGTACGCCAGCTCGCGGGCCACGTCGGCCTGCCCGCCAAGCTGGGCCAACAGCGTGCCCGCCGCCGCCTCGCTGGCCTGGTCGCCCACGCTCAGGGCGCGCACAAGCTGATGCACCATCTCCCAGACGGTCAGGCGCGCATCGGTGGCGGGGTTCCAGTCGGCGGGCAGCTCGTCGGGGCGCAGCAGGCGCACCTTGCCGCTGCCAGCGGCCAGCAGGCCCGCGTTGACCATCCCGGCGACGCTGGTGTTCTTGGCCTTGGAGAGCGTCTCGGCCACGCCGTACTCGCCCTCGGCAAAGCCGTACTGCTCGAACCAGGCCAGCGCCCAGCGCGTGTCGGCGTCGAAGTCGCCCTCTTGCTCGGCCAGCACCTCGTCAAGGCTCTGGTTGATCAGCGTCAGCGCCTCGCGCACCGTGAGCGCCTTGCCGGTGGCGTCAATCACCTTGCCGTAGCGCGTGAAGACGCCCATGCCGGGGCCAATCGACGCCTGGGCCAGATCGACCGGGGCGATGTTGCCGCGCTGCATGTTGGCGAGCGCCACGGGCAGCTCGTCCTTGAGCGCCGCCAGGAAGTCGCGCCGGGTGACGGTGGGGGCGTTTAGGGGCCGAGGGCGGCAGACGAGCACGATTGAGGAGGCGAGGGCGTTGGTGCCTGAGCCAATCATGCGATTGCTGAGTTCGGTGCGTATCGGCCATGTGCCACTTATGGCAAAGCCAGACTCAATCACCGAGGTGAGAAAACCATCCCAGCCGGTACTGCTCGTACCTTCTGATGCGTTCGTTTCTTGCTGTTTGTAGGCGTAATAGATGGTGATGGGGAACGCTGGATGGGTTTGATGCGAAAGATTACGCATCGCAAGCGCCATACCGTTGTAGAAAAAGGCTTCTGACGATTCTTTGCCACCTTGGCGATAGGGATTTGCAATCAATTCTTCGGCTTTGGGGACAGCTAAGGTTGAGAAGAGATCAGGAAAAATGGTTCGTAGCGTGCGCCGTAACCAGACATAGAAGAAGTCGGAGAGATCGGCATAACTGATATTGTCACAGTTGTGAACACAGCCGGCTGCGGTCACATACGAGTGATCTTCGGTTTCCAGATTGTAGACCATGCCGCTATAGGCGACCAGCTCAATCTTCCGTATGGGGAGAAGATAGCCACCTGCCCACCATGCCCCGTGCTGCTCGCGGTGATATGACGGTTGGTGATTTGGAATGGGCAGATCAAGCTGATCAATCAACCGCGTTAAGGCCGTACCAGTGATATGCAGCGTGTATTGAAGCCCACGCGGCACTGCCATTTTCCGATTGATCAGGGTTGGCTTAATTTGACGGATGTGCAAACGGGCCATAATGCCGATCCGTTGCAGCAGGAGCCGCAGTTGCCCAATTAAGGCAGGTGAATTGCTCGATGCAATCGCTTCTTTGACGGAACATGAGCCGTCACCAAACCAGTAACCGCGCAGAAAGGCTTTGATCACATGATCATCAAGGTGGAGCAACCAATCAGGTAGGCATTTATGTCCATCGGCGGTGTAACACCATGTCCGCAGTAAGGTTGCAATCGGCTTTGAGTAAAAATTCAGGCGAACAGAATGATTGTACTGATAGGCATTGTCGGTCGTTTTGCCCGCCTTCAACTCAAAGCAGTGTTCCATCAGGTTGGTGACATCGGCATGGAAGTCGGTTTCATTGGTATGAAAGGTGAAATGGATCGCACCACCATCGTGACTGACCTGGGCATAGCCATCGGCAACGAAGTACCCCAGGAGGCGACCCAGTTCTGGCGTGATCGCGATAGTCGTGTTTGTTGTGTATCGGCGCGGAGCGGTGAGCACCTGTTCACGAGACGCGAGTGAGCGTGGCGTGGCTTTGTGGTAATGCAGTTGAGTATCAATAAACAGATATTGTTCAGCAGGCAACCAATCCTGCAGTTCAATTTGTTCGATTGGTAGATCTGGTTGTAGGACTGGTGTGAATACGAGATCGGTTGGCTTGACCTTGGCGGATTCAACCCAAGCGAGTTGGTACTGATCGGCAACCCGTGCGGAACAGCCGTTATTTTGGCGCATCCAGGCACAGGAAAGGTGACAAGCGGCGGCGTAGCCAACTCGACATGCACCAGTTTGCACCGCATAGATGGGATGCTCATCGGTAATCAGGAGCGGTTGACTCGTATGGGCAACTTTGATCTGCTGAAGCATACCCTGGTAGGGTCGCTGGTAGGTCTGCGTGACACGGGCAAAACGTCCGTGATGAGTCAACACCTGATCACCAACGCGAATTTGCTCAATCGGGGCATACCCAAGCGAAGTCATAATCAATGTTCCTGACGCAAGACAATACGGCGGGTCTGTGGAGACAATTTTATCTTTAGATATTGTCTGGTTTGTTGCGTCAACTTGACGGGCATCAGATGTTAAATGTGCAGGCAAACACGCCACGGTTTTTGCGCCCCATTCAACATTATTCATCCAATTACCGCTTGACTCAGACAATGGGTTGCCCTCAGCAAAATCCCAAACCATCGGTATAGCTTGTCTTCCAAACGTATTACGTAGCGCTTCCATCTTTGGACTGTTATCCCACGAGCAGATGTTAGAACCGCGATCTGCGGAGCGACTAATTGCAAACGCCAAATACACCGCCACCGCATCAGCATAGGCGGTCGCGCCGGTGCCGCCAGCGGCGAGGGGCGGATCGTGATCGACCGCAGAGGCCGCCGAGGAACGCAGAGGCAGCGGCAAATGTCCGGCCTCTCTGCGCTCCTCCGCGTCCTCTGCGGTAAATATCAGATCTCCGCGCTCCTCCGCGCCCTCTGCGGTGAAAAATGCATCCCCTTCAGCGGCGAGCGGCAGGTCGTGATCAACCGCAGAGGCCGCCGAGGAACGCAGAGGCAGCGGCAAATCTCCGGCCTCTCTGCGCTCCTCCGCGTCCTCTGCGGTAAAAAGCATGTCCCTTTTAACCCGCTCACGCGCCTCTTGCACCAGATCAGCAAAGGTATTGAGCGCGACAAGCTGACGCGGGGTGAAGAGGTCGCCGAAGGTGGTTAAACCATAGTGTACTGTCCAGAAATTACGCGGATCATCGGGCAACGGAGTTTCTGGCACCCACTCCGGCTGCGCTTGTTTAGCAATCGCCTCATGCTCTGGCGTAGGCGCAAGGTAAATCCGCCCGCGCTCACCTTTGGCGACAATCGCCATCAGCCGTGCGCCCATCCGCCCAGCCACCCCTTCCGCCTTGATGTAGTCGCCTGCAATCGGCGTGTCGGACAGCAGGCAGCGAAAGTTGGCCCCGCGTGACAGCTTGGTGCCATTCTTCGCCGCCTCGGCATCCTTCGGCTTACCAACCTTCACGGTGAAGCGGTAGCTATCGCCGTCAATCACCGGCTCGACATAGGTTTCCTTACCGGGCTTGGTCGAGAGCATAAAGGTCGAGGCGAGCGGCACCGCAACGTGGGCAAAGGCCGGGTTGGGGCTGTTGACCGTGCGCGCCCACAGCCACGCGATGACGGTAAGCTTCTGGCCGATAAGCGGCTGTAAATCTCTGCGCCCCGCTGCGCCCTCTGCGGTGATCTCAATCTTCGGGTACAGGTATCCAATCCGCTTCTCGGCCTCGTCGCGCATCCACTGGCCGTAGTAGCGCACATCGGCGGCGAGGCCAGCCGCACCCTTCCAGGTGATTTGAGATTTTGGATTTGAGATTTTTGATTTTTTGTCCTCCAATCTCAAATCAAAAATCTCAAATCTCAAATCCGGGTTCACCGGCGGTCGTCCCGCGAACTTGGGCGGAATCTCGATCATGGCCTTGTTGATCAGCACCGCCACCGGGTTCAAGTCGCTGGCGTAGCTCTCCAGCCCGAGGCGCTGGGCCTCTAGGGGCAGGGCACCGCCGCCCGCAAAGGGGTCGTGGAAGGCGGGGAGCTTCTCAGGGTTGAACAACTCGGCGGCGCGGGGGTGATCGTGGTTATCGGCACAGGTACGCCGCCAACTCTTCCCAATCTCGTCGCGGGCCTGTTGGAGAATATCCTCGTTGGTGGTGTTCTCCCAGAGGACAAGCTGCTCAATCAGCCGAAAGAGGCGCTGGCGCTCATTGTCGGCAAGGCACTCCTCCAAGGTCGGTGCCTCTCCTGGGTCAAGCACCGCACGTTCCCCCGCTACGGGTACAGCCTCGAACGAGCGGCGGCGGATCGTCCACGCCACCATCTGCTCCGTCAGCGTCCGCTGCGCCTGCACATACGCGACCGGATCGCGCCGAAGCTCGGCGACATACTCGGATGGGTCATCCACCATCTGGGCGAAGATCACCGCTCGCGCTGCGGCGAGGGGTCGCCTGGCCCACCAGAGATGCAGGGTGCTGGGGTGGCCGTGGCGTATAGACTTCTCGCGGGCGCTGGCGACGTTGATCTTCTCCAGGGGCAGGGCGACCTCGATGAGCTTCTTGCGATTGTGGATTTCGGATTTTGGATTTTGGATTGGCATATCCATCGAGCCTCTGGTTTCAGCAGTTTGCGATTTTAGATTTTGGATTTTGGATTGGTGTAGCGATTAAGACTCTCATTTCAGATTCTTGGACACGCATGCCGCGTTGTATTGCGGCAAACCTGTAATCTACAATCTGCAATCTGAAATGGTGTGATTGGCATCAATGGAGCGCAGCACATCCTCCCAGGACTCCGTACCCTCATCATCGTCCTCAGTCTCTACCTCGCTCCACGAGCGCAGCAGGGCAATCGTGTCCTCAGGGGAGCCGTCACCCGGAACAATGAAAGTATCAATATTCATCGTCGCGAGCAGTGCCTGCACCTCCGGTGCCAACGCAAGGTACAGCGGTTGCTCTAGTTCGGGGAGCGAGGTCAGTTGGAAGGTCAGCATCTCTTGGGCGAGTTCGTGGGCGGCTTTGCCTTGGCGCTGGGCCTCGTCCTGCAACCGCGCATATAACTCGGGGGACAATTCAATCTGAAGAATCGGCATGCAATCCCTCCTACGTCACCAGATGGTCGGAACCAGCGCAGCCCGTTGGATCATCGCATCACGGGTGATCAATGGCAACCCAAAATGGAGCGCCGTGGCGGTGATGATGCGATCCGGCATTTCGGGCACCAGCGTGCGCGGCACACGGCGCAGCGCCTGGGCGATAGGCGCATCGAGGGGTGCGACCACGTAGCTGCCGCCCGGCGTATCAAGGAGGGCGAAAAGCTGGTTGACCCACACCCCATCAAGGCGGCCCTTTTCTTCCAGGTAGACAAACTCAACCAGCACAATCCCTGGGACGATGATCTGCACCACGCCCGCATCAGCGGCCTGGAAAATCTGCTGGGCCGTCGCCGACAGCTTGGGATTGCCGACAAGATGCCAGTGGAGCGCGTGCGTGTCAGTCACATAGCGGCTCATTGCTCACGCTCGCCAAAGGTACGCCACATCTCCTGCCGCACCTCGGCAAGATCCGCATCGCTGATCACCGCAGCGGGCCACAGCCCACCGAGCGCAACCGGGGTATACCGCGTTGGCCGTGTGGCGTGCTTCGCCGCGAGAAACTCCACAAAGTCGGCAACCTCCTCAATCCGCTCCGCCGGAAGCGCATCGAGCAACGTGATAATCTGCCGTTTCATTTGTTCCTGAGTCGCCATTCATTCCTCCCTCGTTCAGATTTTAGATTTGAGATTGCAGATTTTTGATTGAGCACCGCTGCCCGCAATCTCAAATCCACAATCCAAAATTCATCGTGGTGCCTCGCTCCGCGCCAGCAAATCGGCAAAAGTGTAGTTGACACTGGTGACACCAAAGTCTGGTTCGCGCTGGAACGGTTGGCGCAGATAATGGACGTGGTGCGTGTCGTCTGAGACGAACACGACCATCGCGAGAATGAAGTCATCCGGCTTGTTAAGCGAGTAGAGGATCTCGTTTCGGGTGACGGTGATGGTCTCCGCATCTTCCACCCGGCCTTTCACCTCGATAAAGCGCAGCCGGCCCGTGGTCGGGTCGTGGCTCTCGATGTCGTAGCCGAGCCGCTCACACTCGCGGTCTACAGGCGAAAAGCCCAGACCACGCTCAACGTCCATAATAACGGCCCGCGCTCGCGCAGCAGACGCCTGCGTATCAACAGGATGTGCGGTCGCGGGCAAGGGCCGACCCGTGATCGCACTGAGCAGCCCGACTGGTACCACCACCAGCCCACCCAGAATAACCGGCGGCAGCGGCGCGATCTGCGCCTCCAGATCGAGTTGCTCCATGCGCTTCTGGAGGCGGGATTGCAGATCATCGGCCCGACGACGGGCCTCCTGCGAGTTCAGCCGTGCATTAGGCTTGCCTGCCTGTTCCTGAATCTTTAACTCCTCGGCACGATGATCCCAATAGCCGATTTCCTTGGTCAGCCGATCCTTGACCGCCGCACGGGTCTTGGTGATCAGCGCCAGCCGCCGCTCCTTGACCTCATGGAGGTGACTAGGGACGATAGTGGCAATCGCATGGCCCATCGCTTTTTGTTCCACGTCGCGGGTGATCCACTGGCACTCCGGGCGGGCCAGCAGCGCATCACTCGTGAGTTCTCCGTCTGCCAGAGGCCGATAATCGAGGTAGGGAGCGTAACGCAGGCTGCGGGTCGTCCCGTCGGCGCTCACTTCCACATAGAGCATCTGCCGGGAGATCGTGCGCCGCTCGCCGTTCGTGAGCATGCTCGCATCTTGAATGGCGTGTTCGAGGTAAAACAACACCCGTGGCGCGGTTCCCCGATCGCGCTCGTCCACCAGGATTGTTCCCCGGCGCAGCAGGTCACGGTAGCGCTCCTGCATCAAATCGAGGGTAGCATCCAGCAGTGGGTGGCCGGGACAGACGAAGGCCGCCGGAGGTTGACCCTGCGGGGTCAACAGCGCCTTCTCGAAAGCGATCCGCTCGTAGCGTAGCAGCACGGGCTCGCCCATGCCGATCTGCCGGTCGCGGGTGCGGATCAGCGCGGGCACGTGGGTTATTTCATAGCGACGAGACTCACGCTGGCGTACCGTGCCACCGAGGTGTGTGAATGCCTCCAGAAAGAAGGACTCCATGTAGTGCGGCTGGAGTCGGCGGGCATCGGCGCGCTCCATGTCCTCACGGATGCGGGCGACATGCCGTACGTCCATCGTATCCTGGGCTAAGGCACGCTGCTCAAGTAAATCCTGGATCTGCTGGCGGTCAACCGCGTTCTCAATCGCCTGGGTCAACCGGGCACGCACATCGGGGCGCTCACCGTAGCGGATGGCCGCAATAAGGAGATCGCGGAGCGGTTGACCCTCAAATTGAAGCGTACCCAGCACATCAAACACCTGGCCCCCAAGCGACTGACGGGCCTGCTCCAGCTTGAACAGCAGGGTCGCATAGACATCACCCTCACGGGTCTCCTCAGCAATCAGGTTCCAAAGATGGCACACCTCGGTTTGCCCAATCCGGTGGATGCGGCCAAAACGCTGCTCCAGGCGGTTCGGGTTCCACGGGAGATCGTAGTTAATCATTAGATGGGCACGCTGGAGGTTAATCCCTTCACCTGCCGCGTCCGTGGCGAGAAGTATCTGCACGGTGGGATCGTGGCGAAACGCCTCCTGAGACTTCAGCCGTTCCTCGCGGCCCATCCCTCCGTGGATGGTCACTACTGCGTCCGTCCGTCCGAGCAGGGTTGAGACGCGCTGGACAAGATAGTTCAGCGTATCACGGTGTTCGGTGAAGATCACCAACTTCTGGCGCGGCGACGAGATCGGTGGGGGAATGGGTCGCACCGTGTAGGGGGTACGCTCGTCGGCCAACTGATTGGCGATGGAAGCCGGGGTAAAGATCACGCCGAGCAAACTCGCCAATTCACGCCACTTGCGATCCTCGCCGCTTCGTCGCACCGAGAGCGCCAGCGCCTCCAGACGATGAAGGGTGGCAATCTCCCACTGTAGCTCATCAATGGTACGGGCAGCAGTCGCTTGGTCAAGAACCTCGGCCTCGACGGATTCCACCTCACTATCGGGCGCGTCCTCCAGGTCTTCGAGGTCTTCCGGACTGAGATCGAGAGATACGGGCGAGTTGCTCACGCTCCCCGCCATCGCCCCACGCGAAAGCAACGCGAGTTCACGCAGTCGCTTCTCCAGTCGCTCGCGGCGGCGATGGAGCGACTGATAAATCGCCTCAGGGGAGGAGGCCAACCGACGCTGGAGTACCGTCAGCGCAAAGCCTATCGTACCCGCACGTTTCCCATTCTCCAACGACTCTGCGCGATTGAACTCCTCGCGAACATAGTTGGTTACCTCGCGATAGAGATGGGCCTCCGCGTCAGAGAGCGTGTAGGGAACGGTGTAGGCGATACGCTCGGGAAAGAGCGGTGTGCCATCGAACGTGAGCAGACGCTCCTTCACCATGCGCCGCATCAGGTCGGAGACATCGGCCTGGTGAACGCCATCGCGGAAACGACCCTCAAAGCGGTCTCCATCGAGTAGAGCCATGAAAAGCTGAAAGTCCTCTTCCTTACCGTTATGCGGCGTGGCCGTCATCAGAAGGAAATGCCGGGTGAGGGAGCCAAGGAGTTGTCCAAGGTGATACCGCTTGGTGTACTTCACCTCGCCACCGAAGAACGTAGCCGAAAGCTTGTGGGCCTCATCGCACACGACGAGATCCCAGCGACAGTCAGGAGCCTGGAGCTTCTGCTGCACCGACTCATCGCGGGACAGCTTATCGAGACGCGCAATAACAAGGTTGTTTTCTAAAAACCAGTTGCCGGTACGAGCCGAGTTCAGCTTATCGTTGGTGAGAATGTCAAAAGGCAGATGGAAGCGCCGGAAGAGTTCGTCCTGCCACTGCTCCACGAGGCTGCCAGGGCAGACGATGAGGCAGCGCTGGAGGTCGCCCCGAGCGATGAGTTCCTTGATCAACAGGCCCGCCATAATCGTCTTGCCCGCACCAGGGTCATCAGCAAGCAGGAAACGCAGAGGCTGGCGCGAGAGCATCGTGTCGTAGACAGCGGTAATCTGATGGGGAAGCGGGTCAACGAGCGAGGTATGAACCGCCAGCACCGGGTCGAAGAGATGAGCGAGCCGGATACGATGGGCCTCGGAGACGAGGCGAAAGAGGTAGCCATCGCCATCAAAGCTCCAGGGACGACCAACGCTCACCAGATCGAGGGACGACTCACTCTCGCGATAGAGCAACACCGCGTGGGGTCTGCCATGTGTATTTTTATAGGTCAGCTCAACGGCATCACTGCCATACCATGTGACATTGATGATCGTGACCACCTCATCAGGCAGGATGCCGCGAAGCGATGCTCCTCGCGTGAGGTCTTCCAGTCGCACCATGTGGCGTATCCCTCTCCGCTACGACAACGACGTGGGTGACACCTCTGTACAGCGTTCAATAATCAGCAGGTGAAATGCGGTGTCCGCATCAATACGGGCGATCTCGCCATAGGCATTGGCAAGCAGCCAAGCGGTGCGTAGCTGCATCCCACCGCGCCGACCTGGGTGTAACTCGGGATGCGACAGGCCCATAATTGTAGAGAAGCTTACTCCAGCACGTCGGGCAAAGGCCCGCTGCGAAAGTCCGGCTCGTGCAACCAGGGTAGGGAACTGTGGATTAAGTTCCAGTCGGGTAGTCTTCATGACACGCTCACAAAGAATTTAACACCATACTCTAGCAGTATATACCATGATCACGCATATAGCATTACCATTCAGGGTATTCCGCGTGCGCAAAGACCTCGTTGATGATTCCTGAGAGCCACACTCAACGGCCAGCAATGAGATCGTAGAGGCGCTGCCAAAGACCACCGCGATACCCGCTGCCCCCGAGGAGGCTGCGCAGGAGACCGTTGCACACTCATCGTCGCACAACAACGAGGCAGCTATGAGAACGCGCCAGCCCAGGTGGGTCGGCGCGGTCGTTGCGTAGGTTGCGTTATTTGGCTGTATGTGGATGTGGCATGCCAGAAGGTATGCTGACTAATGCCTCATCCAAGTCTAACGCTCATTTCAGAACTGCCATCTCATTAAAGGCTATTCCGATTTGCAGAACGACCGCATCACAAAGCCGTAAAGTCGGAACCGCACATAATTTCGCTCATACCGCGTTTAGCTCTCTCTAAAGCGTTAAATCGCAACTTGACAAAACAAATCGGAATAACCT
>CAISPW010000146.1 GCA_903887465.1 uncultured Oscillochloris sp. | reverse complement strand
GGCTTCAGCCCCACGGCGGGCGGTGCCGGACCGCGTGACTGATGTGAAAATAGCCGATAGCCGATAGCCGATAGCCGATAGCCGGGCATCAGCGACCATGTTCATCGCGGCGGTGTGCGCCCCGCGCATGAACGTCTTTTGCGGTAGTGCCTTTTTTTGTTTATGGCCTGACCCGCCGCCACTACGTCCGCAAAAATCATCACAAAATTGGCGCGGACGGCCCTTGACAAATGCTGTGCAAAAGGTGAAAATGTGCATACCCAACACCGGCACCGTCAGCGCCCCGCACGAGGGATAGAGGAGAATCGCCATGTACGCCTTCCGCAACGCAAACGAGAGCGACGAGGTGCAGGAGCAGGACACGCAGGCAGAGCCGGTCGTGAGCGATGATGGCGACTCCTGGGAGCATAACGATCTCGTCGAGGCTGAGGCTGAGACGGAAGATGCCGACGACGACGACACTGGGCCGATCGAGGACTCGGTGCAGCTCTACCTCCGTGAGATCGGCCAGGTAGCCCTGCTAACCGCGCTGGAGGAGCGGGATCTGGCCATACAGATTTCCGACGGGAAGGCGGCGCGGCAGCGAATTGAAAACGAGGACTACCAGGATGGGCGCGAGCGGGCCGCGCTCGAACTCGCGGCGGCCCGCAGCCTTGAGGCCCGCCGCAAGCTCATCCAGGCCAACCTACGCCTGGTGGTGAGCGTGGCCAAAAAATATATCGGCAGCCCGATGGCCTTCATGGATATCGTCCAGGAGGGCAACATCGGCCTAATGCGCGCTGTCGAGAAGTTTGACTACACCCGGGGCAACCGCTTCAGCACCTACGCCACCTGGTGGATCCGCCAGGCCGTCTCTCGCTCAATCGCCGAGCAGAGTCGGCTGATCCGCCTGCCCGTCCACCTGAGCGAGTCGCTGGTCCATCTGCGCCGGGCGATCTATCAACTGGAGCAGCAGCTTGAGCGCGAGCCGACTGCGCAGGAGATCGCCCACGCCTTGGGCATGAGCCTGCGCAAGGTGAAGCGGCTGCTTCAGGCATCGATCCAGCCGATCTCGCTGGAGCAGCCGCTCAACAGCGAGAGCGAGGGCCGGGTGGGCGAGGTTCTCGCTGACGAGAGCCTAGAGACGCCGATGGAGATCGCGACGCAGCATATGCTGCACCAGGAGATCGACGCGGTGCTCAACGACCTGCCCGAGCGCGAGCGCAAAATCCTCCAATTGCGCTACGGCCTGCTCGACGGCCAGCGCCGCACGCTTGAGGAAGTCGGCATAGCCTTCGGGATCACTCGCGAGCGCACCCGCCAGATCGAGGCCGAGGCTCTGCGCCGCCTGCGCCACCCCAGCGTCGGCATGCGCCTCCACGCCTACCTGGAGTGAGGGTGCGTCATGATCGACAAGGCGGTGCCGCGTTAGGCCGCCGCGTTATAGCGGTTCATCGCCGTTGTGAATCCCTCACGCACAATCAGCTCCGCCGCATCAGCAACGGTGGCGCAGAGGCTGGGGATGGCGATATCTTCGTCCTTCGAGAAGCGGCTGAGTACGTAGGCGGCGGCGTCCATCTTGCCAGGGGCGCAGTCGATCCCCACGCGCAGACGCAGAAACTCGTTGCCGCCGAGCTGGCCGACAATCGAGCGCATGCCGTTGTGGGTGCCTGGGCTGCCCCGCTCGCGCAGGCGCAGCTTGGCGAAGGGCAGATCCATGTCGTCATAGATCACCAGCAACTCGCGGGCTGGCTCCACCTTGTACCAACTGCGCAGGGCCGACACCGCCCGCCCGCTCTCGTTCATGTAGGTCTGCGGCTTGGCGATGGCCACCCGCTGCCCACCGATGCTGCCCTCGGCGACCTCGCTGTTGGCCCGCTTCACGCGGAATTCCAGGCCATGTCGGCGGGCCAGGACGTCCACACAGGCGAATCCGATGTTATGTCGTGTCCGGTCGTACTTCTCGCCTGGGTTGCCCAGGCCAACAATCAGCCACATAGAATTATCAATTGTCGATTGCAGATTGCAGATTTGCAGATTCCCGTCTGCAATCTACAATCTGCAATCGACAATGTCAAGTCGGCTGGCCGAGGTAGCAGGGCGAACACAACATGTTTGGGCCTGCGCCCCAGACCCGTTTTTTGTTAGGTTTGGGCGGCTTCGCCGCCAAAAACCAACAAAAAAAGATCTTTCGGGGGTGGCTTTGCCACCCCCAAACCCCCGCCGGAGGCGACTTTGCTCATGCCCTGGCCGAGATAGCAGGGCGAACACAACATGTTTGGGCCTGCGCCCCAGACCCGTTTTCTGCTAGGTTTGGGCGGCGAAGCCGCCAAAGATTAACAAGAGAGGATCGTTTGGGGTCTGAAGTTTGTAATTGCGTAGCGCTCGTGGTGGTTCTCACAGGGCGGACCGTCGCTTAGGTAGAGGGTACCGGCGTGCAGATCCATGATCGCCGAGATCACGCTCTCGTAGTGTGCTTCGGACGGCTCGGCGGGGTCGATGTGGAAGCAGATCGAGTAGGGGTGGCCTCGGTGATCGCGCAATGCCTCCTGGAGGTCGTCCAGGGCCAGCGGCCGCCGCCGATCCAACAACTCAGTCATCCGGCGCAGGCGATCATAGGAGTGCGGGATCTTCTCAACTGGTGGCTCGGAGACACCCAGGGCGACGGGGTACACAAAGTGGTTGGAGTGGGCCAGGCAGCCGCCGACGCATCCGGTGGCGCGGGTGGCGCGGGGTGCCGTCTCGATGTTGAGTACCTGGCCGGGGGCCTGGGCGATGATGAAATTTCCCGAGCACGAGCGGTGGCCCTCGGTGACGATGCGGGCAGCGGCGGCGAGGCTGCGCGAGCGCAGGATCTCGTAGCAGCGCACGTGGAAGGGCGAGTACAGGCGCGCCCAGTCGTCGTCGGTAGAGGTGAGCCCGTTGATCAGCAGGCCGACGCCAGCCGAGTTGAGGCCGATCTTGCCGCCGACGATACCGGCTTCGCTGAAGCTGAGGATCTCTAGGCCATCGGGCTCGTGGCTGTGCAGCACGGCCACACGCACGCCGACCACCCAATCCCAGTTTTCGCCGATCAGCAGGTGGCCGTCGGCGCTGGCCTCGGGCAGCACGGCGAAGGCAGTGCAGCCTTCCGCCAGCGCGTTCACCCCGAACTGGTGGTAGAACAACTCGTAGCGCACGTTCAGGGCGGCGATCTCGGCGTAGCTGAAGCCCGAACCCTCGGCCACCCCGCGCATGCCCGCCGCGTAGCTCGGGCTCTGCTCCGCAATCGCCCCGGCGTAGATCACGGCGCGGCGCAGGGTCTCGGCGCGCGAGAGGTGCAACTCGCGGTCGAAGCGGTCGAAGTAGATCGCCATATTCGTGGCGATCGCCCCGCGTAGAGCCTCGCCGTGCTGCCGCCCCTGCTCGTATGGGCTGCCGGATAGCTGAACCAGCGGGATGGTCATAGGTGCGCTCCTTCATCCAAGATCACTTGCATCGATGTTTTTTCAGAGAGGCCGGAGATCATCGACAATGATCATAGAGTTGGTCAACATTGCGAGCTTCGCTCACAATGTTGACCAACAGAGATGGTTATTTCGCGAACCTGCGGCCCATACCGAATCAGTCAAACTTCTTCACTAAGCTTATCCACGCGGGCTGCTTCACAAAACCGAGGGCCGCGTTAATGTTGAGCATGCCACGGTTGTTCTGCGCATTCCAGGTCTTGATCATCTTCACACCGCGCTGCCTGGCGTAGGCGATCCCGCGCAGCTTGAGGGCCAGGGCGATCCCGCGCCGACGGTACGCACGCCGCACGCCGGTCAGCCCGGTGTACAGCTCACGCGGGTCGGCCTTGCTATCCCACAGGGCGCTGGAGCCTACGTAGTGCGCGCCATCACGGGCCACAACGTAGCCTTCGGGCAGGAAGTTGGGGTTGTTGAAGACCCAGGCGTCGAATGCCTGGCGGGTAATGGGCGTGGGCGGCTCGGGGTATGGTACGTCGCGGGTTAGCTCCACATCGAGATCCCAAAGCTTCTCGCGACAGTCGGGATCCCTCTCCAGCAACTCGGCCAGCGTGGCAATGCGGATGCCCTCGGCGCGCAGGGCCACCTCGTGGCAGGCGTAGGGCGCGGGGTCAAAGGTATCTACGTCCAGACGCGACTCCCACTCGCGCATATCCTCGGCGAAGCCGCGATCACGCAGGAAGCGCACGCTGCGGACGACATCCTCGCGGGTGCGGGCGCGCAGCGAGATCGGATCGCGCCACCCGACGGCAGACACGATCTCATCGTAGAGTACGGCACCGATGCCCTGGCCCTGGTGCGCGGGCAACACGGCCACAAAGACGCTAAACTTATGCGGGTGGTACATGTCCTCGAACTGGCTATAGTTGCCGTAGGCCACCGTCGCCCCGCCGAGGCTGGCCAGCCAGCGCCGCATCTGGATATGAGGTGCCCGGTGCGAATCCTCGAAGCGCCAGTCCCCCACGGTGTCCATGTACTCCGGGAAGACCGCGTTGACCACACGCACGGCGTCAGCGTAGTCGGCATCGCTGGCGGTGAAGGGGTGGATCGTCAGGCCAGCGGGTACGAAGCGCCTCGCGGGACTCTTCTCATAGGCGGTAGACATCGCTGCCAGCTCCTCACGCGGGTGCAGATCTCAGATTGGGCGCAGTGGACACAAACACGCCGCTGCGTCGCGAATGCCATCGACAACCTGTAGCCAACCATCCGTAACTCCATAGTAACGGTATATCCGCAGCGAGCCATCAGCCTTTTGGCGGAAGGTGTCGGCAGAAAGCCCGCGATGAACGCGATAGCGCGCAGGTTCTGTTGCCCGCCTTCAGGATAAACTCCGCCGCGCGGGCCGTCACTCGCCCATGTCCGTAAGCGCGATCTCCCGCGTGCGCGGGGCGGTGTTCGTCGGCAGCAGCCGCGAGAGGGCAGCCGCCACAAGCACAAACGCCGCCGAGGCCCACAGGCAGGCCAGCAGCCCGCCGTTTGGCCCGGCCTGAAGCCCGATCTGGTAGAGCAGACCCGAGAGTACGGTGCCCACCAGCCGGCCCAGCGCGTTGGCCATATAGTAGAATCCTACGTTCATGGCCACCTTGTCGCCGTCGGTATAGGCCAGAATCAAGTAGCTATGCACCGCCGAGTTCAGGGCGAAGACCGCGCCGAAGGCCAGCAGCCCGACGACCACCACCAGGGCTGGCGTCAGCCCGGCGCTCAACGCCAGGGCAATCCCCGCCGGGAAGGCGGCCAGTCCGAAGGCCAGCACCGTCGCCGTGTGCCCATCCGGCTCGTGAGCGCCTGCAACCCGGCGGCGGATCAGACCCGGAGTAGACGCCTGCACAATGCCGTAGCCAATCGTCCAGGTCGCCATAAAGCCGCCGGCCATCCAGAAGTTCCAGCCGAGTACGCTCACAAAGAAGACCGGCAGCCCAACCACAAACCAGACATCCCGCGCGCCGAAGAGGAAGATTCGCGCGGCGGCCAGCATGTTCACCGCCCGGTTCTGCGAGAAGATCTGGCGGAATTTTGCTTTTTTGTTCGCTACCCCCAGGTCGCCCCGGATCAGCACCATGGCGAGGATGAGCGCGGTGAGCACCAGCCCAGCCAGGATGCGCAGGGCCAACTGGAATCCCACCAGGGTCAGCAGTAGCGCGCCCAGGAAGAAGCCCACGCCCTTGATCGCATTCTTCGAGCCGGTCAGGAGGCTCACCCAGCGGTAGAGTTGGCCCGCCTGCGCGCCAGCCACGAGCTTCACCGCGCTCTTCGATGACATCTTGGTGAGATCTTTGGCGATGCCCGAGAGCGCCTGGGCCAGCATCACATAGGGCACCACCAGAAGCGAGGGCGGGGCGAAGGCGAGCAGGCTCAGGGCGATGAGTTGCGTTCCCAGCCCGAGGAACAGTGTGGTCTTCAGCCCGAAGCGCGTGCCCAGGTAGCCACCAAACAGGTTTGTGACCACCCCGAAGATTTCGTAGAACAGGAAGAGCGAGGCCACCGTGAAGGCGCTGTAGCCGAGTTGGTAGAAGGAAAACAGCACCAGCATACGGATAGCCCCGTCGGTGAGCGTATCGGCCCAGTAGGCCAGCGTGACCAGGATGTAATTGCGGCGATCGGCAGATATCTGATCCGCCACCCGACCGGATTCTGTTGCCATAGCTCCTCAATGCAAAATACAAAATAGGCACTACCGCAAAAGTCACGCTGTGGCGGCAACGTTCGCCGGGGGCTGAAGCCCCCGGCGAGGTCGACGACGGCCGCTGAAGCGGCCTGTCTGAGGC
>CAISPW010000145.1 GCA_903887465.1 uncultured Oscillochloris sp. | reverse complement strand
CGTCCCGGCATGCATCATCATCGCCGGGACGCTTCGCTTCGCTCAGCGTGACATGGGCGAGTTTTGCGCTCATCCGTGCCCCTTCTCCCTCTTTGCGTCTCCGCGTCTTTGCGTCAGACATGCCTATCGTCGTTTGACGCAAAGGCGCAAAGGCGCAAAGGATCTTGCTTCATTCAGCGTGACAAGGGCGAGTTTTGCGCTCGTACACCCCCCCCATTCGCTCATTCGCTCCCTATTCGTTGCCCTTCCGCATCATCCCCTCAATCCTCGCAATAAGCCCCTGCGCCCGCGCCACTTCTGCTGCCGCCGCCGGGCCGAACTGCACGAAGTTGCGCAGCGCCGCCTGCGCGAACAACAACGCATCGGCGAGCCGCCCCGCTTGCATGTAGGCGATGGCGACGTTATAGCGGGTCTGCGCTGCACCGTAGAGGTTTCCCGCTTGCTCATCGCAGCGGATCGCTTCGCGCCAGTGCGCCACCGCCTGCTCAGTCTGTCCGGCCTCACCGTAGATGTTGCCAAGCTGATTCTGGTGTGTTGCCAATTCGTTGACTGCATCGGGTGGCGTCAGTTTAAGGGCGTCTTGGTAGAATTGCCGTGCGTTGTTCAGATGCTCCACCAGCACCGCCTCCGGCTCCCCGGCCTGCCGCGCTTCCTTGAACCGTTCCCTCGCCACGTAGCCGAGTTGGCCCATCACCCTGCCCCTGCCGAGGCGGTCGCTTTCGGGCGTTAGCTCCAGGCTGCGCCGATACCACACTTCGGCCTGCGCTAGGTCGCGCAGCGCGGGTATTTGCATGTAGGCGTGCCCCAGGTTGAAGGCAATCACGGCAGCTTCAGTCTGTGCGCCAATTCGCTCAAGGACTTGCAACGCTTCCTGGTAGTTCCCCACACACGCCGCCGCGCCCGCTTCGCGCTGAAGATGTCCAAGCTGTTCAACCGCCACCGCCAACGAACGCAGGCGGTGGCGCTGCCCCGCATCCAGTTGCTCCGGTGGCAGTGCCAGCAACGGTGCGGCCTGTTGCCTGAAATGGGTTACAACAATGCTAAACACTCGCGTTGCCTCAGCCCATTCCCTGTTCTCTTGCAGTAGCCTGACCCGATATTGCATAACAAAATGCCAGTGTTCCTCCCGCCCCGGCAGTGGGCCGTCGCTCGTTGGGTCTACGAAGCTCGGCACAATCTCGTCAACCAAGGCCCGCCACTCGGCCCGCCGCCCGGTGTGGTTGTAGAGTTGCTGTAGCCCCTGCATCGCACTGGTAATTCGATGATACCAACCATACCGCAGCGCCAATCGCCGGGCGTGCAGCAGGTTCGCTTCCTCAGCCCGCAGCATGGCGATCACGTCTCGGTTGCCGCCGACGTATTGGCGCTGGTAATAGTTGCTCAACTGGCCCATTGCTTCGACGTAAGCGCGAGTGGGGGCGGGGGATTGTGGATTTTTGATTTCGGATTTTGGATTGGGGGTCGGCTTGCCGTAATGTTCTTCGTACAGTCGCCGCAGGAACCAGGGCATGGCGGGGTGGATGCTGTAGTAGCCGCCGCCGTGCGCCGTGAGCAGCCCGATTTCGGCGGCGCGGTCGAGCAGGGCGACACCTTGTTCGCGGGTGAAGCCAGCAATGGCGGGGATGCGCCAGTCGTTGTCGGTGTTGCCCATCACTCGCAGCACACCCACATTCACAAAGCCCTGAAAATGGTGCAGCAGCGCCAGTATCGCCTGCTCCTGTGCGGTGAAGGTGTTGGCGAAGCCGTAGCTCAGGGAGGCACCGAGGGATCTACTTCGCCCTTCATTCTCGTCATCGTCGAACCCGGCTTCGCCAGCGCGCAGTTTGTCAACGTATGCCTTGATCTGGCTGGCCGTGCGTAGCCCGTCGCGCAGCGCTTGGCCCATCGCCACCGTCAGCGTTAGCGGGTTGCCGCCGCTATACACCAACAGCGGGCGCCAGTCGTCTTGATTCAGCGTGACGTTATACTTTGCCGCCAGGGCTTCGGCCATTTGGCGGCGCTCGTGCAGCGGCATCGGCGGCAATACGATGCGCAGGGGCAGGTTGCCCAGCCACGCCTGTTCGTCGCGCCGCGATGTGAGCAGGAACTTGGCCGGGGTGTCGCGTGCCGCCCGTAGAAAGTCGGCCAGTTCACGCTGTTCTGCCGCCGTCCAGTGCGACGGAGAACCCGCCGGGAAGCCCGCCACCGGCTCGATGTTGTCCCACACCCACAGCACCGGCACTTGGCGCAAGATTTGCAGTGCGAGGTCGCGCTTTTCGGCTATCTCAGTGATGGTGTGCCAGTCCAGTCCACTCTGTTGTAACGAAGCGTTGAACAACAGGCCCAATTGATCAAGCACCTGTGACAACTTCTTCGGCTGCTCAAAGCTACTCCACAGCACCGGCCCGTTGACGCCGCCGGTCAGGGCGTACCAGCGGGCGAACTCGGCGGCGGTGGTGGTCTTGCCGCTGCCTGCGAAGGCGTGCAACAGCACGATGTGGTGGCGATCAAAGCCGCGATCTAGCGCCAGCAGCGTTTCGTCCCGCCCAAAGAAGCCCACGTCCGGCATGGGCGGCAGCGCCGAGTCGAGATCGCCGCGCTGCGGGGTCGCATTGGCCCGCTTAATCGTGATGGGCAGGGCGTGCGCCGTCGTTGCGGGCTGAAACACCTGCGTCGCCTGCGCTTCGTAGACCACCGGCACCAGCCAGTCTTGCAGCGTCAGCTTTTGCACAATCTCGCGCACCGGCTGGGCGTGCAAATCCTTGCGGCCCCGGCTCACCGCTTCGCCTAACGAACGGCCCTGCACCAATGCCCGGTACAACTCGGCCACAAACTGCGCCGCCGTGACCACATAGACGTTGTAGCGCATCGCCACCACGCCGCCGACGCCGGTCAGCATCACCTGTTGGGCCAACGACCCGAAGGCGCGCACCTTCGCGTTGGGGTCGTCCTCGTCCACGGCGGGCGCGACGGTGTCGGCGTCAGGCTGCGAGTCGTCCGCCGCAGCCGGGGCGGCGTGGGCCGAACGACAGGCGTTCAGCACCAGCAGCGGGACGTTGGTTTGCACCAGCAGTTCGCCCAAACGGGTGCCATGCACCAACTCGCGCCGGTTAGTCGTCGTGTCGCTCTCAAAGAGCAGGAAGCCCTGCGGCCCCGCAACTCGATACGTGATTTTGCTCATGTCCACCGGCAGTAGATCGGGCGAACCATAGACGCCGTGACCATCGAAGTGGACGACGTGATACGGCTTCCCTGCGGACTTGGCATCGCTCAGCACCTTGGCAAGCTGGGCAAAGGTAGGCGGGCGCAACACCTCAAGCTGGAAGACGGCGCGGGCCTCGGCGCTCAGGCTCTTGAGCAGGCGACTGGCGACGGAGCGGAAGGGCACATCGTCG
>CAISPW010000144.1 GCA_903887465.1 uncultured Oscillochloris sp. | reverse complement strand
CAGACGAACGCACGATGGTGAACATGCAATCCCAAACGCCTATGGCAATGGGATCGGGGGTGTGGTAGTCCACCCCGTAGGGA
Organism: uncultured Oscillochloris sp.; assembly: GCA_903887465.1. GTDB lineage: Bacteria > Chloroflexota > Chloroflexia > Chloroflexales > Chloroflexaceae > Oscillochloris. The sequence goes on along the minus strand of CAISPW010000144.1, from coordinate 13,461 downwards.
TTGCCCCTGCGAACTGAGTACCTTGCGATAAAACGCTAGGAAAAAGTGTACTATTGCCACGTGACCGTTCAGCGACGCGACGATGACGCGATGACGCGATAGTATCGCGTCATCGCGTCATCGCGTCATCGCAGGACGGTCATACTGGATCGCCCGATTCTGAAACACGCATTAGGCCGGGCGAGGAGCGGAGGATCGCGGCAGCACCACGGTGAACACGCTACCCTTGCCAGGGAGGCTGCGCACCGTCACCTGGCCGCCGTGGGCGTCGACGACATGGCGCACGATGGCGAGGCCAAGCCCGCTGCCGGGCTGGTTGCGGGCCAGCGAGCTATCGATCTGGTAGAAGGGCACAAAGATCTTCTCCAGGTATTCGGGGGCGATGCCGATGCCGCTGTCCTCAACCCGCATAATCAGCCGCGACGGCTCATCGTGGAGGACGAGGCGCACCCGCCCGCCGTGCGGCGTAAACTTGAAGGCATTATCGAGCAGGCTGCGCAGCAGTTGCTCTAGGCCACCGGAGTCGGCCTGGATCGGCGCGACATTGGGAGCCACCACATCGAAGCCTAGCCCGGTCTCCTTGGCGCGCTCCTTGAAGGTGTCGATGATCTGGCGTAGCGCCTCGATCGGGTGGACGGAGCGCAGGTGAAAGCTGCGTGTGCGCAACTCCTGGAAGTAGAGCAGGTTGTTGAGTTGCTGCGAGAGGGTGTTGCCGCTGCGTCGCATCACCTTGATCGCCTCGCTCTGCGGCTTGCTCAGCTCGCCAAGCATCCCCCGACCGAAGAGCTCGATGTAGCCGAGGAGCGAGGTCAACGGGGTGCGCAACTCGTGGGAGAGTGTGGAGAGGAACTGGGCCTTGAGCTGGTCGAGCTCCTGAAGCTCGGCGTTGGCCACGCTCAGCTCGCGCACCCGCAGCTCTAGCCGTTCCACGAGCTTCTGGTTATAGGCGCGCAGCAGGCGGGCCTCGTCAGTGCTGGCCGACACCTTATCGCGCCGACCGCCGATGAACTCGGCGATCTGGAGCGGCAGTTGGCGCGCGTCGATTGGCTTGACCAGGTAGCCGTCACAGCCGGCCACCAGCGCCCGCTCGCGCGAGTCGAAGGAGCTGTCCGCCGTCAGCGCGACGATTGGCACCCCATCCAGGTGCGGCAGGCTGCGCAGCCGCGTGGTGGTCTCGTAGCCATCGAGTCCGGGGATGCCGAGATCCACCAGCACCAGCGTCGGCAACGACTCGCGGGCCATCGACACGCCGCGTGGGCCGTCGTCGGCGATCAGCACGAGGTAGCCGCGCGCACCGAGCACGCGCTGGACAAGCCGCTGGTTGTCGGGGTTGTCCTCGATATAGAGGATCTTTTGCTGCGTTTCGTTCATAGCGTCGGCTCACCCACTGGTGAGAAGGGCGAGGTTTCAAGGGAGGGTGTCCCGCCCTTGACCCGCCCAACCATAATTGGCAGGGTAAAGTTAAAGATGCTGCCCTCGTTAATCGCACTCTCGACCCAGATCTTACCGTGGTGGGACTCGACCAGCCGATGGGCAATCGCCAGCCCGAGCCCGGTGCCACGCCGCCGTGAACGGTGCCCGTGAATCTGAACGAACTCTTCGAAGATATCCCGCTGTCGGTCAGCGGGGATTCCAATGCCCGTATCGCGCACGCTTACCACCACAAACGGTTGGGTCGCGCCGTGGTCACCCGGCTGATCGAGGATGGTGGCGCTCACGGTGATCGTGCCGCGCTCAGTGAATTTCACGGCATTTGAGAGCAGGTTCAGCAAGATCTGGCGCACGCGGTCGGCGTCGGCAAGGATCAGCGGCAGATCGCTGGGGAGGGTATGATTCAGGCCCACCCCGCGCTCGCGCAGCAACGCCTGCACCGTGTCCACCACCTCGCTGACGATTTGCCGGAGATCGACCGGGCCGAGGTCGAGATCCAGATGGCCCGCCTCGATCCGCGAGAGGTCGAGCAGTTCGTTGATCATGTGCAGCAGGAAGCGACCGTTGCGGTTGATGCTCTGCGCATCCTCACGCTGGGTCGAGGTTAGCGGCCCATCAATGTTATCGAGCAGCACGGTCGAGAAGCCGATGATCGCGTTCAGCGGCGTGCGCAGCTCGTGCGAGATGCTCGCCAGGAAGTCGCTCTTGCGCCGGTCGGCGAGCTGGGCGCGGTCGAGCGCGGCCCGCAGTTCCTCGGTACGCCGGGCAACCTGGCGCTCCAGGTCGGTGTAGAGTTGCACGTTCTGGATGGTCAGGCCGACCATGCTGGCGAACATCAGGAGCTGGCTGGCGTCCTGGAGCTGGATTGCGCGCTGGTGCAGATGATAGTCTGCCGAGAGCAAGCCGATCACCCGGTCGTCACGACCGATGATCGGCACCTGGACATACGAGCGGCTGGCCGAGGCGGCGGGTTTGCGCGGGTCAACCTGCGGGTGATGCCAGGGGTCGTCCACAATCACCGCCTTGCCGCTGCGCACCACGTCGGCCTCCACCGTCTCGCCATCGATCCGCAGCGGGTCGGCGTTGGCCAGTTCGATGAAGTGGTCGGCCTCCTGCTGGTTGTCCGGCCCGAACGAGGCACCCACGACACGCATCCAGTCGCCATCCACCAGATAGAGCGCCGCGCGATCAAATCCGAAGCGCCCGCAGACTGCGTCGGGGATAGCGCGGAGCAGTTGCGGCAGGTCGAGGATGCCCTTGAGTTCGTTCGAGACGGTGTTGAGCATCGCCAGTTGGCGGGCGTTAGACTCAAGCTCGTCCACCTTCTCCTGGAGCGCGTCGGTCATGCGGTTGAAGACATCGACCAACTGGCCGATCTCGTCCCGACCGGCGCGGGGCAGCCGCTGGTCGAGATGACCATCGGCCACGGCCTGCACGCCCTGCTGGAGGGCGCGGATCGGTCGGGTGAAGGAATGTGAGAGCAGGAGGCTCCCGACCACGATGATCGCGGCGATCAGCCCCAGCAAAGAAACTACCTGGTTGCGCAGGCGATCCTGGCTCTCGGCAATGCGCTGGCCGGTGGCCAGGGCCGGCTGGATAATGTCGTCGGCCAGGATGACGATGCCTACGCTCCATCCAGCGGTAGGAATCGGCGCGTAGGCAATGTAAGTAGGTTGGCCAATGTCGCGGATCATCTCCACGCCGGTCTGGCGGTCGCGCATATGCTGCGCCAGCACGCGCAGTTGCTCGCTCGGCGAGTTGAGCAGGCTCTCGGTGCGGAAGAAATCGCCCCAGTGCGCGCTGGCCTCCGTCATGTCAGGCCGCACAATTACATCGCCCGCCGTATTGAGCATGAAGACGTAGCCGTCCTGATCAATATCGACGGTGAGCAGATCCTGCTGGATCGTGTTCAGCCGCAGGTCGAAGGCGACCACGCCGATCAGGCTGCCCTGACGATCATAGAGCGGCGTGGCGCAGGTGGTAGCGAGGCTGCCGGTGGTCACATCGACGTAGGCGTCGGTCCAGATGGTGCGTTTGGCCGCGCGGGCCTGGACATACCAGGGCCGCACACGCGGGTCGAAGGGCTTGATCGCCATCAGCGTATCGATCGCCGCGTCTTTATCAAAGGCGCTGACGCCGCCCTGCTCCATGCTGATGTAGCCGATGCTCACCAGGGGGTTGTGGCCAACGGTGGCATGAAGCAGCGGGATGAGGCGCTGGACGTAGGCCACCTGGCGCGCATACGTGGCGCGCAGCTCGGGGCTTGGCGCGGGAGTGATCCAGATCCGCGTGGCGTCGGGCGCGGGCTGCAGGCCAGCGTAGATCCCGGCAGCGTAGGCGGCGACGCTCTCAACCTGCTGCTGGATCCCCGCAAGCGAGACATCGTAGAGATGGGCCTTCTCGCGGGCGCGCAGGGCCAGTGTCGACTCAGCCTGGGACTGGAGGGCGGTGGTGCCCTCCTCAACCGCCGTGGCGCGGGCGCGCGACAGGCCGGTCAGCCCCATCCAGCCCACCAGCAGCAGCGGCGGGATCGACAGGATCAGCAAGAGCAGCATGATCTTCTGCTGGATGCTCGAACGGAAACGGAGCATGGCGTGGGCCTCGCGGGCCTTCCTAACGTGAGAGGTCTCCCCGCCTATCGTAACAGGCGTGCTTCTGAACCGCAATTAAAGAAGGTTAATCTCGGGTGACAGGTTGATTTGCGCGGCCCCGTGAAGGGGCTTATACTGGGAACTCAGAAGGCTACCCGTTCCATGGTAGATTCACCGCATTCCTATGCTATGACCGATACCTCACAGCGTTCTATTTGCGCTATGACAAGGTATCAGGTGCCAGGTTTCAGCTTTACCGTTTAGCGATGACGCGATGACGCGCTCCTATCGCCGCATCGTCGCATCGTCTCGTCGCTGAACGGTCACGTGTGTTTGAACCATGTCTATTGCGAATTGAGCAATACCGTGTTCGTGCAGGCTCGGCAGGCTCCTGGGCATGATCGGCGATTGCCGGTTGCCTGCCCTCTAAGGAAGATCGATGGAATACGCCCTCGAACGATTCACCGCGCAGGTGAATGCGGCAATCGCGGCGACGGGGCGGGTGGCCCCGGCCCTGATTGAGACGACCACGCCGAAGCCCAATATCCCGGCCGATCTGGCCTTCCCGGCGTTTCGCGCCGCCAAGGATCTGCGCGTGCCGCCGCCGCAACTGGCGGCCGAACTGGCCGCCGCCATTACAATTCCCCCAGACTCGCTGATCGGCAAGGTCGAGGCCACCGGCCCGTTTCTGAACTTCAGCATGCACCCGCAGCGCCTCGCCGCCGCCGTGCTGACCGAGATCGCGGCCTGCGGCGATGGCTACGGCCAACAGCCCGACGGCGTCGGCAAGCTGATCGTGGTGGATTACTCGGCCCCCAACATCGCCAAGCGCATGCACGTGGGCCACATCCGCTCCACGATCATCGGCCAGAGCCTGGTGAATATCTTCCGCGCCCTGGGCTATACGGTGGTTGGCGATAACCACCTGGGCGACTGGGGTAAGCAGTTCGGCGTGGTGCTGGCCTCGATCGCGCTGTACGGCACGCCGGACGCCGAGGGCGAGACGGCCATGGCCGCCCTTGAGGCGCAATACGCCCGCTACAGCGGCGTGATGAAGGCGCAGCCTAGCCTGGAGGACGAGGCCCGAGCGTGGTCGCTGCGGCTCGAACAGGGCGACCCAGAGGCCCGCAGGCTCTGGCAGTGGTGCGTAGATCTGACTCTGGAGGCTGCCCAGAAGAACTACAACCGGCTAGGCATCCGCTTTGACTACGCCTATGGCGAGAGCTTTTATGAGCATCTGTTGCCCGGCGTGATCAATGAGACCGTGCAGTCCGAGGCGGCATACCGCGATGATGACAACTCGGTGGTGGCCGAGATCGACAATCTGCCGAAGTTTATCATCCAGCGTAGCGACGGCGGCACAGTCTATATGACCCGCGATATCGCCACCGTGGAGTTTCGGCTGCGCGAGTTCAGCCCAGCTCAGATCGTCTATGTGGTGGACGGTCGGCAGGAGATGCACTTCCGCCAGCTCTTCGCGATCATGCGAGCCATGGGCTACGCTCAGCATATCGGGCTGGTGCATATCCCGTTTGGCGTGGTGACCACCCTTGATGGCCAGCCGCTCTCGACCAAGAAGGGGAACATGGTCTACCTAGAGACCCTGCTCGACGAGGCGGTGGCGCGGGCGCGGGCGGTGGTCGAGCAGAAGAGCCCCGAACTGCCCGACGCAGAGAAGGCCGCCGTCGCTGAGGCGGTCGGCGTGGGCGCGGTGATCTACAACGACCTGTACCAGGATACGAAGCGCAACATCACACTAGACTGGGATCGCATGCTGGCGACTGACGGCAATAGCGCCACCTACCTGCAGTACTCGCACGCGCGCTGCCGCTCGATCCTGCGGCGGGCCGAGGCGGATGGCTCGGCCCCGTCCGACGCCACCTTGCTGACTCACCCAGCCGAGACGGGCCTGATCAAGCACCTGGCCCGGCTGCCCGAGGCGCTGCGCGAGGCCGGGTCGCGCTATGCCCCCTTTGTGATCGCCGACTGGTGCTACACCACCGCCCGCGAGTTCGGCGTCTTCTTTGAGCAGTGCCAGGTGCTCAAGGCCGAGAACCCTGAGTTGCGGGCGGCCCGGCTCGCGCTGGTGGCCGCCACCGCCCACGCGCTGAAGGCGGGCCTGGGCCTGCTGGGCATTCGGACACCCGAAAGAATGTGACGGCTCCCAAGCCCGAGGGCTTGGGCTTCAGAGACTGCCGCTCCAGTCTCGTGCTCCGAGGAACACAGGGGTGGTGGGTGGCCGCTTGATGCATTTGCCTGTACTGGCGCTCAGGTTGGCCCCTTCCGCCGAACCAGATGGTTCAAACGCACGTGACCGTTCAGCGACGAGACGATGAGGCGATGAGGCGATAGGAGCGCGTCATCGCCTCGTCGCCTCATCGCCAAACGGTAAAGCTGAAACCTGGCACCTGAAACCTTGTCTAAGACCGAAGCATCTGGACCACGGTGCCACGCTCTGGGAGAGAAATCGCACACGTTGGCCTGGATGCTTCGGCCCTGCGTATGGGGCATATGATCAATCTCTCGACAATCCACGCGGTGCTGTTCGATATGGACGGAGTCCTCTACCGGGGCAAGCAGGTTCTGCCGGGGGTCGTCGATCTGCTGGCGTTCCTCGATGCACGCGGCGTTGGCTACGCCTGCATCACCAACAATGCCTCGATGACGCCGGGGCAGTACGAGGATAAGCTGGCTGAGATGGGCGTGCTGATCCCGGCCCGGCGCGTGCTGACCTCGGCCCTAGCCACTGCCCGCCACCTGCGCGGGGTCTACCCGCCCGGCACTCGCGTGTTTATCGTCGGTATGCGCGGACTGCGCGAGGCGCTGCTCGGCGACGGCCATTTTGTTGAAGATCTGGCCGCCCCGGAACTGGTGGTGCAGGGCGCGAACTTCGATCTCACCTACGCCATCCTCAAGGATGCGGCGCTGGCCATCCGCCGTGGGGCGCGCTACGTGGCCACCAACCCCGACCGCACCTTTCCCTCTGAAGAGGGGCTGATCCCCGGTGCTGGCGCGATTATGGCCGCCCTGATGGCCGCCACCGACGCGACGCCCCTGGTGATCGGCAAGCCCGCGCCAACCATGTTCCTGGTGGCGGCCGAGATGCTGGGGGCCGATCCACAGCACACCCTGGTGATCGGCGACCGGCTTGACACCGACATCGCCGGAGCGAACAGCGCCGGCATGTCCAGTGCCCTCGTCCTCACCGGCGTCTCCCAGCGCGAGGACGTTGGCGTCGAACCCGGCCACCCCAATATGATTATCTCCGGCCTCCCCGAGCTGCTGGAGGCGTGGCGAAATCTACCTTGATGCGTACACACCCGCCAAGTCTGCCGCTCCTGGCCGCCTACGACCGGGCATGCGCCTGCGATCTGCTGCGCAGCTGGACGGCCCAGAGCCTGCGCGATGCGCTGCGCGGTGGGCGTTTTGGGGATACCCTCGCTCCGGCTGACCGCGCCGAGCTCGATGGTCTGCTCACCGCGTGGCTCCAGCGCGCCCTCGGCGGCGTATTCCTGCGCGACGCGCTGCTTGTGGACGGCCAGCGCGGCCCGCAGGTCTTCGGCCTGATCTGCGCCGCCGTAACCCGCGCCTGGGCCACGCTGTCGCCTGACCAGGCCGCCCTGCTACGCGAGCGCGGCGCGGGCGACCTGGCGACCACCGATCTGGCCGATCTGGTGATCCGCGACCCGGCCCTGGCGCGTCTGGCCGATCTCGCCGGGCGCGAGGGGCTGGCCGTGGCCCTGCTTGAGCAGCCCGTCGGCTACCCGCCCCCTACGGATCTGGATAGCCTCCTGCCCGCGCCGGTCGTCGTCCAGCCCTTCCCCGATGAGGTGTTCGAGCCGCCGAGCGGACTGCGCCGGACGGTCGCCGTCGCGCTAGCGGTGGGCGGCATGGCTCTGATGCTGATTCCCATGCTGGGCGGCAGCATCCCACAGCACCCGGCCGGCATGCCCCTGGCGCTGATCACCCTGGCCCTGCTGATCGGCATCAGCGCCCGCTGGCCCGGCTGGGTCGGCGCGACGTGTATCTGGCTTGTGGCGAACCTGCCCGTTTTCCGCCACGATACCGGCCTGAACGCGATCCTCCCCACGCTGCCCCTGCTCGCTGTTGGCCTGGCCCTGCTCGCCGTTGACCGCCGAGTCCGCGCGCTGTGGGCCTGGGTGCGGCGGCAGTTTGGGCGATGAGCTGTATCTCTGTTTGGGTGAGATCACCAGCAAAGCTGGCAATTTTAACCAAATATTAGGTAGGCTTTAGGGCATGAAGATTACATGTCACCCTGAGCAAAGCAAAGGGTCTTAGAGGAGATCGGGATGGACATCAATCAGTTGCTGACCCGTGGCGTCGCGGAGGTGATCGTCGAGTCGGAGCTACGTCAGCGGCTTGCCAGCGGCGAGTCCCTGCGCCTCAAGCAGGGGTTCGACCCGACCAAACCCGACATGCACATCGGCCACGCCGTGGGCCTGCGCAAGCTGCGCAAATTTCAGGAGGCCGGCCACCAGGTCGTGCTGATCGTCGGCGACTGGACGGCCCAGATCGGCGACCCGAGCGGCCGTGACGAAACCCGCCCGCGCCTCGACGCCGCCACCGTACGGAAGAACGCCGAGACCTTCATGGAGCAGTTCTTCCGCGTGGTGGATCGCGAGCGCACCGAGGTGCGCTGGCAGAGCGAGTGGTTTGGCTCGTTCACGCTGGAAAACGCCCTCGACCTGGCCGGGCGCTTCACCCTGGCCCAGATGTTGGCCCACGAAACCTTCCGCCGCCGCTACGACGAGGGTGCCAAGCTGACCATCCTGGAGCTGATGTACCCCATGCTCCAGGGCTACGACTCGGTGGCGATCTCGTCTGATGTGGAGTTCGGCGGCACCGACCAGAAGTTCAACAACCTGGCCGGGCGCGAACTGATGGGCCAACTTGGCATGCGCCCCCAGCACGTGCTGCTGGTGCCGCTCATCCCCGGCACCGACGGCCGTAAGATGGGCAAGACCTTCAACAACACGGTTGACATCACTCTGTCACCCTTCGATATGCTCGGCAAGATTATGTCGATGAGCGACGAGGTACTGCCGCTCTACTTCGAGGTACTCACCGACGTGCCCCTGGAGGAACTGGCCGAGATCCGCGCCGGCCTAGCGGGCGGCACAGCCAACCCGCGCAACCTGAAGATGCGCCTGGCCCGCGACATTGTGGGCCAGTTCCACAGCCCCGCCGCCGCCGCCGCCGCCGAGGAGTCCTTCGTGCGCCAGTTCGTCCAGCGCGAGCTACCTGAAGACATACCGGTCTTCACCATCCACGAGCCGACGAATATCCTACAAATACTCACCGCATCAGGGCTCGCCCCAAGCAACAGCGAGGCCCGCCGCCTGATCAGCGGGGGTGGCGTGCGCGCGGCGGGCGAGCGGGTCGCGAGCTTTGATCTGATCCTCAGCCCCGGTGCCGATGTCGTGATCCAGGTCGGTCGGCGGAAGTTCGTGCGCGTGGGGTAGGGCTTGGGGTTGGCGTTGTCGGTTCTGCCGACAACACCCACCAGAGCACATGCTCACATGTCACCCGCGTAGGGGTAGCGAAACGCCCCTGGGAAGTCCTCGGCGACGGCCTTGCGCTTCCCGCTCCACTCCTCGATGTCGATCCGGTAGACGCTGGTGCGGGCCAGCTCCTCGGCGAGGATCGGCCGGTAGTGCTCGCCCGGCCGCAGGTGCGGGAAGTACTTGTCGAGCAGCAGCTGGAGGCCGTAGCTGGCCTCCTCTGGGTCGTCCATCACCCGCGCCGCGCCGAACACCGTCGCGCCGCTATACTCCACGCTGAACTCCAGGGCCTCCTTGGCCGGCAGCAGCCGCCCCATCTCGCTCACGCTCAGGCAGACCCGCTCGTTCGCATCCACGTTGGCCCGCGTGCGCCCGTAGCGCGCCGTGTGTACGTAGATCGCCGACCGCGTCGGGTCGTATACAAATAGGTTGCTGTTGATGAATGGCTGGCCGTCGTGGGCCGTGGCGAGGTAGCCGATCGGCGCGCGGCCGAGCAGATTGGCGATCCAGGCGTCGTCCTGCACCGCGCGGTCCTGGCGCTTCACCTCGGCCCTCGGCCGGGCTGCGTAGTCGTTGGGCATCAGTCGTCTCCTCTCGGGAATAGGGAACGGGGGCTCGGTTGACATCGCCCGCATCGCCGGCGATGTCAACCAACTATACGTGGGTTTTAGGGAGGAAGCAATGCGGAGTCGCCACACGGCCGGGCGCAGCTGGGGCGGGGGGGATCGCGCCGCCCTGCCGGAGGACACAGAGTGCTTGCCCTCCCTGTAACCCTCCCATACAATAGGCGCAGGAGCAGAAGCGACGAATATGAGGAGAGACGTCAACGATGGAGAAAATCTCACGCCGCCGGTTCCTCAAGAGCAGCGTAGCCCTCGGCGCCGGGGCGCTGCTGATGATCTACAGCGATGGCAGTTATCGCGTGGCCATGGCTCAAGAAAAGCCCGCGTTCCGCATGCGCGTCCTCCACACCAACGATCATCACGCCCGGATCGAGCAGGTCATCGGCAGCGACGGAAAGCCGCAGCACGGCGGCGTATCGCGGCGCAGGACTCTGATCGATGCGGTGCGCGCCACAGAGTCCCTGCCCCTGCTGCTGGTGGACGCCGGCGATATCTTCCAGGGCACGCTCTACTTCAACCAGTACGACGGCATGGCCGACCTTGAGTTCTACAACGCGATGGGCTACGAGGCCATGGCGATCGGTAACCACGAGTTCGATAAGGGCTCCCAGGTGCTGGCCGACTTCATCAAGCAGGCCAACTTCCCGGTGCTCAGCGCGAACGTCAGTGTGAAGGCCGGCTCGCCCCTGGACGGCCTCTACCAGCCGCATGTGATCCTAGAGAAGGGCAGCAAGAAGATCGGGATCTTCAGCCTGAGCCCCGAGGATTCCGGTGAGCTCTCCAACGCCGGCCCCGATGTCAGCTTCAGCTCAGCGATCGACGCGGCGAAGGCCCAGGTGGCCGCCCTCAAGGCCGCCGGCGCGTTCACGATCATCGGTCTGACCCACGTGGGCATCGATGTTGATCGCCAGATCGCCCGCCAGGTCTCCGGCATCAGCGTGATCATTGGCGGCCACTCGCACACGCCCATGGGGCCGATGAACAAGGTGGGCACCCCGCCCTACCCCGAGCTGATCGCCGCGCCTGACGGCAAGCCGGTGCTGGTCTCCACCGACTGGGAGTGGGGCCGCTGGCTTGGCGATATGACTCTTATGTTCGATAGCGCCGGCACCGTGATCCATATCGAGGGCAACCCGACCGAGGTGCTGCCCTCGCTGCCGGCCGACCCCGGCTTTGAGAACCGGATCGCCGTCTTCGCCGCGCCCCTGAAGGCTCTGCGCGCCACCCCGGTGGGCACGGCGGCAGTGGAGCTGGACGGCCTCCGCACCAATGTGCGCGCTAAGGAGACGAACCTGGGCAACCTGGTGGCTGACGCGATGCTGGGGAAGGCCAAGGCTCGCGGCGCCCAGATCGCGATCACCAACGGCGGCGGCATCCGCACCTCCATCCCCGCCGGCACCGTCACTGTCGGCCATGTGCTTGAGGTGCTGCCCTTCGGCAACACCCTGGCCACCGTCGATATCAGCGGCGCCCAGGTGCGGGCGGCCGTGGAGAACGGGGTCAGCCAGGTGGAGACCGGCGCCGGCCGCTTCCCGCAGATCGCCGGCTTCAGCTTCACCTACGACCCTGCCCAGCCCGCCGGCAGCCGCATCACCAGCGTGAGCTATGCCGGCGCGGCGATCGACCCGGTCGCCAGCTTCCGTGTGGTGACGAACAACTTCATGCTCACCGGCGGCGATGGCTATACCGCCTTCACCAAGGGCAGCAACCCGCTCGACACCGGGTTTATCCTGGCCGATGTTGTTCAGGACTATATCGCCGCGAACTCGCCGGTGAGCCCCAAGGTCGAGGGTCGGATCACCGTGGGCGCTGGCTCATCCGCGCCCGCGCCCGCGCCCGGCGCGCCCGCCCCTATCCCGGCCAGCCTGCCGAACACCGGCGCCGGCATCCTTGAGCCGCTCAACCTGCTGGCCAGCCTGGGGGCCAGCGCCCTGGCCGGCGGCCTGGCCCTGCGTCGCCGCGCCCGCGTGGAGGAGCCTGTCGCCGAGGAGGTTGAGGTCGAGTAGCTGCGGCGTTTCCTCCCGGCGCAACACAGCAGGGCGGGTCGGGCGATGATCGTCCGGCCCGCCCTGCTGTATTGACAGAATCTTCCCTCGGTGATACCGTACATCCGTCTTTTGAAGATACATTGTATCATCTGAACAGAAGGTTCGCGTCACATGATCCGTCCGCCTGCGCGCACGCGCATAGCCACGCGCCTGCTGATCCTTCTGACCCTGCTGGCCGCTTGTGGCGGCCCCGCACAGCCCGCCCCCGACACCGAGACGAAGAAGAAGATCGTCGTCACCTACGCGATCCTCGGCTCGGTCGTGAAGGATCTGGTCGGCGACGCGGCCCAGGTTGTCGTCTCGATGCCCAACGGGCAGGATCCGCACGAGTGGGAGCCCTCGGCAAGAGACATCGAGGCGCTCATGAAGGCCGACATGATCGTGCAGAACGGGCTTGGGCTGGAGGGCGGCATGGAGAAGACCCTCGCCCAGGCCAGGGTCTCCGGCGTGAGGCTCTTTACCGCATCTGAGCACATCGTCATCCGCACGGTTGGCACGGGCGAGGGGCTACCCAGCGGCGACGCGGATCAGGCTGCGGGGGCCAAGGATCCGCACCTCTGGCTGGACCCGCTGGCTATGCGCGATGTGGTTCTGGCCCTGGCACCCCAACTCAAGGCCGATCTCGGCATCGACGTGGCGGCGCGGGCAACTGACGTGGCGGCGCGGCTCGACGCCCTCAACACCGAGATTGCCGCCGAGGTGGCCCAACTGCCCGCAGCGCGCCGCAGACTCGTCACCGGCCACGAGTCGCTAGGCTACTTCGCACAGCGCTACGGCTTTCAGTTGGTGGGCGCGATCATCCCGGCGATCAGCTCGCAGGCATCCGTCTCGGCCTCCGACCTGGCCAAACTCAAGGGTCTGATCGCGCAGAATCAGGTGCAGGCGATCTTCAGCGAGCTGGGCACGCCGCCCCAGGTCGCCCAGATGATCGGCCAGGAAACCGGGGTGAGGGTGGTTCCCCTGGCCACCCACACCTTGCCGGATGACGGCTCCTACGCCACGTTTATGCGCAACCTCACCAGCGTGATCATTGAGGCGCTAAAATATTAAGGCGCGGAAGATAGCCTATCATAGCTCGGTTGGGCTGGTCGCGGAGCGGGCTTGGCAGGGCGGTTGCAAAGTCGCCTCCGGCGGGGGTTTGGGGGTGGCAAAGCCACCCCCATAGGCATTAAGCTTATCCGGCACAACTGGCGGTCGCTGCGAGAAAACGCTGGTAGAGATTGGGCTTCTTTTTGCGGGGGTTCAT
>CAISPW010000143.1 GCA_903887465.1 uncultured Oscillochloris sp. | reverse complement strand
CCACCGAGGCCACCAGCAGCACCCGCATAATCCACAGCAGGTGCTCGCGCCCGAACACCGGGTGCCCCAGGTCGCGCAGGCCCGCCGCGTATTCGTTGAATATCGTCGCGCCGTAGAACATCTTCGCATTGCCGTACATGTGGACGACCAGAAAGGCCACCAGGAATACGCCGGTGATCGCCATGATCACCTTCTTGCCGATCGACGAGCGGTAGAGAGTCAGGACCCCTGTCATGTTCGATTCCTTCCTTCAAGGCACACGCAAGCGGGGTGTCGCCGTATGCCGCTTTCTTGCCGGAGTCCGCCACCGATGTGCGCTGTGGGGGGATTATACTGCGGTTTGTCACAACCGAAAACAAGGGGGAGAGAACATGCCACATGCCACAGATCGTAGCCGACCTGTGGCATGTGGTCTACTTCCCCTGCACAAACAGCCAGAAGCGCATCATCCCGCCGGGGTTCTCGACCACGTGGACTGCCCGCAGGCCGGGGAAGCGTTGGCGCAGGCCGTAGACATCGACCACCTGCGCATCGGCCAGCACGTAGGTTGGCCACCGCGCCGCCAGGGCGCGCAGCTGATCCGGGGCCTCGGCTGTGCTCAGGTCGATGGCCGCCAGGTGGATCTGCGGGTTGGTGCTGAGGTAGATCTCGCCGACGAGGGATGCCAGCCGCGACTGATCATGGAGGGCCAGGGTGATCGGCCCTTCGGCCGCGATCCCCCGGATGGTTTCGAGAAGTGTGGGCAGGGCGTAGCCCGCCGTCCAGGTCTCCACATACTGCCTGCGGTCGCTCTTGTCAAGGGGGGCGGTGCGCGGGTCGGCGCTGTAGCGCAGGTCAAAGTAGCCGCCCCACAGGGCAGCGGCCCCAACGCTCAGGATGACCAGCGCCCGCGCCGCGCCGCGTGCCCTGTCCGTCTGCCAGAGGATCTGGACACCCAGCCCCGCCGCCAGCAGCAGCGCCGGCCACGCCGGCAGGATGTAGCGCGAGGCCAGCCCGCCTCCGACGACGGCGAAGGCCCCCGGCACCGCCAGCCCCGCCGCCAGCAGGAAGAGCATCTCCCGGCGGGGGTGATTCGTTTTTTGTTGGATGTGGGCGGTTTTGCCGTCCACATCCAACAAAGCGTAGCTTCGGGCTGCAGCCCCCGCACCGAGCGCCGCCAGGGGCAGGATCAGCAGCGGCCCCGGCAGGTAGCGCAGCAGCCAGAGGCCGATCTGCGCGCTATTCTGCCCGATCATGGCCAGCCGACTCAACTCGCCGCCAATCTTTTGGCGCTCCGCGCCGCCGTAGTGAAAAGGTGCCAGGGCCGCCAGCGCGGCCAGGGCCACGATCAGGCTCAGGCGCAGCAGCCCCAGCCTGCGCCTGAGCTCGCCCGGTTCGCTCAAGGCCAGCACGGCCAGCGGCGGGGTGAGGGCGAAGAGCAGCCCCGGCAGCTTTACCATGGCGGCAATGGCCAGCAGCGCCCCTAGGCCCAGAGTTGCGCGCCGCCCGGAGGCCGTGTCCCTGGCGTAGCGGATGCTCGCCGCCAGTATGAAGGTTCCCACCATCGTCAGCATGCTGTCGGGGATGGCCATCCGGTCGTGGATCTGGGCCAGGGGCGCGAGGGCGTACAGAAGCCCGGCAAACGCTCCCGCCCCCGGCCAGCCCAGCCGTCGTCCGCAGATCATGAGCGCCGCCAGGGTGCCCAGGCCGCAGGCCACCGAGAGCAGCCGCGCCGGCAGCAGCGGGTCGCCCGGCAGTTGGGCCAGGGCCGCCAGGAGCAGCTCCTGGAGCAGCTTTCCCTCCGGTAAGGTCGCGCTGCTCACCGTCGGGCTCTGCGCCAGCATCTGCGGGAAGCGCTGCGCCCGCAGCAGGTAGACCGCCTCGTCATTGAACAGGGGCAGGGCCAGCAGCCCCGGCAGGCGCAGCAGGAGATACATAAGGGGCGGGACAAGCGAGAGATACCCCCCCTTGAAACCCCTTTTTTTAGAGATCAAGCCGCACCTTCGCGCCGAAGTTCTTCTTGTCCTTGCTGGGGAAGTAGGTCAGACAAGCCGCGTCCAGCAGGTCGGCCGTCATAGACGGCGTCTCCATGTTGTACTTAGCAATCGAAAGCATCT
>CAISPW010000142.1 GCA_903887465.1 uncultured Oscillochloris sp. | reverse complement strand
TACCTTCGATAGCCTCGAACGCATCGCGGCGGGCACGATACTCGCCGCTATCGCCGTGATCACCAAGCATATAAGCGTAGAATCGCTCGATCTGCTGGCGTTCCACAACGCGCAGCGGCACATAGACATCGCTGAGCGCCAAAGCTGGCTGATCCTTCTTGAGCGGAACCTGAGGCAGATAGTGCAACTCGTCCTGGAGCCACGTCAGATACGCGCCACGGGCCTGAGCCGCGTCATCTTCATAGACACGGGCGGCCTGATTACGCTCCTGCCGCTCTTTCACAGCTTCAAGCGGGCGTGCGGCGTGGCGCTCGCCGATCTTCTTAAACGCATCGCGCCAACCCTCGCCGTAGCCACTTAGCAGGTAGATCGCAAAAATGACCAGTGCCAGACCAGCGGCTCCCCAAGGGCCATAGCGGGCGAGGATTTCCTGCCAGCGATTGACTTGCTCATCCACGACAGCCAACTGAGATCCAGTAAGCGTCGGCGTCGGCACGACCGTCGGAGTCAGCACCGCCGTCGGTGCGGGCGGCAGGGTCTGCGCTAGGGTTGGCACAACAAGCAGGGCCAGCAGCACGGCGGTGAGGGCGAGGGTGGGGACGAGGGAAGATCGGCGCATACGGAGCCTTCGGTCTATACTATAGGTCAGCAGGCCCATTGTAGCCTACAGGCAGGGAATGCGGCAAGATGCGGAGCAATCCACGCAGAGCCACGTCAACGGGTCAGGTACCCGCCCACCGAGCGGCGGCGGCGTGACGTAACCCTATCGATCCGCCAGAAGTACACAAGCAGTAACCAAATGACCAGCCCACGTTGACGGCCTATCACTATCCGCTGGGGGAGAACCGTGTACATTATATTGCATCCTGATCATGGACTTCCCAAAAGAGTCATGGCGCAGCGCAGCGCCCAACACCGACACAGGCGCGGTGGGGCAGATCGTGGCGTATCCACGATCATTATCCTAAGATGTATCCATCAACAGCATTCATTTGCGCTACGCTAGAGGCGCACCAGCCAGAGAGGGGTTCAGCACATGGGAGACGTAGAAGGATTCCTGAAGTACGAGCGCGAGGAGCTACACGGGCGGCCAGTCACCGAGCGACTATCCGACTACCACGATGTCTATGAGCCGGTGGATGAGCTGATCGTGATGCGGCAGGGTGCCCGCTGTATGGACTGCGGCATCCCCTACTGCCACGTCGCGTGCCCACTGGGCAACTACATCCCCGGCTGGAACGACCTTGTCGCCGAGGGGGACTGGGAGCGCGCCCTCGTGCAGCTTCACCGCGACAATAACTTTCCCGAGTTCACCGGCCACCTCTGCCCAGCCATCTGCGAGGGTTCCTGCTCCCTCGGCCTGAACTTCGAGCCGGTGGCGATCAAGATGATCGAGCTACAGATCATCGAGCGCGGGTTTGCTGAGGGCTGGGTGCGACCCCAGCCGCCCCACCGCCTCACCGGCAAGCGTGTGGCGGTCGTTGGCTCCGGCCCCGCTGGCCTCGCCGCCGCCCAGCAACTGCGCCGCCAGGGCCACGAAGTCTCGGTCTTCGAGCGCGCCGACCGGATCGGCGGGCTGATGCGCTATGGCATCCCCGACTTCAAAATCGAGAAGCATGTCATTGATCGCCGTCTGGCCCAACTGGAGGCCGAGGGCGTCTCCTTCCACACCGGTGTCCACATCGGCGTAGATCTGCCCGCAGATGAACTTTGCCGGGGCTTCGACGCCGTGCTGCTCGCCGGTGGCTCCCGCCAGCCGCGCGACCTGGCCGTCGAGGGTCGCCAGCTCAACGGGGTTCACTTCGCGCTAGAGTTCCTCTCCCAGCAGAACCAGCGCTGCGCCGGCGATGTCATCCCGCCCGACGACGCGATCTTGGCCCGTGGCAAGCGGGTCGTGGTGATCGGCGGCGGCGATACCGGAGCCGACTGCGTGGGTACATCCCTGCGCCACGAGGCCGCGCAGGTTACCTCATTTGAGGTGCTGCCCCAGCCGCCGATTCAGCGCGCGCAGGACAACCCCTGGCCCGAGTGGCCGCGCATCCTGCGCACCTCATCCTCGCACGAGGAGGGCGGCGAGCGCCTGTACGGCGTACAGACCAAGCGCCTGATCGGCGACGACTGCGGTCGGGTGACGGCAATCGAGGCGGTGCGCGTAACTTGGCAGCGTGATGCCATGGGCCGTATGCTGATGGAGGAGATCCCTGGCTCAAACTTCACCCTGCCCTGCGACCTCGTCCTGCTGGCGATGGGCTTCACCGGCGCTGAGCGCGGCGGCATGATCGCGCAGCTCGGGATCGAGCTAAGCTCACGCGGCGCGGTGCAGACTGACGAGCACAAGATGACCTCGCGGCAGGGCGTGTTCGCCGCCGGCGACATGAGCCGAGGCCAGTCCCTGATCGTCTGGGCCATCGCCGAGGGCCGCGCCGCCGCCAAGGAGATCGGACACTTCCTGAGCACCCAGGCATAGATCCTAGTATAGCTTTCGAGACGTTCGTACCGGGTTGTGCGGCGAGGATGCGAGGACGCGAAGCTATCGCGCACCCTCGCATCCCCGCCGCACAACCCGGTAGGCGTTCCCGTGGGCTTGGACCAGACCTCCATTATCATTATGGAGGTCTGGCATAGGGCCAGCCTTAGACATGGTTCAGAAGAACTTTACCGTTTGGCGGGGACGCAACGAGGCGAGGATGCGATAGCATCGCCTCATCGCCTCATCGTCTCGTCGCAAGACTGTCAAGTGTATTTGAACCAGCCTTACTGTAGAATACAAACTAAAACGCCAGCCGCTTCCGGCGCAGTGCGACGCTCTGGAGCAGGCCGACCCCAACGAGGACGGTGATCATAAAGCTGCCGCCGGCCGACACAAATGGCAGGGGCAGGCCCGTCACCGGCAAGATGCTCAAATTCATGCCGATGTTGATCAGCACGTGGGAGAAGATCAGGGCGAAGACTCCGAGGGCCAGCAGCCGGCCAAAGAGATCGCGCGACTGCTTGGCCACACTCAGCGCCTGCCAAAGCAGCAACCCCTCAAAGACGATCAGCACCAGCCCGCCCACGAAGCCAAGCTCCTCGCCGACCACAGCGAAGATAAAGTCGGTATGCTGGACAGGCACATAGTTGCCCTGGCTAAATAGGCCGCGAGTGAGTCCGGTGCCCACCCAGCCCCCGGCGCTAATTGCGCTTAGCGCCTGGATGACATTGTAGCCCGCGTTAAAGTCTACCTTGCTCGGGTCGGTGAGGAGGTAGTAGAAGGTAAGCAGGCGCACACGCTGGTAGTCATCGAGTATACGCACCCAGGCCAGGTAGCTGGTCGGCACGGCGAGCAACATCAGCAGAACCGCCTGCTGCCAGCGCATCCCGGTGCCCCAGGCCATCACCAGCCAGATCGTGCCGTAGACAATCGCCGAGCCGAGGTCGGGCTGGATCAGCACAAGCAGCAGCGGCGCGCTGGCGATCAGCAATCCGCCGAGCTGCGTTGCCCAGCTGTCGCGGCTAGCCTCATAGCGGCCCCAGTACGACGCCAGGGCCAGCACGAGTACCAGCTTACCCACCTCGGAGGGCTGAAAGGTACGTTCGCCAAAGGCCAGCCAGCTCTGGGCACCCTCGCTCACCTGTCCGATCACCAACACCACGACCAGCACCACGACCATGCCGATATAGATTGGCCTAGCTAGGCTGGAAAGCACCTGGTAGTCGAAGATCGTAGCGAAGAACATCATCACCAGGCCGACGACGATATAGACGATCTGGCGCGGGAAGATCGTACTCAAGGGCGCGCCATTCACCGCCACGGCGGTGAGCGTGGCGCTGTACAGCGCCAGCACCCCGATGATCAGCAGCACGGCCACACAGACCAAGAGCGGCCAGTTATAGTCGCGCCAGCGGCGAATTTCCATATCACCTGCCGGTGGGGATGCGCGGACGGCGTCGTCGCTCCCACGTTCCTTATTTGGTACTAGACAAGGTTTCAGGTGTCAGGTTTCAGCTTTACAGTCTGGCGATGAGACGAGGATGCGACGAGGCGATGCTATCGCATCCTCGCCTCATCGCGTCCCCGCCAAACGGTAAAGCTGTTCTGAACCATGCCCTACCGCAAAAGGCACGCTGCCCGGTTGAGCGCTCGGCCCGTAAACGGGCGGGCGAGGTCTACG
>CAISPW010000141.1 GCA_903887465.1 uncultured Oscillochloris sp. | reverse complement strand
TACTCAACTTCCTGGGCGTGAAATGAGAACGTCAGGTAGTGTTCGTTACTAACGTGACCCTCGGCAAAGTAGTAGCCAAGCAAGCGATAAAAATCCGGCTCCTGGGGGAAACTTACCTCACGCTCAAGCGAGGTTCGCTGCCCCTGGGGGCGGTACGGAATGGTGACGCTTGGTGTGGAAACCGGCTCCGCCTCCGGGTGCGCAATCGGTATCGCCAGATAGTCGCCTTCCCGTACATCGGAAGCAGGCATCCACGAGAGGGTCAAGCTCTCGTTACGCTCGTGCATACGCTGGCGCTTCACAACCAAGAGCGGGTGATCTGCCGTCACCTGAAGCGCCTGGGTGCTATCGCCCCAATAGCGAATGGTATAGGTGTCACCCGTATAGGGCCGACGCATGGTGTGGTAGACCCGGCGGTAGCGCCCGTGGTGGGTCAGCACCTTATCGCCGACTTCGATCTGTTCAATCGGCTTCTCGCCTGCCTGCGTCACCACCCGCGCACCTGCGAGAAAGCATCCCTCAATGTAATGTGCTTCGGCACCCTCTTCAATGATGATCAACGTGCGCTCGAATTGGCCCATATTCTCGGCATTGATGCGAAAATACGCCTGGAGCGGGATGTCCACCTTGACGCCGGCGGGCACATAGACAAACGATCCGCCTGACCAGACCGCCGTATTCAGCGCGGCATACTTGTTATCCGCCGCCGGGATGATCGTGCCGAAGTATTCCTTGAACATCTCGGGGTACTCGCGCAGCGCCGAGTCAGTATCAAGGAAAATCACACCGAGTTTAGACCATTCTTCGCGTAAAGAATGATATACCACTTCGCTTTCATATTGAGCGCCTACGCCAGCTAAGAATTTACGCTCGGCTTCGGGGATGCCCAGCCGCTCGAACGTGTTCTTGATCTCGACTGGCACCGCGTCCCAATCGCTCTGTGGCTTCTCGCCGGCGCGCACGAAGTAGTGAATCTTATCGTAGTCCAGTTCGGCCAGTTCGTGGTTGGCCCACATGCCCGCCAGCGGCGTCGGCTTCTTGTAGAAGATCTCCAGCGCCTTGAGCCGCTGTTTGAGCATCCACTCTGGCTCATTCTTCATCCCTGAGAGTTCGCGCACCACCTTCTCGCTCAGGCCCACCGGGGCCTTGAAGAGGTAGTTCTCCTCCTGCCGAAAGCCGTACTTGGCGTAGTCAAACTCAAGATTCGTCGGCTCTGAGGCCATGTCGATCCTCCACCTGTTTGCGAATTTTAGATTTTAGATTTTGGATTACCGAAGCGGCAATCTAAAATCTAAAAGCTAAAATTCCTCGTCGTCGTCGTGAATATGACCCACGCCGTACAGCCCGGCTTTCAACGCCTTGAGCGAGAGCAGGGCGCACTTGAGCCGTACCGGATTCTTGCCCAAAGGGATGCCGATCAGCTCCAGCAAGTCGTCCTTGCTGTAGGTCTTGGCTGCATCCACCGGCATCCCGATCAGCTCGTCGGTCAGCAGCGAGGCGCTGGCCTGGCTGATCGCGCAGCCCTTCCCGCTAAAGCGTACATCGGTGATCACCCCGTCGGCGATCTGCAGATCCATCCGTATCTTGTCGCCGCAGAGCGGGTTCAGCTCCTCGTGCGATACCGACGGTGTCTCTAGCGCCCCGAAGTTGTGTGGGTACTTCGAGTGCTCCAGGATCTGCTCGCGATACATGTCGTCCATATGCGTCCCTACTAGGGGGAGGATCAGGAGCGGCTTGTCCCTTCCTGATCCTTAACTAAACAGCTTCCGCGCCTTCTCCAGCCCAACCGTCAGCCGGTCAACCTCTTCGGGCAGGTTGTAGATGTAGAAGCTCGCCCGTGTGCTGGCCGGGATATCGTAGTGGCGGTGGAGCGGCTGCGTGCAATGGTGACCGGCCCGCACCGCCACGCCCTCGCCGTCTAGGATGCCCGCCACATCGTGCGGGTGGACGCCCTCAAGCGTAAAGCTCAGGGCCGCCCCACGTTCCTCCATACTCTGCGGGCCGATGATCCGCAGTCCCTCGACGCTGGCGAGCCGGTCAAGGGCGTAGCCCAGCAGTTCCTGCTCGTAGGTGTGGATCGCCTCCATGCCCACGTTCGCCAGGTAGTCGCAGGCCGCGCCGAGGGCGATGGCCTCGCCGATCGCCGGGGTGCCTGCCTCAAAGCGGGTGGGGACTTCGGCGTAGGTGCTGTGATCCCGCTCCACCAGTTCGATCATCGAGCCGCCGCCCATGAATGGCGGCATGGACTCCAGGATCTCGCGCCGCGCCCACAGGGCACCGATGCCGGTGGGCGCGCACATCTTGTGGCCGCTGAAGGCCAGAAAGTCAATGCCCAGCGCCCGCACGTCCACCGGCATATGCGGCACGCTCTGCGCCCCGTCCACCAGGATTTTGGCCCCCACCGCGTGCGCCCGCTCGGCCAGCATGGCTATCGGGTTCACTGTGCCCAGCACGTTCGACTGCTGGGTCACGGCGAGCAGCTTCACGCCCTCGGTGAGCTTGGTGTCTAGTTCCGCCAGATCCAGGCGACCCTCGTCAGTCAACCCGATATAGTCCAGCTTCGCGCCAGTGCGCTGGGCCAGCATCTGCCAGGGCACGATGTTCGAGTGGTGCTCCATCAGCGTGAGCAGGATGCGGTCGCCCGCCCTGATGTTCGCCCCGCCCCAGGCATAGGCTACCAGGTTGATCGCCTCGGTCGTGTTGCGGGTGAAGACCACCTCACGTTTATGCGCCGCCCCGATGAACCGCGCCACCTTGCCGCGTGCCCGCTCGAAGGCGAAGGTGGCCTCCTCGCTGAGCTTATACACGCCGCGATGGACGTTGGCGTTATAGCGGCGGTAGTAGTCATCCAGGCACTCGATCACCTGGCGTGGCTTCTGCGACGAGGCCCCGCTGTCGAGGAAGGCCAGCAGTTTGCCGTTCACATGCTGCTGCAAGATCGGAAACTCGCGCCGCAGGGCGACGACGTCGAATGGAGAGAGTTTGGCCATATGTCTGGTAGGGGCGCAGCAGCGCCGCTTGCTTATCAGAGAAACGCGCAGTTACGCGACTAGATCTTCGACTCAATAATTCCGGTCAGCTCGTCGCGCAGCGCCTCGACCGGGATGCGGTTCAGGGCCGGCTCGAAGAAGCCCATCACGATCATCCGTCTAGCGTCGTCGCGCTTAATCCCACGTGCCTGCATATAGAAGAGCTGTGCATCGTCCACGTCGCCGCTGGTCGAGGCGTGGCCACCCTTGAGGACATCGTTGGTGTCGATCTTCAGGCCAGGGATTGAGTCGTTGCGGGCCAGCGGGCTGAGGTGCAGGGCGTGTTCCTCAAGCCGCGTGCTGGTCGCCTTCGACTCGTGTTCGATCTTGATCATGCCGTCGAAAACGCTGTAGGCGCTGTCGTTTACCACCGTCTTGAACTGCATGAAGCTCTCGGCGTTGTAGCCGACGTGGCGCAGCCATGGCGCGATGACCAGATTCTGCGTGCCGTTGCCGAAGGTGGCACCCAGCCAGTGAATCTGTGAGCCGTTGCCCTCCAGGCGGGCCTCGGCCTCGATGTGCTGTACCTGGCCGCCCAGGGCCACCGAGGTCCACTCAATCGATGCGTCGCGCCCGAGGATAACCTTCTGCCCGCCAATGTGGTAGACGCCCGCGCCCCAGTGCTGCACGCTGGAGAAGCGCATGCGACTGCCGGGGCCGGCCAGGATCTCCGTAACCGGCCCGGCCAGCGCCGCATGCGCGTGGTCGTGCGAGGTGAATTCCTCGATCAAGCTCACGCTGGCCTGATCCTCCAGGATCACCAGGGTGCGCGGGAAGATCGCCTGGTTCGCGTCGGCCAGGGTGTAGCAGACCCGCAGCGGCAGGTCGATTGCCACGCCCTTGGGCACATACAGGAACGCGCCGTCTTGCCAGAGCGCCGCCCGCAGCGCGCTGAACTTGTGATCCAACGGTGCGACCGCCGTATCCATTTTCGCCTTGATCAGCGCTTCGTGGCTGCGCAGCGCGGCCGCCATCGTCGTGAAGATCACGCCGCTCCCGGCCAACTCGGCGTCCCACTGGATGGCCGTACCCTGGGGAGCCTGCGTGGGCACCAGCGCCTCGGGGTTCAGGCCAGACAGGTTAGTGCGCCGCCACTCGGGCGGGGCGGCCTGGGCAAAGAAGATCCACGCCTCGCGGCGGCGCTCGGTCAGCCAGTTCGGTTCGCCTGCCGCAATCGACAGGGCGACGATCTGCTCGGCGGTCATATCTTTCAGGGTAAGCGATGTCATATATTTCTCGTAGAAACGCCCCGCCGGGGCGTCTGTACTTAACCCCCTACGCCGCGTCAGTCAACTCCTCGCGGAGCCAATCGTAGCCCTTCTCCTCCAATTCCAGCGCCAATTCCGGCCCGCCCTCGCGCACAATCCGCCCGTCCATCATCACCGAGACAAACTGCGGCTTAATGTAATCGAGCAGGCGCTGGTAGTGGGTGATCACCAGCGCACCCATTTGCGGGCCAGCCAGGCGGTTCACGCCGCCGGCCACGATCCGCAGGGCGTCAATATCCAGGCCCGAGTCGGTCTCGTCCATGATCGCCATGGTCGGGGCCAGCATGGTCATCTGGAGGATTTCGAGGCGCTTCTTCTCGCCGCCGCTGAAGCCCTCGTTCAGGTAGCGCCGGGCAAAGCCCTCGTCCATCTCCAGGGCGGCCATGCCCTCGCGCAACTGCTTGCGGAACTGGGCCACCGGGATCGAGGTTGTCTTCGGATCTTTGCCCGCCTCAGCGCGGTGCGCGTTGATCGCCGCGCGCAGGAAGTTCGCCACCGTCACGCCGGGAACGGCCACCGGGTACTGGAAGGCCAAGAACAGGCCGAGCTTGCTGCGCTCATCAATATCCAGCTCTAGCACATTTTGGCCCTTGTACCAGATCTCGCCGCCCGTCACCGTATAGCTAGGGTGGCCAGCGATCACGTGGGCCAGGGTGCTCTTGCCGCCGCCGTTCGGCCCCATGATCGCGTGCACGCTGCCGTGCTGCACGGTCAAGTTCACACCCTTGAGGATCTCTTTGTCGTCGATCTTCGCCTGAAGATCCTTGATGATCAGATCGTTGCTCATGTGCTCCTCAATTCAACAAAGGTCAAGCTCGCCCTAAAAACCTAGATATATAGTTACGCTTGCCAGCAAAGCCCGTAAGCGCAACTATATATATTTCAAGATTCAGATCTGAATCGGGATGATCGCCCGCCCGGAAGGCGTTTCCTTCTCGTGCAGCGTGAAATTGCAGCTGTGAGCGCCCTCGCGGATGCTGTTCTGGAGATCCAGCTTCTCGCCAAGCACATACTCGATCATCTGGCGCTCCATCGAGCAGACCTGCGGGTGCAGGTGGGCCACATCGTAGTAGGGGCAGGCGAAGAGCCGGATGCCGTCGCCCTCGGGTGCGACCTCGGCCGGCACGCCGCGCTGCTCCAGCAGCCTGCGCAGCTCGCTTAGGCGCACCGGCATATCGGTGCCCTGCATCCGATCCGAGTACTCGACGGCTAGACGCTGGCTGAC
Organism: uncultured Oscillochloris sp.; assembly: GCA_903887465.1. Lineage (GTDB taxonomy): Bacteria > Chloroflexota > Chloroflexia > Chloroflexales > Chloroflexaceae > Oscillochloris. The sequence goes on along the minus strand of CAISPW010000141.1, from coordinate 2,625 downwards.
CCGGTCGAGGATTTGCGCAACCTTATCGGCCCCCTCAATCGCGATCAGCTCGCGCAGCAGCTGCGAGATCAGTCGGTCGTACTGCTTGGGGAAGAGACTCTGCGCCTTCTCGCTCAGGCCATACACCAGTCGCGGTCGCCCAGGGCCACGGCGTTCGGCGTGCGCCACCACCAGGCCATCGGCCTGCAAGTGTACCAAGTGTTCACGCACCGCCGTTGCGCTTACATCCAGCAGCGCGGCGAAGTCCTTGATCGCGCCTTCGCCGTGTCGCTGGAGATACTCGATAATCTTGCCCGCCCCGCTCTCGGGGGTGAAACCCATATTCGTCATCGTTGACCTCCTACGAACTACGGGTAGTCTACCAGCGATTATCGGTATTGTCAATAAAATAAGGGAAAACCTCTTTTATTCAAAAGGAGGGATGTGGGGAGCATACGCCACCCACATCCCTCCCGAGCCCGCCCCAGCCCTATTCGGCTATTCGTACCCCATTTGTGAATGCCGCATGCTCAGTAACCACGCAATTGCGCCCGGCTTCTTTCGCCCGGTACAGCGCGCGATCTGCGCGCTCCAAAAGCATATCCAGCGTATCTGTCTCACTTACCAGACTCGCGATGCCCGAACTGATGGAGATCGAAATTAGTTTCTCGTTGAGATGAACCGGCTCGGTTCTCAACGCAAGGCAGATGCGATTCATAATGTCGTATGCCTGTTCGCCGGTCGTTTCCGGCAAGAGCAATACAAATTCGTCACCGCCGAAGCGCGCAAATACATCGATCTGGCGGATATTGTTCTGACAGAGGCGAGTCCACATCAACAATACCTGATCTCCTGCTGCATGTCCATACGAATCATTAACGCGCTTAAAATGATCAATATCAATCAAGGCCAAGGCCAATGGGTATTTGAATTGCAGTGTACGTTGAATTTCGTTCCGCGCCAACTCCAGAAAATGCCGCCGGTTGGCGATTCCGGTCAACTCATCCGTCGTCGCCCGTTGTTCCAACTCTTTTTCCAGGCGTTTGCGGTCGGAAATCTCGCGGGTCACGCCGTGATAGCCAGTTAATTCTCCGCTTTGGTCGTAGTGGGCGGTGACATTGATCTCGGTCCAGATCCAACTACCATTTTTACAGATTTGCTCAAGTTCATAGCGGATGGTGCTGCCCTTCACCCCATGTTGTTCGTTGGCAAGCCGCTGTGCGTTCGACAGTTTCACATATTCGATACCCTCCGGCGTGAGCAAGCTCCAGACCGGCGTGCCAATGACCTCATCCCGTGTAAAGCCACGTATGCGTTCGTCGGCAGGACTAATGTAAGTAAAGCAAAAGTTGTCATCCAAATGCCAGATCACATCACTTGAATTTTCGGCCATATAGCGAAATTTTTCTTCGCTCGCGCGTAGGGCCACTTCGATCTGCTTAATCGCCGTGTTGTCACGGGTCACACTAATAATATGTGGTTCGCCGTGCAGGGTCAGCAGGTTGGCCGAGAGCAGAGCAAACCGCTCGCTGCCGTCTTTGAGCCGAAAGACCATGTCCAGGTTTTGGCATGATTGGGTTTCGCTCAGCGCACTGATAAACTTCTGGCGTTCCGCAGGATGCTTCCAGATATTGATCTCCAGGATAGATTTTCCAATCACCTCGGCGCGGCTATAGCCGCTCAGCGCGGTAAATCCATCATTGACCGCCACAAAATGGCCGTCGCTCATGCGGGTGATCAGCACCGCATCGGGGCTAGTGTTGAAGAACAGATCAGATCTTGCCTGAGCCTCGCGACTATCTTCGCTCAGGCGCTGGTTGACCAGCATAATAAGGCCGAACGTCCACAGCGTGCTGATGATCAAAGCCATCAGGTACAGTGCGGTTTGCATCGGCGTCGAGCGAAACGCGCCATCAACCGGCACACCGAAGCGCAGAGTCTCTAGCACACGGATGCCGTAAAAAAAGGCATTGGCTAAAAATAGCGTTATCAGAAAATAGATCGAAGCGGAGAGCGAGCGGATCCTGTAGATGAAGAGACTCCGGGCTATGAGAAGCGACATCGCGGCCAGCACAACCGAGACTATCAAGCGCCGGATCGCGATACGATCATCAATGGCCGTGAAGTAGATCGTGATGAAGGTGGTCAGCACACACAGCGCAATCAGCCATCCGCGTAATTCGCGTTGCCCGAAGAAACACAGCACGCCGACATACAGCAAGGATGCTCCAGAGACGAACATGGCGATGCTTGCGATGGTCGCGATATGCCCGATGATCGGGGCGTCCCGCAGATAATTAAAACCAAACCCCAGCGCCAGCGCCGCGCTGCCCGACGCCCACCATCCCAGCCCGGCGTGGGTCTTATTAAGTCGGTATTGGATAAACAGAACAACCACCTGCACGACGTTTGTTAGGCTCTGGACAATCGCAAGGGTGTGGATGTCAATGTTCACCATGTCGGCCCCTTGGGGATCGTTGAGGAATCGCTTACCGCTCGGAAATTCGATACATCTGCGGGGCAGCCAATTCTACCACGATCCTGGGAGCAACTCCCGCTAATGGATACGGGTGGCAGGGCTGATGCAACGTCGCTGGGGCTGCGCCCCAGACCGCGCTTTTTGTGGGTTTTTGGCGGCGAAGCCGC
>CAISPW010000140.1 GCA_903887465.1 uncultured Oscillochloris sp. | reverse complement strand
GTGATGTCGCGGACGATGCCCTCGATTGCGAGCGAGTCACGAGCCTCGTCCGCCACCACCCAGCTATTGACCTCGGTCCATCTGATGCTGCCGTCCTGCTGCTGCCAGCGCAGGGTGAGCGGCTGCGGGATGAGCGCGAGGCTGGCGGGATCGATGGCTTCGCCTGGGGTGATCGGCAGGTCGTCGAGGTACACCAGCCGGAAGATCAGATCCGGGTCGCGGTAAAATACCTCGCGGGGGTAGCCGGTCAGTTCCTCGATGGCCGGGCTGAGGTACTCCAGTTGGAGAGTCGGCCTGATCCGGTAGCGGTAGATCACATCATGGGCGTGTTCAGCGAGCAGGCGAAAGCGCTCCTCGCTGGCCCGCAGCGCCGCCTCGGTGCGCCTGATCTGGGTCAGGTTGATGACGGTAACGCCAATGCCGGAGACCGCGCCGATTGGCCCTGGGACGGGAAAGTAGTTGATCAGCCAGCTATGGGACACCCCATCAATCGGACAGGGCGGACCTTGGATCTCCAAATCGCGCACCGGCTCGCCGGTCGCCAGCACTTGGCGCATCATTGGCTCCAGCCGCCGGGCGAGGACGGGGAGCAAGTCGGCGGGGGTGCGCCCGATGTGTTCCTCGGGCGTCTTGCCGTTGATCGCGGCCAGGGCCGGGTTGACCATCTGGTAGCGCAGATCGCGATCCAAGTAGCCGATTCCGCTCGGCAAGCTGGCCAAGGTGGATTCGAGTTGGGCCAGGGATTGGGCGGCGGCAACGCTGGCCTCGCGCAGGGCGGTCACATCCTGAACCGCGAGGCACAATCCCTGCGCGCCCGTGTCCGGCAGCACTAACACACGGACACTGATCTGCCATGTATGCAGTTTGGCCGCGCTGCTCGGGCTGGTGGCAACTAGTTCATACGGCCCTGCCGAATGGCCGCTGGCCAATATCTGCGCCGCATGCGGGATCAGCGACTCGGCCAGCGCGGGCCAGAGGTCAGGCAGTCCCTGCCCACACACGACCGCAACCGGATGCCCCATCAGGGCCGCGAGGATCGTATTGATATGCAGAATCTGTAGCTCGTGGTCGAGTACCGCCACGCCGACCGGGATGGTATCGAATACGGTGGCGAGGAGCGCATGGGCACGGTCGCGCTCACGGGCGAACTGAACCGTTGCGATGGCGCGCTGGACGCTCAGGCTCAGGTGCTTCGTGAAGAGCATATCTTTGGATAGATATTCCTGCGCTCCGCGCTGGATTGCCTCGACGGCCAGGGACTCGTTGCCCACACCGGTGAGCAGCACCACCGGCACATCGCTCGTTTCGCGCAGGGCGATGAGTACATTCAGCCCATCCATATCTGGCAGGTGCTGGTCGAGCAGCACACAGTCCGGCAACTCGCCATGGCAGGCCGCGAGGGCGCGGTCGCCACGATCTACCTCGCTGAATGTGTATGCGCCAGGGGCTATCTGGGTGAGGAGCCTGCGCACGGTGAGCCGGTCTTCGGGTGAATCATCGACGATGAGGATATGGAGCATAGTTGTGGATTATATGTGCTGTGGCGATCCGCTAGGGCGTCGGAGTTGCCGCAGCGGTCGGTGTGGCGACTGGCGCGGGCGTGCCATCCTGCGCCAGCTCGCCAGCTAGGTCGCCCAGCCGCTGGAGGAAGCGCGCCACGCGGTCGGTACGGCGCTGTAGGTCGTCGATCTTGCGGGTGTTGTCGGCCTGGACGGTGGCGACGACGGCGGCGAGGATTTGGCCCTGGTGGGCCTCGGCCTGGATGGTGGCCGCGAGGGTGATGTTCGCGTTGAGATCTTTGGCGAGGGCGGCGGCAGTGGCAGACTGTCCGGCGAGGTCGGCGGCTTGCTGCGCGTAGGCGGCAACCTTCGACTCCAGCGCGTCAACGCGCTCGCGGGCCGAGCTAACGCTGCCCGCCTGGGTGACCCCGGCGGTGCGCAGCAGGGCCACCTCGGTCTGGAGCGACTCGCTTTGGCCCTGGAGCGCGACTACATCGGCGCTCGACTGGCGGATCTGGCCGGGGGTGCCCAGGTTGAACCCGAAGGCGTAGAAGAGGATGGCGGCGGCGGCCGCGATGGCCAGCCCGGCGCTGAACAAAATGGTAATAATCCAGCCGATAAGGCCCATGACGCGGCTCATGCAGCTGCGCCGGGGCGGCGTGAGGCGGGTGCTGGCCTGGGCCGGGGGCGGCGGGGCAGGCGCGACGGACTCTGGATCCTGCGGTTGAGTCATGATGGCTCCTGCTCGATTGCAGATTGCAGATTGCAACCGGCCCTCGCCTGAATTCTAGCGGGTTTGAGCGGCGCGTCAAGTTGGCCCCGCGCCGCTTGACAGGCGACAGTCGGCTCGGCTACAATCGCGGGCTGCGACCCGAAACGCAATACCTTATTATTCATATCAGACAACCATGCGGCTCCGCCGCACAACACCAGATGAACATGGCCGCTGATGCCCGACTATCGGCTATCGGGTATTGGCTATCGGCTATTTTCACGTTAGGAATCTGCCACCGCTCCGCCCTCACCCCATATGGGAGAGGGGTAGGGGGTGAGGGGGTACGGTCGCTTTTATAAAGGAAGCCACATGAAAGTTCCGTTGAGCTGGCTGCGCGAGTTTGTCGAGATCACCGTGCCGGTGGAGGAACTGGCCCGCCGCCTTACACTCAGCGGCATGGAAGTAGTGGATGTCCGTTACATCGGCCTGGAGGGCGGCGCGTTGCCCTGGGACCCGGAGCGAGTCCTGGTTTGCAACATCCTGGAGGTGCGACCTCACCCCAACGCCGAGCGGCTGGTGTTGGCCGAGGTGGATTACGGGGCCGCGCAGCCGCACACGGTGGTAACCGGTGCGCCGAATCTGTTCCCCTATCGTGGCATTGGCCCGCTGGCGCACCCGCTCAAGGCGGTGTACGCCAAGGAGGGTTCCCGGCTCTACGACGGCCACGCCGAGGGTTGGGTGATCACTACCCTCAAGGGCCGTCCCGTGCGCGGGGTGATCAGCGACGCGATGCTCTGCTCCGAAAAGGAGTTGGGCATTTCCGAGGAACACGACGGCATCCTTATCCTGGAGGACGAGGCACCGGTGGGCGCGCCGCTGCGCGATTTCCTGGGCGAGGTGGTGCTGGAGTTGGATTTCACGCCGAACTACGCGCGCTGTCTGTCGATGGTGGGCATGGCCCGCGAGGTGGCGGCGATCACCGGCGCAAAGCTGACCCTGCCTGAGCCGCAGGTGCTGGCCGAGGGCGCGCCGATCACCGGCCGGGCCGAGGTGACGATTGAGGAGCCAGATCTCTGTCCACGCTTCACCCTCGGCCTGATCGAGGGCGTGGCCATTGGCCCCTCGCCGCATTGGATGCAGCGCCGCCTGACCAATGCCGGCATGCGCCCAATCAGCAATATTGTCGATGTCTCGAACTATGTGATGCTGGAGTGGGGCCAGCCCACCCACGCCTTCGACTACCAGAAGGTCCACGCTGGCCAGTTGATCGTGCGCAGCGCCCGCCCCGGCGAGCGCTTGCTCACCCTTGACGGCAAAGATCGCGCCCTCACCCCCGGTGCCGAGAGCGGCCTCAACCACGCCCCGCTGATGGTCTGCGCCGCGACCGGTGCCCTGTCGGTGGCCGGGGTGATGGGCGGTGAGTCGAGCGAGGTCAGCGCCACGACCACTGACGTGCTGCTGGAGGCGGCGATCTGGGAGCCGGTGCAGATCCGTAAGACCGCCCGTGGACTCAAGCTGCCCAGCGAGGCGTCCCGGCGCTTCGAGCGCGGGGTAGATTACGAGCTGCCGCTGATCGCGCTGCGCCGTGCCCTGGAGTTGATGCGCCAGCACGCCGGGGGTACGGTGGCCCAGGGCTTTGTCGATGCCTACCCGCGCCCCTGGCAGACGGCGGTGCTGGATCTGACCCCTAGCGAGGTGGCGCGGATCGTCGGCATCCCGCTCGACGCCCACGAGATCGCCGCCATCCTCACACGCCTCGGCTTCGCCTGCGCGCTGTACGGCAACTCCGGCCTAGGCGACTTCGCCACCTACGCCAATGAGCCGACCGTGCGGGTGACCGTGCCCTCCTTCCGGCTGGATGTGAGCATCCTGGCCGACCTCTGCGAGGAGGTGGCGCGGATCTACGGCTACGACCGTATCCCCGAAACGCGCCTGGCCGACGAACTGCCAACCTCGGAGGATCACCGCGAGCTGCGCCTGGAACACAAGGTCCGCGACACGCTAGTCGGCTGCGGTCTAGATGAGCTGATCACGCACTCGCTGATCGCCATGCCTCTGGTGGCAAAGCTGCAGCCCTCCGAGGCGCTGGCCGAGCGCTACGTGAAGCTAGCCAACCCGAACGCGCCCGAACACACCTACATGCGCCGCTCGCTGCTGCCCTCGCTGGCCGAGGCGCTGGCGAGTAACCTGCGTGAGCGCGAGCGGGTGACGGTCTTTGAGGTGGGCCGAACCTACCTGAACCCCGAGCGCCTGGGCGAGGGCGGGCGCTGGCTGCCCGACGAGCCGCGTCGTCTGGCGATGGCCCTGGCCGGCCCGCGTGAGGCCGAAGGTTGGGCGACCACCCAGCGCGAGCCAATGGGCTTCTACGACATCAAGGGCGTGGTCGAGGTACTGGTGGAGCGCCTCGGCCTGAGCGCGAAGGTGAGCTACGCCCCGCTCAACGACGATGAGCGATTCCACCCCGGTCGCTCGGCGGCGCTGCTACTGGAGACGGGCGAGGACGCCAGCCCGCCCGAGGGCGGCGCGGGCAAAAAGGGCAAGCTGACGATTATCCGTCGGCGGGTGGGGGTGTTAGGCGAGCTGCACCCGGCCGCGCGCGAGCGCCTGGAGCTGAACGTGCCCCGCGCCGCATTGGCCGAGATCGACCTGGACGCCCTCTTCGCGGCCAGCGACCCGGCCCGCTTCAGCCCGATCTCGCGCTTCCCAGCGATTGTGCAAGACCTCTCGATTACCGTGCCGCTGGAGGCACCCGAGGCCCAAGTCGCGGCGCTCATCCGCCGGGGCGCGGGCGACCTGCTCGAATCCCTGACTCTGTTCGATGTCTACAGCGGGCCGCAGGTGGGCGAAGGTAAGCGCAGCCTGACCTACCACCTGGCCTTCCGCGCCGCCGACCGCACCCTCACCGACGAGGCATTGACCAAGCTGCGCAAGAAAATCATCGGTGGCCTGGAGCGCGAGATCGGCGCGACAATCCGTGCATAATTGATCATATATCATTGAAATTGCCAGCGAAGCTGGCAATTTCAATGATATATGTGTGTATTTTCTTAGAAGGAGATAGCGATGAGCAAGGTTCATAATTTTAACGCTGGCCCCGCCGTGCTGCCGCAGGCGGTGCTGGCGCAGGCCCAGGCCGAGCTGCTCGACTACCAGGGCCGGGGGATGTCCATCCTGGAGATGAGCCACCGCTCGAAGGAGTTCGAGGCGCTGAACACGCAGGCCGAGGCGCGCATGAAGGCGCTGCTCGGGCTCGGCGATGGCTACCGCGCCCTGTTCTTGCAGGGCGGCGCGAGCTACCAGTTCGCCATGATCCCGCTGAACTTCCTGCCCGCCGGTGGCGTAGCCGACTACCTCGTCACCGGAGCCTGGGGCGAGAAAGCGGTTGAGGAGGCCGGGCGGATCGGCACGGCCCATGTGGCGGTCAATACCGCCGAGGGTGGCTTCCGCCGCATCCCCGCCGCCGCCGAGATCCAGCTCAGCCCCAGCCCGGCCTACGTCCACATCACCACCAACGAGACCATCCAGGGCGTGCAGTGGGCCAGCCTGCCCGATCTCGGCGACGCCCCGCTGATCGCCGATATGAGCAGCGATATGATGTCGCGCCCGCTCGACGCCCGCCGCTTCGCCCTGATCTACGCCGGTGCCCAGAAGAACATCGGCCCGTCGGGCGTCACCGCCGTGATCATCCGCGAGGATCTGATCGCGCAGGGCCGCAAGGATCTGCCGACGATCATGCGCTACGTCACCTTCGCCAAGAACAACTCACTCTACAACACCCCGCCCGCCTTCTCGGTCTACCTGCTGAATCTAGTGCTGGGCTGGATCGCCGACCTGGGCGGGCTGGAGGCGATGGAGGTGCGCAACCAGCGTAAGGCCGCGCTCGTCTACGGCGCAATCGACAGCAGCGGCGGCTTCTACCGAGGCCACGCCGCGCCCGAGGCCCGCTCGCTGATGAATATCACCTTCCGGCTACCCAGCGAGACCCTGGAGAAGCAGTTTGTGGCCGAGTCGCAGGCCGCTGGCATGGTTGGGCTGGGCGGACACCGCTCGGTGGGCGGCATCCGCGCCTCGATCTACAACGCGCTAGAGGAGTCGTCCTGCGCGGCCCTGGCCGACTTCATGGGCGAGTTCCTGCGCAAAAACGGATAATGTAAGGGCGCAGCAGCCTTTGGCTGCTGCGCCCTTCCCTATAGATATGCGCGTCGTCATCCTCTCGAAGGCCCTGGTGGCCGGCGCGTACCAGCGCAAGCTCGAAGAGATCGCCCGCCTTGGCGTAGATCTGACTGCCCTGGTGCCGCCGAGTTGGCGTGAGCCACGGGTGGGCGAGCAGCGCCTGGAGCGCCGCTTCACGGCGGGCTACCGCCTCGAAGCCCTGCCGCTTGCCCTGAACGGGCGGCACCACCTGCACTTCTACCCGGCCATCGGTTCCGCCCTGCGCCGTCTGCGCCCCGCTGTGCTGCACATCGACGAGGAGAGCTTCAACTTGGCCACCTTTCTGGCCATGCGCGCCGGGCTGGCCGTGGGCGCACGTTGCTGCTTCTACAACTGGGCCAACATCGACCGGCGCTACCCACCGCCCTTCAGCCTCTTCGAGCGCCACAGCTTCCGCCACGCCGCCCACGCCATCGCCGGAAACCAGGAGGCCGCCGCGATCATCCGCCGCCACGGCTATCGGGGGCCGGTCACGGTCATCCCGCAGTTCGGCGTCGATCCTGAGCTGTTTTCGCTCAAAGATAAAACGTGGGGGGATAGCACCGCTATCCCCCCAAACCCAAACCCTTTTGTTGTCGGCTACCTTGGTCGGCTGGTGCCCGAGAAGGGCGTCCTCGATCTGGTCGCAGCCCTGTCCGGCATGCCCGACCACGTCCGGCTGCGCATGATCGGCGACGGCATGCTGCGCCCGCAGATCGCGGCCCGCGCCGCCGCCCTCGGCATAGGCGACCGAGTCGAGCTACGCCCCGCCGTCGGCAGCACCGAGGTACCGGTCGCCATGGCCGGGCTTGATCTGCTCGTCCTACCCTCGCGCACCACCGCCAATTGGAAAGAGCAATTCGGGCGCGTGCTGATCGAGGCCATGAGCTGCGGCGTGCCCGTCCTTGGCTCCAGCTCGGGCGAGATCCCGCACGTGATTGCCGCCGCCGGTATGACCTTCCCCGAGGGCGACGTGGCCGCCCTGCGCCAGGCGATCATCCGGGTCGCCGCTGACCACGCCCTGCGTGCCGACCTCGTCCGCCGAGGTCGCGCCCGCGTCCTCGCCGAGTTCACCCAGGCCGCCGTGGCCCGCCGCCACGTCGAGGTCTACGCCGCAATGCTTGGGCGCGAGGTGTCAGTTATCTGATCCCTTTTCCACAGGTTATGCACAGATCTGGATAACACACAAGAACCGGCAGCAGGGAGCAGGCAACCGGAACTCTATGTTGAGTGAGGCATGCCCTCGCCTAGAGTAAGATCTTTCGTGACGCCATGCGCGACACACTCACCGACACGACAACGCCTCACCCGTCGAAGTGACGGGTGAGGCGTCCTGATGCCCTCTACCGTGGTGGAGCGACGGGGGTTCGAACCCCGGACCTCCTGCTTGCAAAGCGTCCTTGCCCTGGTGAAAGCCGACGCCAACCGCCGACACAGTACGCCGGTTTTTCTCGTCTAGATGCGGAAAACTGGCGTGCTGTGCTGTCGGGGGATGACAGCCGATTTCACCTCCCGTCAGAGGGTGTCACCTCCCAAAGCACCTCCCATGTCTGTGTCGCCCTCCGCCAGATCGGGGGTGTGCGATGACCAGCACTCCCGGCTACCAGACCTTCACGATCACGCTCTCCGACGCTGACGCCGATCTGCTGCGGGCTGAACTGCGCACACAGCAAGAGCTTACCGACAAATTGGCGGACACTTTCGGTATTCCTTCCCTCACCTGGGACATTGAGGAGATAGCCAGCGCCATTCTCTCTCGAATGCTGCGCGAGAATGCGGCACGCCAGATCGGGGGTGTGCGATGACCACACTTACCCCCACGACCGACGCGGTGGCCCTCTACGCCCGCATCATCGGTAGCGAACACCGGGCAGCGACCCACGCGCCTATGCAGCCACCCGGCACCCACAGCGGCAAGTATCTCACCGTCCATGCTGAAATCACCGACGACCAGATCGTGGCTCACATCGCGGGTACAGAGACATACGCCGTCAATCTGATTGGTCGTGACGGTTTCGCCCGCGCCTGGACGGTTGACGTGGACGAAGGCGGGACTGCGGCTGTCCGCGCCCGTGTGGAGGCTCTGAGCGCCGCTGGACTGCCCTGCCTGGGAATTGCAGGCCAGGGAGCAGGTGAACACGACGGCGGGCATATTTGGGGCATCTATGCTGCTCCGGTCGTACCCAATGCAGCCAAAGCGCAGATTAAAGCCACCCTCAACAACGCCGGACTGCCTACTAAGGAAATCTGGCCCTGTGGCATCCATATTCGCGCCCCGTTCGGTGTCCATACCCACACCGGGCGGCGTGGCACGCTCATCCGGCCCGATGTGCCAGACGCAAACCTGGACACCCCCGAAGGTCTGGCCCTTGGTCTGGACACCCTGGCCGGCCTAAAGCCGACGCCAACACCGCCGCCCCTGCCTCCCCCCACACCACGCCCAACCGCAACGACAACTCTCTCGGCGGGTGAGGCGGGGGGCAGCGTGCGCGACGTGATAAAGGCGTTCAATCGTGAACACCCCATCGATCAGCTTCTCAGGAGTTATGGCGCACAGCACACCCGCGACGGCTGGGCCTGTAACTGTGGTGTGGCGCACACCCACGAAACGCAGATCGCGGTGACGAACGGCGGGAATGCGATCTTTTTCTCCGCCCGCTGCGCCTGGGCAACGACCCGCACCGATCTTAACGGGCGTCCCGTGTCCGACAGTTTTGACCTGTTCACCATCGTGGAGCATCGGGGTAACAAGTCTGATGCCCTCCGCGCCCTGCGTGGGAAACAGCCCCGCCCGTCCGATGCCGAGCGCCAGCGTGCTTCCCGTGAGCGCCAGCAGCAGCGCCTTGCCGAGAAACGCAATGCCATCCTTGACCGCGCCGCCGAAGATGCCGAACTGGTGAGCCAACCGACCAAGCGTGCGGTGCTGGCCGCGCTGCTCGACGGCTCCTGCCTATGGAATAGCGACCTTGCATCGTCGCTCTCGAACCCGCAACTTCAAGATGCGGTAGGAAAGTCGAAGCGCACCATTCAGTACGCAACCGAGTGGCTCGAAGGGCGGTACTTTCTCTCGCAGATACGCGGCCCGAAAGACACGGTGCTACGGATATTTATCACACACCCGCGTATTTGTGTGACAACGGGACAAGCGACCGATCTGACCATTCCAACGCTGCAAAACGATGATTGCAGGGGTGCAATGGACACACAAAACAGTGTGACATCTGAGCAAGTACCCATTCTGAGCGTTGGGAAGCATCAAACCGATGTTTCTAGGGGTGCAATGGATACACAAAACAGTGTGACATCTGAGCAAGTACCCATTCTGAGCGTTGGGAAGCATCAAACCGATGTTTCTAGGGGTGCAATTTCTGAGGTGCAAAACGGTGCATTGCACCCTAGTACGGACATGACGGGTGAGGGGGGGGCATACCTCATGCGTGCGAATGCGCAAGCGCACGCGACCTCCCCCGCGTCGGCCTGGGAAACCTGGGAGTGGTCGCCTGACGTTGGCGACGACTACGGCGTTGAAGATGCCCCGCCCTCACCCGCCCCTGCGCTCGTCGCGGGCAATGACTCGCCTATCGCCCCGAACACGGACGCTCATCGGGAATGGCTGCGTCGTGCGGCGATTGCCCCTCGCCCTGCCCCTGTGACCCCGGAGCGGCTGGCGGAGATGATCGCCCGCATCCGCAACGAGCAGACCGCATCGCCTGAGCCTGCGCAACCTGAGCCTGAGCCTGCGCTTATTCCTGAGCAGCCTGCCCTGGCTCCGGCCAGCACCGACTCGACCAACGCCCCCCAGCCCGCGCCTGCGCTCGATCATCGTGCGTGGCTCCGTCGTGCGCGAACAACGCCACATGCTGCGCCTGTGACCCCTGAGAGACTGGCGGAGATAATTGCTCGTCTCCGGGCGAGTAGCCCGCCATTACAGCCCGACGACACCCCGCAGCCCGCTCCTGAGCAGCCCCACGACGGCTCAGGGGCGGCGATTGAGGATTGTGCCGCTCACGACGAAAAAGCGACCTTGCAGGAAGGCTTAGGAGCGACGGAACAGACCCTATCCACACATTCACACGTTCGTGATGTTATCGCCCCGCAGAAACCCGTACAGCCCGCACACGAACAAACGATTGCTACTGTTATCGCCCGCATTGAGATTGCACGTACCGAAATCAGGTACACGAAGCAAGAGACGCTCAACCGTGAGACGGGAGAGCTGGTTGAGAAAGCGACGAAGGCACTGAAGCATCGGGTACGGGCCATTGTGAGCGATGTCCCCGATGCGCTGTTTGATGCGGCGTGGAAGAAAGCAAACGACGTATGGCTCACCTACCGCGCCAAACTGGAGCAATGCGATGCGATAGGGCTGGCCTTCGCCGTTCGTGATACCGCACGGAAGCACGCGGATGCGGTGCGCAAGGATAGCCCTCGTGTGAAGTTCTACGCCGCACAATCACGAATTGCCGCTGAGATATGCGCCCGTCGAGGGGTTGACCCGCTTGACCCCACGGGCAAG
>CAISPW010000139.1 GCA_903887465.1 uncultured Oscillochloris sp. | reverse complement strand
TAGGAGCGCGTCATCGCCTCGTCGCCTCGTCGCCTCATCGCAGGACGGTCAAGCTGAAATGCCCGATTCTGAACCATGCCATACCGCAAAATATGGATGGGCCGAGGGAGGAAAGCCTTCCCACACTCCTGCCCATGCTCGTCGCAGCGGTGCGCGCCCCGCGCATGAACGTCTTTTGCGATATTGCCCATAAAGAGCGAGGGGAGCGACCGAAGATATCAGTCGCCCCCCTCGCTCTGGCAATGTCGTGACCAACCACGCACCTATGGCATATCAACCCAGCTTGTCGCCGTGATCCCATCGGCCATCGGGTTTATCTGCGACGCCCAGGCCATCTTGCGGCTCGGCTCGACCATCGCATCCGCCCAGGTGAGCCCGCCATACCAACTACCAAGGCCGCTCATCCAAACCACACGCCGACCCGGCTCAACCTGCGCGGCGGCCTGACCGCTGAGTTGGCCATTCAACCACGACCCTTCGCCATTCCATAGCGTCAGGCTGTTCGCCCAGGCCATCTTGCGGCTCGGCTCGACCGACTGGCCGAGCAGCGGCGCTGTGCCGCCCGCCCAGATGATCTGCGCATCAGGCATCGGGGTCTGGCTATGTGCCCAGGCCATCTTGCGGCTCGCCAGCACGTCCTGTGTTAGCCATCCATCCTGGCCAGACCAAGCACCCAGGCCGAGGAAGCGGCCATCGGCGAAGCTAATGTAGAACATCTGGGATGTGGCGTCAGTACTTGGTGCCATCTTCACCAGACCCTGGTAGTGATAGGCCAGATCGCTATCGGTTAGGAAGCCGTGCTTGAGATCAGCCTTGATATCCATGCCAAGGTTACTGGCTGCCTTCGACTTGAAGGTGCCGAGGACTGCGTCGGGGGCCCAGATTCGCCCCGTGCCCTGCCGGAAGACCGGGTAGACCAACTGGGCGGGGGTGCCAGCCAGAGCAGGGCGGGCCGAGGCCATCAGCCGATACTTGACCTGATCAGGTGTTAGCTTAGGGTTGGCCTGCAGCATCAGGGCGGCGACGCCCGAGGCGACCGCAGACGACATGCTTGTGCCGCTCATCCGGAACAGGCTCGTGGTAACGGCGTTGTCTGGGTGGATCTGTACGATCTGCTGCGATCGCGACGGCACCTGCAGATCCTTGTACATGAAGGTGATAATGTTCACACCCGGTGCCACAACGTCGGGCTTGACGAAGCCATCGCCTGTGGGGCCAGCAGCTGACCAATCGGGCAGGGTGTCATCGGCCCAGTAGCCTGGGGTACGATGCTCATCGACGGCACCGACCGTGATCACGTAGGGGTCGTTCCCTGGTACGGTGATGGTGCCCGGGGCTGAACCGTTGTTGCCGGCGGCCGTCACCACCGTGATCCCGCGCGACCATGCCTGCTCAACAGCTCGGTTCAGCGGATCTACGAAGTACGGCACCGAGACGGCGGCACTGATCGAGAGGTTCATCACCTGCACATCGTAGCGACTGCGGTTCTTCACCACATACTGGATGCCTTGGATCACAGTTGCGTAGGTACCGGAGCCATCGTCGCCAAGTACACGTACGCTAAGAATATCGGCCGCAGGGGCGACGCCGAGCGTGACGCCGGTGTTGCTATCGGTGAAGTTATTCCAGATGATGCTGGCGACTGCGGTGCCGTGCCCATAGCCATCGGCGGTATCCGTGTGGCCCAACCAGCAGTACCCGTTCCCCTGTGTACCCACGATGTTGGTGCGGTTGTGCGTCTGCTTCGTGGCGCAAGTGCTGCTCACAAAGTCGGCCTGGCCGACAAACTGTTTCGCAACCACATTGCCGAGGGTCTTGCGCACCTGCGTATCAAAATAGACGCCCGAGTCGACTAGAGCGACCGTCACCCCGTCGCCACGAATGGGCTTGCCGGACGGCAGCAGAGTGCTGTGTAGCTTGTCCGCGCCGATGTCAATCGGCAGTGGGTTCACGACGTTCCAGACGCTCGGGTCGGCGGTGGGCTGCGCATCGGGGCGACCGTCCCACACGCTGGGGAGCGGAAGATTAGTCACCCAGCCGTCCCAATCCGAAGAAGTCACGCCATAGTTCAGAACCACCGAACTGACCCCCGGGGCTGCAGCGAGGTCGCGCATCGCCGACGTAGGTACCTGGGCGGCCACAGCCTCGATCAGCCAGAGATCGTCAGTCACCGCTCCGCCAACAGACGTGACGGCCTGAGCCGCATCACTGCCGCTCACAATCACACTAACTAGGCCGGCAGCCTGTCGGGTAAGTGCGGGATCAACATAGGCGGCGGTGTTCGGTGTCGTGGGCGAGACGGGGGTGAGGAGTACCAGAGCCGCGAATAACGAGAGCGTAGTTCGTACACATATGCGGTTCATAAAACGCTCCTCTCCAGTTAGTCGATAGAATCGCACAGCATCTACGACACCGTGTACCTGGAGTATACAGGGGTTATTTCGGTAATCTTTCGGTGGCGGGGGAGGAGAGGGAGAATGGCGGTAGGGGCGACACGCGAACCGCCCCTGTTGCCATTTTTATCGCGGCGGTGTGCGACCTCGTGCATGGCTATCTGATGCGCTGATCGCACGGTACGCGGCGACGGCAGTGTCATCTAATTCGTGGCGGGGGTCAACACCCGATCGCTCAAGGTAGCGCCGGTAGGTACCTTCGAGATCAACCCGTAGGCCAAGGCGGTCGTAAGCTCGCAGCAAGATGGCGACCACATCGTCGGCCATTGGGTCAACCTCCAACGCCCTACGGCAGAAAATGACGCACTGCCGATCATTGCCCTGTTCCCAGGCATAACTCGCCAAACGTTCAGCGGCAATCACAAAACTATTTGAGATCAGCGTACGTCGCTCGTCACCCCAATCGCTGGCGCGCGGGAGATCCTGCATGTACGGCCCATCGTAGAGGGAGATCACCTGATGGTACAGGGCGGCAGCCTCGGCAAGTCCATCGCGATCCTCACGCTGGGTCGCCAAATTGTAGGTGCGCTCAAAGTGGTCGGCATCACACAGGTAAACCCCGGGGTTCAGGGCGCAGTGGTCTCGGTCTATCACCAGAGCCTGCTGAGCAAACTCAGGCGACCCCAGCTGGGTGAGCATTTGGCGCAGCGCCCCCAGGGTACGCGAGAAGCTGGCGGCGCTCACGGGGGCACCCCAGACAGCGTCCGCCAGCCCGGCCCGACCGACACCGCGATGCCCGCAGTGGACGAGGTAGGCGAAGATACCCTGCACCTTCCGGCTGCCAGCACGCCCACCTTCAGCCTGAGACCAATCCTGCGACACCACCTCGCGGCTATGAACAAAGACCTGGAGTTCACCGAGGCAGCGCACATAGATGCCACGAAACGGCTCAAGGGCAATGTTAAGCCCGCTCGTCTCCGAGACCGACAGCAGCGCCGCACGAGCTTGGTCGCGGATCGTGGGATTGGGGTCGCCGAGCAGACGGCGCAGGTAGGTCAGGCCGTGCTCGCCATACGTAGCGAGCAAAAGAACGCCGGCCTGGTGGCGTACCGCCGGGTCGGCATTGATCAGGAGTGGGAGGTAGAGTGCGGTCGGGTTGCCCATTGCGCTGCCTAGAATACATCGCCGAGCCAACTTGGCGACGACGTGGATGCAAGGGAGTCGAAGAGGAGCAGCATCCCACCCACAGCAGCGGTGATCCGCAGTAGCGAGAGATCGCTCTTGGTAAACTCACCGTCGGTTTTGTTGATCAGCTGGAGTACGCCGCGAACCTGACCAAGGGCCACGAGGGGAACACAGAGCATCGAGCGGGTCTGAAAGCCGGTCTGCCGATCAAAGGTCGCTTCGAAGCGCGCATCCTGGTGTACATCGGGGATGAGCAAGGACTCGCCGTGGCGTGCGACCCAGCCGGCGATGCCACGGTCAAGCGATAGCCGACGCTGGCTGAGTTCGTTCTGGAAGGGGCCGAACACCACCTCAAAGACGAGTCGCTGATCGGAGGGGTCGAGCCGGAAGAGGGTTCCAGCTTCGATCGAGATCAGGTCGCGGACAATTGTCATCAGCTTAAGCAGTGCGTCCTGCGCAGTCTGGGCCATTGTGACGCTGCGGATCAATGTGGAGATCGTCTGCATCTCGAACTCGCTATGCCGCTTCTGCTCCAGCGATTTGCATAGTTCGCCGTACGTGCGAGCCTGATCCACATAGCGGGTAACCAGAGCCTGCGCATCGGGCGATAGGGCGTCATCGGCCGCGCCGGGGGGGAGCATGCCAATGATCGCCGCAGCGGGGGCGCCAGCGGCCAAGTAATCAGCATAGTCTGCCGCGATCAGGAGCAAGTCATATGTGGGTGGGCCGTCGCCGTTAGTGGGAGGGGTGTAGGTCACGGTGACAGTGACACCGCATGCGTGTAGAAATCGGCACAGGCTATGCTCAAGCCTGCGGCTAAGCACCAGGGCGCGGAGATTGCTCTTATGCGGTACGTAGGCATCCAACCGAGACACGAGGGTTTCACGCAACTCGCCCTGCTGGCGTAAAATTCGATCAAGTGCTTTTCTAGAGATATAGCCGCAGCGGATCAGGATCTCGCCCAGCAGTTCATCCGGGTAATCCTGATGTTGAAGGAGGAGCGTGGCGTTGATCTGCTCCTGGGTGACCAGGCCCTCTGCTACGAGCAGCGCGCCGAGGAGGGGAACCATAGGTCTTTCGGATGTTTGCATCATGACGGTATCCTGGCAGTGATCGTAGCGCTACACACACATAACACTGAGCGAGTGCGTGATAGGGGGAATGCTGGAGCTTGATGAGCGCTTCCTCCCTCATCGCCGCTTCGCTATTATACATCGCTACGCAAGAGGAAGGGATACATCACCCTGTGATCTCAGGGCTGGTGCAACATCGACGTTTTTGAGATTTTAATGGTAAATTTGCTCTATATAAAAGATCTTTTTCTGTTGTTTTTCGGCGACGAATCGTATCCTCTCCATAATCCCTGGGCTGCTTGGTGGTAGCATCGCTGAGGTCTGGTACACTACGTCCATATGCAGATCCCGGATATCACCCTCGATGCCATCCCTGCCCCTGCGACGCGCCAGTTCGCGGGGCAACTCCTGAACCTGATCGAGGCGCTGGTGGCCGAGAACACGGCCCTGCGTGCGGAGGTGCAGCAGCTGCGTGATGAGAACGCGCGGCTGAAGGGTGGCTCGGCCAAGCCGGAGTTCACACCGCCCGTGCCGCCGACCGCGCCCGATCACTCCTCCGAGGCCGAGCGTCGCACCCGACCCCGCGTGGCAAGCCCAAGAAACACGTGACCCTGACCGTGACCCGCGAGCAGCGCTGTGAGGTAGATCCAGAAACCCTCCCTCCGGAGGCCATCCGGCACGGTACCACCGAGGTCATCGTCCAGGATCTGCGGCTCCAGCCGGAGGTCATCCGCGTTGTGCGCGAGGTCTGGCTGGGACAGACGATCACCGCCCCGCTGCCCGACGGCTATCACGGGGAGTTTGGGCCGCACCTGCGGGCGCTGGTCTGGACACTCGGCCACGGGGCTAATATCCGCCAGCCCGCGCTGCTGGGGCTGGCACGATTGCCCGCTGGCTGCGCGACCACACCGGCCAATGGCACGACGAGGCGGTGGATATCCACGCCGCCGGTCTGGCGCGTGGCCCCTGGCAGGGCACCGACCCGACCGCCACCCGCGTTGACGGCCACAACGAAACCTGCCATGTCGTCGGCAACGTCTGGTTTACCAGCTACCACACCCGGCCCGGCGGCACCCGACACGACGTGCTGGCGGTGCGCTGGGGCCAGGAGCCGGTCTTTCTGCTCAACGCAGATGCCCTGGCCTGGATGGCTGAAACCACCCTGCGCCCGGCCTTCCAGATACGCCTGGTGCAGGCGCTGCCCTGGGAGCAAACCTTGACGGCGGCGGAACTGATCGCCCACCTGGATGCCGCCGGCATCCGGTTGAACACGCAGCAGCGGCCGCAGGTGTGGGATGCGCTGGCGATTGCCGCCTACCACGCGCAGACCGGCATGCCGATCGTGCGCTGGCTGCTGAGCGATGATGCGAACGTCTACACATGGGATCACCGACGCCCACGCGCTGTGTTGGGTGCATGATGGCCGCCACTACGCCAAGCTGAGCCCGGTGATCCCGGTACACTAGGTACTCCTGGCAGACTTCCGCCGTGACTACTGGGCCTTCTATCGCGAACTGCTGGCCTATCGGGAGGCACCGTCCCTCGCCGAGCGGGCGCGTCTGACCGTCGCTTTTGACGTGCTGGTGGCCCGGCGCACGAGCTACGACGACCTCGATGCCCGGATCGCCAAAACCGCCCAAAACCGCGATCTGCTGCTGGCGGTGCTGGATCACCCCGATCTGCCGCTGCACAACAACGCCATGGAGTTGGCGGCCCGCCGACGGGTGCGCAAACGCGATGTGAGTTTTGGTCCCCAATCGCGGGCCGGTGCACAGGCGTGGGACACCTTCCAGACGCTTGCGGCCACCGCCGCCAAACTTGGCGTGCGGATGTATCACTATCTCCGTGATCGGTGCATGCATCCGGCCACCACCCCGTCGCTCGCAGATCACATCCAGGAGCGATCCCGCGCTGCGGTATGCGCCTCGGCCTGACCCAGTGCTTTTGGAGAGGATACCCCACATTGCCCAAACCATCGACACGGACCCCGAGGCGGTCTAGGTCTTTGTCACGGATCAGTTGAACACCCATCAGTCGGAAAGCTTGGTGCGCCTCGTCGCGGAGCGCGATGGGCTGACGGACGACCTTGGCGTCAAAGGCACGTCCGGCGTCCTTCAGTCGCTGGCGAGTCGGACCGCATTTCTCAGCGATCCCACCCACCACATCCAGTTTGTGTATGTCCCCAAACACACATCATGGCTCAATCAAGTCGAAATCTGGTTGGGTATCCTGGTGCGGCGGGTGATCAAGCGCGGCTCCTTCACGTCGACGGACGACCTGCGGGCGAAAATCCTGGCCTTTATCGACTACTTCAATCGTACCGCCAAACCGTTTCGCTGGACCTACACCGGGCGGCCACTCATGGCATGAACTCGGTATGGACTTCCGGGAAGCTGTACTAGTGGCGCTCCGCTTGAAAGCCTCCTCCAGACATGCCATAATGCCCAGCGAGCGTATGGCAATTCCAAACGGAGGTCTGTGATGGCACGACATGAGCTTGCCCCTGATATCCCTCTGCGTGGCGGGATGTTGCTTCCGCGTGACGAGGCGCTGCCGCCGGTGCCCCTTGAACATACCGCGATTACCGTTGAGGTGACCGGGCCGCTGGCGGAGACGGTCGTCGCCCAACGCTTCCACAATACGCACCGTGCGCCCCTTGACGCGCTCTATATCTTCCCGCTGCCGCTTGATGCTGCCGTGAGCGAGCTAACGCTTCGCATTGGCGAGCGGATGATGTGTGGCGAGATCCACGCGCGGGCCGAGGCGCAGACGATGTATGAGGAGGCCGCCGCTCGTGGGGCCGGTGCCGCGCTCGTCAATCAGCAGCGCCCCAATCTCTTTAGCGTTGAGGTGGCGAATCTTCAGCCCGGTGAGCTCGTTGAGGTGCGCCTGCGCTTCTTTCGCCAGGTGCCCTTTGATGACGGCTGGTTTACCCTGGCGATTCCTACGGTCGTGCTGCCGCGCTACGTGCCTGCCGACGAACCCGCCACGCCGAGGGATGGCGTGGTGCCGCTGCTGCCGGAAGGCGTCGCCGGTCACACCCTCAGCCTCCAGGTCAACCTTCATCTTGGTCGGCTCGCCGAGGTGACGTGCGTCGGGCTTGAGCTGGACATCCAGACGGAGCGTGGCCGCTCGGTGGCGACGCTGCGCGACCCGGCGGCGGTGCCTGACCGTGATGTGGTGCTGCGCTATCGGCCCGCAGGCACAGGCTACGCCGCTGCCGCCTTCGCCTACCGCGAGGCGGGGCGTCCAGGGGCGGCCCTGCTGATGCTCACCCCACGCGCGGTGCCCGCGCTTGACGACGTGTTGCCCCGCGAGTTGCTGTTCGTCTTCGACCGCAGCGGCTCGATGGGCGGCGAGAGCATCGCGCAGGCGCGGAATGCCCTGCGGGCCTGTCTGCGGGCGCTCAATCCGGGCGACAGCTTCAACATTTTTCCCTTCGACGACGTCGTCGAGCAACTCGCACCCGCGCCCCTGGCCTTCAACCAACAGAGCGTGGACGCCGCCGATGCCTTCATCGCGGCCATTGAGGCCCGTGGCGGCACCGAGATTGTGACCGCGCTGAGTGCGGCCCTTGACCAGCCCCGTGACCCCCAGCGGCTGCGCGTGATCGTCTTTCTCACCGATGGCGCGGTTGGCAACGAGGATGCCGTGCTGCGCGCCCTCGCCAGTCGGCTGAACGAGGCCCGCGTCTTCGCCTTTGGCGTCGGCTCCGCCGTCAACCGCTTTTTGCTTGACCGACTAGCCGCCGTGGGCCGTGGCAGCGCCGAGTACATGCTGCCGGGCGAGCCGATTGAGCCGGCGGTGCAGCGCTTCCACCAGCGGGCGGCCTTGCCGCTGGTGTGTGATCTGGCGGTCGCCTGGGGCGGTGCCGCCGTGGCTGATGTGCTGCCCGAGCCGCTGCCCGACCTGTACGCGGGGCAGCCGCTGGTGCTGCTGGCCCGCTACACGGGTTCACGCGACCAGCAGGCCACGGTGACCATCAGCGGGCGCACGGCGCGGGGCAGCTTTAGCGAGCGCCTCGAGGTGAGCTTGCCCGTCGCCACGCCGGATCTCCACGGGGCGTGGGCGGCGCTGCCGAAGCTGTGGGCGCGGGCGCGGCTCGCCGCCCTGGAGGATGCGGCCCGCCTTGATCGGGGCCGCACCGCTGCGCTTGAGGCGGAGGCAAAGGCGCTGGCGCTGGAACATGGGCTGTTGAGCGCCTACACCGCGTTTGTCGCCGTTGAGGAGGTGTCGCCGGAGGGGCAGGGGCAGCGAGCCAAAGCGCGGGTGCTGGTGCCGGTGCATCTGCCCGCCGGGACGCAGCGCGATGCCTTCGAGACGGATCTGGTCGCGCCGCAGCCGTCGATGTCGCCGCCGTCAGGTGTGCATTTCGCGGCTGCCCCCGTGCCAAGGGCCGCAAGCCGCTCACGCATTGCCGCATCGAAGTCGGCACCGGACATGGCCGAGCTGTCTTTTAAGAGCGGTCTGGAGGATGCGATGGCCGCCATCTTTGGGCCGCCCTCGCACGTCACGGAGTCAGCCGCCCCGCACCGGGTAGACGTACCTGCCGCCGAGCGGAGCGCCGCCGCGTTACGCTTCCTGGCCCGTACCCAGAACGTGAGCGGTGCCTGGGCTGATGATGAACGTGCCACCGTGCTGTCGGTGCTGGCCTTTGCCCGTGCGGGCCACACCGCTCACGCCGGCGGCTTTCGCGCCCAGTTGTCCCGCTCGGTCGCCTGGTTGAAGGCCCGCCCCGCAAGCGGCCCCGGCGTCGAACTGGCCCTGCACGCCCTTGCCGGTGCGTCTCGTGATCCAGACGCCGTGGGGGCGCTGGCCCACGAGGCGATTCGCGCCGCTAAACTCGACCTTTGGGGGCTGGCCCAGGCGCAGCGTCTCGGCGGTGACGCCGATGGCGCGGTGCTGCTGGCTCAGGCCAGCCACCTTCGCCCGAGCGCCGAGGTGCTGCGGCTCACCGCTGCCCTGGCGATCTTGTCTGTGTGACGCCGGACAGATTTCGCGCAAAGCTGCAAAGTCGCAAGGTCGCAAGGCGTCATAACCGCGAGATGAGTTGCCGGGACGCTGAGCGAAGCGTGATATGTCTCGCTTTGGTTCAGATCAGCCTATGTGCTATATTGCCCCTAGCAGCGACAGACGCGCACCCCCCACGTGGGGCGTGCGCTTTTTTTGTGCCCTCGAAATGGAGAGCCGTCGATATGACGACCCAGACACCCAGCACCCCACGCACCAAGGATGCCGCCCCCGTCGTAACGGAGGATGCGGCCGACACGGCATTCGCCGAGGCGGCTGCACCGGCGGGGCCGTCCGACCAGGCCCTCATCGAGGGCGGGGCGAATGCCGACCCCACCGCTATCGCTGACACCGATGGCGTCGCCCCCGCTGCGCCCAGGCCCGCCCCTGCGGGTGCGAGCCAGGGCGCCGACCATAGGCGTTAACTTAAGCCTTGGAACCACGCTCACCCGCCGCCGTATGCTGGCCAGCGCGACCGACCTCTTACGCGGGCTGCTCGCCTACGTCTTGCTGGCGACCTCCTTCCGTCACCTAGGGGCCTGGGCGGTGGTCAATGACGTGGCCGATATCTCTGCGGTGACGTGGCAGAAGCGCTTGATCCGCAGCCGCCCCTGGCTGGCCTGGCTCTTGGGCGAATTGCTCGCCGTGCCGCCTCCCGCGCCTACGTTGCGCCTCATCCGTCAGGCCGACGGCAACATCCTCTTGGTGGATGCCACGACGTGGGGGCAGATCGGCGGCAGCGGCGACGATTGGCGCTTCCATCTGGCTTACAACTTCACCGTTGGGCGGCTGGCCGAGGTGATCGTCACCGATGAACACGGTGGGGAACACCTTGGCTACTACCGCATCCAGCCCAACGACATCATCGTGGCCGATGGGGGGTATGGCTATCGCACCAGTGTGGCCACCGTGCGCAAACAGCAGGCGCATCTCGTGACCCGCATCCGCCCACACACCTTTCCGTTTGAACCGCGTGATGGGACGGTCATCGCTGTGGTTGCCGCGTTGCGCAAACATGGCCCGACCGTGCGTGAGTGGGACGGCTGGTGTACGGCGGCCGACGGTGAACGCTATGCGGTGCGCTTGATTGCCGCCAAGCTGCCTGCCGACGCGGCATGCAAAGCCCGCGCCCGAGCGCGGCGCACCGCCCAGAAACATGGACGGAAGCTCCAGCCGGATACCCTGCTGGTCGCGGGTTGGGTGGTGCGGATCACCACCTTGCCGGCGCGGCGCTGGCCCGCCGAGGCGGTGTTGCGCCTGTATCGCGTGCGCTGGCAGGTGGAACTCATGTTCAAGCGCCTGAAAAGTGGACTGGCGCTCGGGACATTGCGTGGGAAGACGCGGGCGAGTATCGAAGCCAGCATCCTGGCGATGCGGATCGCCTGGGTGCTCCAAACCACCGAAGCCGCCCAATTGCGTGCCCGGCTGCGCATGCGCGAACAGGACAAGGGATGGGTGCAAAGTAGCTGGGCGGTCACCAGGCTGAGTGCGGATGTCCTGCGCCAGCAAGTCCGGGGTGGGTGGGGCAGCCATCGCGTGCATGCCTGTTTGTCCCAGCTCCAGCGCTTTTTGACCAGTCGCGTGCGGGACGACCGACCGCATCAAGAAGCCACCGTGCGCGATTGGCTCGACCGTCGCCCGCGCTATCCGACTGAAGGCAATGAATCGCATTCTGATGCCTTCCGCGATTACGAATACGCCTAAAGTTTATGCCTATGGGATGAGGCGGTGCCTCTTGATCATATTACGCGCACGTAAGATGAATAGAACTTGGCTGTTGTGCTAGTACATAAACAAGTTCAAACCATAATACACTATCTTTTGGCGCAAAAACGCGGCATGTATTTCGTGTTTGACCATCGATTAGGATAGGCTTTTGTGTGATTTGTCGGCAGGCAGCGTCTACGCTCTCGTGGCGAAGGCGCGCCCCTTGATCTGCAACCACTCCGGGTTGCCCAGCAGGCGATTCAGATGAATACAGAGGGTATGCCCAGCCAGTTTGGTGTAGAGCCGTGCGCATACGCCCCAAAAGCTATGTGCGTACTTATGCTCAATGTTGAACTGCTCGGTTAATTGTCCGTTCACCGTCTCAATGATCTCGCGAAATCGGGTAATCAACCGCCGTAACGGTTCTGGCAACTGCACATGCTGGTTTTTACGGCGTAATACGACCAGTTTCACCCCGCACGCCCGCAAGCGTTCGGCGAGTTCTGCACTCACATCGCCTTTATCCGCAAGAAACGTGCGTCCAGGGTACAATGGCAAGAGATCTTCGGCGGCATCCCGCTCATCGGCATTGGCCGCCATCAGTTCAAAGTCACAAATCACCCCACCGGACGTGATGACGAGGTTTAATCGGTAGCCGAAAGAGGTCTTTTTCTTTGAGGCACACGAGCCAAAGGTGGCTCCCCCCGCATCCCAATCACGGCTGCGCTGGGGTGCCAGATGGAATTCCATCACGGGCAGGGGAAGGCCATCCATGACTCCATAGGCATCTTGGGCGACATCTATGCCATTCGTGATGATTTGCCGAATCTGATTGATGGCAAACATCAGATTGCGGCGACGGCGATTAAAGCGAGAACGCTCCGGGAGATGAGGAAAGAGTGTTCGATACGGTTCCCACTCCGCTATCAGATGGGTTTCGCGATCCCAGCCCCGACATTCACTCACCATGGCGATGGTGATCAGTTCACTATCGCTACATGACGTGGGATCGGGGCCTGGACGGTCATCCATAGGGGCGATTTTCTGCCAGAGATCATCGATGGTGACAAACATCCACATGACGAAGTCCTCGAAATCGGCTATCATAGCGGTGCCTCCGTGTGTGGGTGGACTACGTTATAGACCAGCCATACCACGCCGGAGGCGTCCCGTCAAGTGGTTTTAACTAGCACAACACCCTATGTGTTAACTGGGATGGTGGCGGTCGGGAGATTAAGGGGTAGGTGTACGCTAAACGGTGGTGCGAGGTCGGAACTTGAAAAAAAGAGCGGATCGGGCGACAATCTTCGGGACATTACGTCGAAGGAGGTGTGCCATCGATCCGCTGACGACATTCTGCCCGAACATGGACTGTCCCGC
>CAISPW010000138.1 GCA_903887465.1 uncultured Oscillochloris sp. | reverse complement strand
CTCATAGACCGCATCGAGGAACGCCTGACGATCAACCCGATCAAAGGCTCCCCGCCCAAAGAAGGCATAGAACCAATGGAAGGCGACTCGCTGCGCATCTAGGTCAGTCAGTTCCAGAATACGTTTGAGATTAATCTCCAGGCAAGCGTCCATACGCGGCGGATCAAAGCGATGGTAGATCCGCCAGCGCGCCCCATCGGTGAGGACACCCCACGGGAGCTGGGTCATCGTGAGATAGTGGGTAAGCTGGTAGCGGGGATTGTCGTTATTGTGCGCCGTGCCATCGAAGTTCTTGCCGAGCTTCTTCACCTCAACGATGGCGAGGGCGTGGGCGTAGCGTTTAACCGTTTCGAGCTTCTTCGCCTTGACGAAAGCATCGCGGGCGGCGTTCTCCCGAAAAAGCGTGAGGTCAATCCGCTCCGGCTGCTTGCCCACACCAGGGAGATTGCCCTGGTTCGAGTGAACCATCCCCAGGATCTCGCACACTCGCTGCACAAAGCTGACCACATCCTCCTCGCTGGCACTGAGTCCGCCCGCACGGTCATCCCAGAGCGCGGCAATCTGGATGAGCGCGGCATCGGACTCTGCCATTGTGGTAGGAGCAAGGGGAAGCGACGGCGCGAGGCGGTGGATGAGGTAGTAATCTTGGAACAGCCCGGTATTGGTGATCGCGATGGGGAGGGTATCAGCGAAAGCCATGTGTATCCTTCATCCTCAGCTACGCTCCCGCCGCGTTACGGATCTCGCGCAGGATTGCTTCTATAGCAGTCCTATTCCAGTTGTGAAGAAGGAGTCAAGGCTTTAGCCGGCCTTATCCGGCTAAAGCCTCGACTCCACGCAACAACCCCAAGAGGATTGCCATACGTGATCACATGCTACCGTATTCGTGCGCCTATCATACCATGCGTGTGCCAGGACATACGGCAGCGGCCCGCTGAGACAGGGCTGTTGCAAAGTCCGCAAATCGCCGTTTAACCCTCACCCCCCCAGCCCCCTCTCCATGATCGGGAGAGGGGGGGTATTCCTCGTCAGGAAGCGATATACTCCCCTCTCCCCCGGTGGGAGAGTTCAAAGGGGGGGGGTGAGGGGGAATGATCCATCGCCCATTCCTTCGCTATAATGGCAGACATACGTGGTATTCAGACCTACACTCCAGAGAGGACTTCTATGAAAATTGTGATTACCGGGGGGGCTGGTTTTATCGGCAGCCACCTCATTGATCGGCTGGTCCGCGATGGCGGCGCTGAGATCTTGGCGGTGGACAACTTGCACCGTGGGCGGCGCGAGTACTTGGCCCAGCACGCGAGTAACCCCGCCGTGCGTCTTGTCGAGGCCGACATCCGCGATGCCGACGCCCTGCGCGATCTCTGCGCCGGGGCCGATGTGATCTACCACCTGGCCGCTCAGTCGAATGTGATGGGCGCGGTGAGCGATCTGAGCTACTCGTTTGCCACCAATGTAGCGGGCACGGTGAACGTCCTTGAGGCGGCGCGGGTCGGCGGCGTGCGCCGGGTAGTCTTCTCGTCGTCGCGGGAGGTGTACGGTGAGGTGGATCGGCTGCCGGTGCCGGAGGAGACGCCCTTTAATGCCAAGAATGCCTACGGCGCCAGCAAGGCTGCCGCCGAACTGTACGCTCGCGTTTTCCTAAACACCTACGGCGTGGAGACGGCAGTGCTGCGCCTGGCCAATGTCTATGGGCGGCGCGACCGCGACCGGGTGATTCCGCTCTGGATGGATGCTGCCGCCCACGGACAGGAGATGATCGTCTACGGTGGCCAGCAACTGATCGACTTTGTCCACGTCGACCAGGTGGTTGAGGCGATGCTGCGCGCCTCCAGCGCCGAGATCATCGGTCAGCCGATCAACGTGGGCAGTGGACAAGGCACGCCGCTGCTCGAATTAGCCGAGCGGGTGATGGCTCTGCCGGGCGCGTCATCGCGGCTCGACCTGCGACCGGCGCGTAGTGTCGAGGTGGCCCGCTACACCGCCGAGATTGGCCTGATGCGCGCGCGCCTCGGCCTGGAGCCACCGTCTGAGCCGCTTTTCGCCCTCGGCGAGATCTGGGATGACTATCGCCCATGAGCTGCACGCCCACCGCCGAAGGCATCGCCGCACCGGCCATGGGCTCACCCTTGCCGCATCTGGCGCTTCCCACTACAATAGGAGTACGCCACCCGCCCGACCGATCGCCCTTGCCTGGGCTGCAACTTCCTACGGCGCGCGCTGTGGTTCGCCCTGGAGGAACTCCGATGCCTGAGTTGCGGCAGAACCTGGCCACACGCGAGTGGGTGATTATCGCCAGCGAGCGCGCGCGCCGCCCCAATGTTTATGCTGAAGCCAGCGACCGCACCTTCACCCACGAGCGCCCTGAGAACGACCCGCGCTGCCCCTTCTGCCTGGGAAATGAGGAGCTTGACCTCGAGATCTGTCGCTACCCGGAGGGTAGCAGCCAGTGGGACACCCGCGTGGTACGTAATAAATACCCCGCCCTCGCCGAGGTTGGGCCGCTGGTGCGCAACTTCAACGGGGTCGAGCGCTATATCACCGGGGTCGGCTACCACGAGGTACTCGTCGAACACAACCTGCACAACACGACCCTCGCGCTGATGACCGACGAGGAGATCCTCGCCGTGATGCAGATGTACCTGCGCCGTGGGCGCGAGATCAGCGCCGACCCGCGTGTCGAGCAGATGGTCTTCTTCAAGAATCACGGCGAGCGCGCCGGGGCCTCGCTACCCCACCCGCACAGCCAGATCATCGGCCTGCCGATTGTGCCGGGCGACATCCGCCATCGCATCGAGGAGGCCCGCCGCTTCTTCGACGACACCGGCCAGTGTGTCTTCTGCACAATGCTCGCCGATGAACTGGGCCGCAGCGAGCGGCTGATCGCGCTGAATGACCACTTCGCCGCCTTCGTACTCTACGCCTCTTCCTCGCCCTTCCATATCTGGATCATGCCGCGTGTTCATCGCGCCAGCTTCATGCATATCGACGAGAAGACGCTGATCTACCTGGCCCCGCTCATGCGCGACGTACTCTTCCGCCTCTATACCCACCTCAACGACCCCGACTTCAACATTATCCTCCGCTCCACCCCGACCAAAGAACCAGAGAACGGCTATTTCCACTGGTATCTGGCGATTGTGCCCCGCCTCAGCCGTAGCGCCGGGTTCGAGTTGGGCAGCGGCATGTGGATCAACCCCACCATACCCGAGGAGTGCGCCGCCTTCCTGCGTGATGATCCTGAATCCTAGATCGCGTTTCGGAAGTTCGTTGCCGGTTGAGATGACACAGTACGGGCGCAGCCAGTCGCATCACGACTGCTGCGCCCGTACTTGTGGGTGCCGCCACGCGCGCTAGTTCACCACCACCGGCGGCACGACCGGCACCACGGTCGGGTTCAGGGCCACCGTGAGAACCTCGTCCATCGAGGCGACCGGGATCAGGTTGAGATCCTGGCGCACCTTCTCCGGCAGATCGACGATGTCCTTGGCGTTCTCCTTGGGCAGGATGAAGGTGCGAATGCCCGCACGGTGGGCGGCCAAGGTCTTCTCCTTCAGGCCGCCGATACCGAGTACCTTGCCGCGCAGGGTCACCTCGCCGGTCATGGCCACGTCGCGGCGCACGGTGCGGCCAGTCATCGCGCTGATCAGGGCGGTGGTGAGCGTGATGCCGGCGGAGGGGCCGTCCTTGGGCACCGCGCCCTCGGGCACGTGGATATGGATGTTGTGCTCCTCGAAGTAGTTGGAGTCGATGCCGAGCTGGTCGGCCTTCGAGCGCACATAGGAGACCGCAGCCTGGGCGCTCTCTTTCATCACATCGCCAAGCTGGCCAGTGAGCAGCAGGCCGCCCTTGCCCTTCACCGGCAGCACCTCGATGCTAAGGATATCGCCGCCGGTGCTCGTCCATGCCACGCCGGTGGCGACACCGACCTCATCGCGCTCCTCGGCCAGGCCGAAACTGAAGCGCTCGGGACCGAGGTAGGTGGGCACATCGGCGGTGTCGATCACATAGACATCCAGAGCCGCCTCGGCGCCGGGGTCATCGGCCGATGCAACCTTGCGGGCCACCTTGCGGCAGAGGGTGGCCAGCTCGCGCTCCAGGTTGCGCACGCCGGCCTCGCGGGTGTACTCACGCACCAGCTTGAGCACCGCGCCGTCCGTGATCTCCAGCTGCCCGATCTTCAGGCCGTGGAACTCGCGCTGCTTGGGCACCAGGAATCCGCGCGCGATGCCCAACTTCTCGTCCTCGGTGTAGCCGCCGATCTCGATGATCTCCATGCGGTCGCGCAGCGGGCTGGGGATGGGCTCCAGCTGGTTGGCGGTGGCGATAAAGATCACCTTGCTCAGATCGAAGGGAATCTCCAGGTAGTGGTCGCTGAAGGTATTGTTCTGCTCGGGGTCAAGCACCTCAAGCAGGGCCGAGGTCGGGTCGCCACGGAAATCGGTGCCGACCTTGTCCACCTCATCAAGCACGTACACCGGGCTGTTCGACTTGACGCTCTTCATGCCCTGGATGACCCGGCCAGGCATAGCGCCGATATAGGTGCGGCGATGGCCACGGATCTCGGCTTCGTCGCGCACGCCGCCGAGGCTGGTGCGAATAAACTGGCGGTCGAGGGCGCGGGCGATGCTGCGCCCCAGGCTGGTTTTACCAACGCCGGGGGGGCCGACAAAACAGAGGATGGGGCTGCGCATCTTGTTGCCAGCCAGCTTGCGCACGGCCAGGAACTCTAGGATGCGCTCCTTGACCCGCTCCAGGCCGAAGTGGTCTTCGTTGAGAACCTTCTGGGCCTCGGCGATGCTGATCACGGCGTGCTCCTCCTCGGCCCAGGGCAAGTTGAGCAGCCAATCGAGGTAAGTGCGGATCACCCCGGCCTCGGGACTATTCATACCCTGCTGGGCCAGGCGCTTGATCTCGTGGAGCGCCTGGCTCTTCACATATTCGAGGGCGACCAGCTCGGCCACCTTGCGGCGCAACTCGTCGATCGGGTCATCGCTATCGTCATCCTCGCCCAGCTCGCGGCGGATCACCCGCATCTGCTCGCGCAGGAAGTACTCGCGCTGGCTCTGGTCGAGTACCTCTTTGGTGTCCTGCTGGATCTTCGCGCGCAGCTTGAGCAGCTCCAACTGGCGGGCCAGCACCATGTTTGCCTTGCGCAGGCGCTCGACGGGATCGAGGGTGTTGAGTACCTCCAGCCGATCCTTAAAGTCGAAGGCCGGCCCCCAGGTGACGATGTCAGCCAGATGGCCGGGGCGCTCGATACGGTGGACGAACTGCACAGCCTCCTGGGGCACCTCGCCGAGGTGGTCGACAAACTCGTCCACCTGCTGCTTGACGGTATCCATCAGAGCCTGGATCTCCATCCCGTCCTCGTCGAGATCGTAGACCGGCAGGCAGCTCACGCGATAGAAGGGCTGGATCTGGATGGCGCTCTTGATCGTGGCGCGGTGCAGACCCTCCAGGATCACGCGGGCAGTGCCATCGGGGAGCTTGGCGAACTCCTCCAGGCGGGCGATCACGCCAGTGGGCGGCAGTTGCTGGGGCTGAGTACTCTTGTAGCCCTCCAGCTCGCCCTCGCGGACGAAGATCAGCAGCACCTCGTGATCCTCATCCCAGGCCCGCTCCATCGCCCGGTACGACTTGCCCTGGGGCACCTGAAGCGGGATGGTCATGTGCGGCATGATCACCATCTCGCCCAGCACCACCAGCGGGAGGAAGCGCTCTTCGGCATCGTGGTCATCAGGTGGCAGGCTACCGCCCTTCTGCGCGGCGGCGGCACCCAGGGCTCGTGTCTTATTACTCATGAAACGGTATCCTCTACTATACGCCCGCCGACAAAGGCCAGGGCGTAGGTCTGCACAAGGCTGAAGACCACCTGGAAGGCCACCACCGCCATCATCGCCAGGGCCATTTGGTTCAGCACGCTTAAAATTCACCCCGTATCATCATTCGTTTAGGCCAGCCGCCCGCCCTCGCCGCGCTCGATCACCCGAACCATACCGGAGAGTACTTGGTCGAGGATATGCAGGAAGGTGTCGATCTCCTGCTCACTGAGCTGGCCGAGGGCCATCTGCATCTGCTCGCGACGGGCCAGGCGGATCTCGGAGATCAGCTCGATGCCGCGCACAGTGATCACAACCATCACCTGGCGGCGGTCGCGCTTGTGGCGGGTGCGGTCAACCAAGAGCTTCTCGGCGAGGCGGTCGACGACGCCGGTAAGCGATGCGGCGGACTGGTGGGTCGAGTCGGCGAGGTCCGACATCTTGCACTCTTCACCTGCCTGCTGGAGGTAGATCAGAGTGTAGAATTGCGGCAGCGTGACGCGGAAGCGATCCTCGTCGAGGAGTTGCATAAACTGGCGCTGGGCGAGCCAGCTGATCTGCATGATCGCCCGCTCGATCTCCTCAAGGGGGATGCGCTCGGTGGCCCGGCCGGCCTGCGATGTTTGATGGGCAGAGGTCATGCCGCCGTCCTAGTGTTTCTCACGGCCTTTGATATTCAATGTCCTTAAGTATATCATCCCTTAAGGATCATGACAAGGAAAGTCGCCCTACCTGCATCCGCATCGGGAGGTTGACGCCTATCTGCCCGTCTGCTACAATCCTGCGACGTTTGCGCACCTGCACTCGCGGTGGAGAGCTTTGTACTATGGATCAAGAGATCGATCTGCGCCCCTACCTGATGGCGCTCCTACGTCGCTGGCGTCTGATCCTCGCCTGTGCCCTGGCGCTGGCGCTCGTCGGGTCGGCGAGCATGGCGCTTACCCCTCAAGGTCGCCGGGCCATCGCCAATGTGCTGATCATTCCCTCGACATCGCAGATCACCCTCGACCCGCGATTCCTGACCACCAATGACAGCACCGCCTCGAACCCAACGGCGGCGCGGCTGGCGCTGGTGAACCTGGCCAGCAGCTATCTTCTCGCCGGAACGGTACTCCAGGATGTGGGCCAGGCTGCCGGGAGTACTGCCGCAGATCCGATCCAGGAACTGCGCAGCCAGGTCAAGGTAGACGCAACCAACGACATGTTCCAGATCACCGTGAGCGACGCCGACCCCGACAGGGCGCAGAAGATCGCCGAAGCGTGGGGTAAGGCGTATGCGCGGCTGGTCGCCGACACCTATAGCCGCAGCCAGGGCCAGGCGGATCTGCTGACATCTGATATTGCCGCCGCGCAGCAGCGCTATGATGACGCGCAGAGAGCGGTCGAATCGCTTCTGAAAGATGGGCAGAGTGTTAAGGTAAACAACCAGATCGCTCGGCTGAATACGCTGCTGAATGACTCAAGCGCATCACAGCAGCAACTTTATGCCGCCTACCTTGCGCGCACCCGCCAGATCGACATGATCCTGAAAGACGCGCAGACCATGCGCGATCAGGCGGACGGTCAAAGCACAAGCAGCTTTGTCGACAGCTACACGGCGCTGCTGCTGCGCGCACGGGTGATCGATGGCGCGACACCGCTGTTTCAGCTCAGCGCCGCAGATCTCGCCCCGAGCGCCGTGTCAACGAACAGTCAGCTCGCAAGCCTGGATCAGGTGATCGTCACCCTCACGCGCCGCCGTGATCAGCTGCTCGCCGAATCTAATACGCTCGCCAGCATGATCGCCAGTAACAACGTCGATACGGTTGGCCTAGATAGCACAACCCGGCAGCGCTACATCGACGAGGTCACCGCCCTGAACAGCACCGCTGAACAGCTCCAGGCCAAGCAGACGATCCTCGTCCAGCAGCGCGACCTAGCCCGCGACACGCTGCTGCTCCTCCAGCGCAAGCGCGAGGAGCAGGACGTTGCGCGCAATACGCCGCAGATCGTCGTGCGCTTCATCAGCGCGAACATTGAGCCGCAGACGTCGGGGCAGAGCCGGATGGTGCTGGGCGGCGTGGCAGGGGGGGGTGTCGGACTGGTTCTCGGCATGCTGCTGGCCCTCTGGCTGGAAGTGATCATCCCGGCCCTACGCGGGATCACCAAGACCAGTGCGGGCCAGCCCGCCGCCCGTAACGATCCGCCGAGAGATCGCCCGGTCTCCGGCGACTAACTATGATACAAGAACGTCCGCTCCTCTCGGTGATCATGCCCTGCTATAACGAGGCGGCTACGCTGCCCAGCATCCTGGCGAAGGTCTGGGAGATCAACATCGACAAGGAAATTGTCGCCGTCGATGACTACTCCTCAGATGGCACGCTTGATGTGCTGCGGGCCGAGGCGGCGCGCAACCCACGGCTGACGGTGATCAGCCACCCGGAGAACCGTGGCAAGGGCGCGGCGGTGCGCAGCGGCCTGGCCCACGCGCGCGGCACGATCACGATCATCCAGGATGCCGACCTGGAATATGACCCGGAAGACTACTACGAACTGGTAAAGCCAATCCTCACCGGTCGTGTGGATGTGGTTTACGGCAGCCGCTTTATGGGCAGCCACACCGGCATGTACTTCTGGAACGCCATTGGGAATAAGGCCCTCACCTTTCTGACTAACTTCCTCTTCAACTGCTGGATCTCGGACATGGAGACCTGCTATAAGGTCATGCGTACAGAGATCATCCGCAGCCTCAATCTTGAGAGCAACGACTTTCGTCTGGAGCCGGAGATCACCGCCAAGGTTCTCCGTCATGGCCACCGCATCTACGAGGTTCCGGTGAGCTACCTCGGGCGCACCTACGAGGAGGGCAAAAAGATGAAGCCGAGCCAGGGCTTCTACGCCATCCTGGCCCTCTTCAAGTACCGCCTCTGGCTGTAGACGTTCCCTACAAGTTGTGGTACAACAACAATAGCGATGTGATCACATCGCTATGAATTGCCGATACCCCGACGACGGGGTCGATGCGGCGCATAGGAATGCCCATGGTGGCAATCCTGTGCGCCGCATTCGCCTGTTTGATAGAGGAGCAAGCGTGCGTATCGCGATGCTGAGCGTCCACAGTAGTCCCCTCGCCCGGCTCGGCGGAAAAGAGGCGGGCGGCATGAATGTCTATGTGCGTGAGCTGGCGCGCGAGCTGGGCAGCCGTGGCGTACCGGTCGATATCTTCACCCGCAGCCAGGATCGGCGCGCGCCCACGGTTGAGCCGCTGGCCTGTGGGGTGCGGGTGATTAACCTGCATACCGGCCCGGCCGCGCCCTATGCGAAGGACTGGGTACTCACCTACCTGCCCGAGTTTGTCAACCGGGTGCGCTGCTTTGCCGATGGCGAGGATCTCGCCTACGACCTCATCCACAGCCACTACTGGCTCTCAGGAGAGGCCGCGCTGCGCCTGCGCCGCAGCTGGGGCGTGCCGGTGATGCACATGTTCCACACCCTTGGCGCGATGAAGAACAGCATCGCCCGCAGCAAAGAGGAGACGGAGACCGGCCAGCGTATTGCTATCGAGCGCCGGCTCATGCAGGAAGTGGACGCCGTAGTGGCGGCGACAACCCTTGATCGGGCCCAGATGGTCTGGAACTACGAGGCCGACGCCGAGCGCATTCGGGTGGTGCCCTGCGGGGTCGACCTGCGCCGCTTCCAGCCCAAGGATCGTGCGGCGGCCCGCGCACGCCTGGGGCTGTCCGTCGATGAGGAGTTGCTACTCTGCGTGGGCCGCATGGAGCCGCTTAAGGGGATGGACGCCCTCATCCGCGCCCTGGCCCTGCTAGCCGACACGGAGCCCGCCCAGCGCCGCCGCCGCCGCGTCCTGCTGATCGGGGGAGATGACGAGAGCCGCCCAGGCGACTGGAACAGCGAGCAGCGCCGCCTCGACGCCCTGCGCCGCGCGCTCGGCGTGGCCGACCGGGTGAGCTTTCTCGGTGCCCGGCCCCAGGAGCAACTGGCCGACTACTTCGCTGCCGCGAATGTGGTGGCCGTCCCATCGCACTACGAGTCGTTCGGGATGGCGGCGCTGGAGGCTCTGGCCTGCGGCGCGGCGGTGGTGGCCGCAAACGTCGGCGGCCTGGCCCTGACGATTGAGGATGGCCGCAGCGGGCTGCTGTTCCCCGCCGATGACCACGTGGCCCTCGCCGACCAGATCCGCCGGATCCTGGGCGACCCGGCCTACGCCAGAGCGCTGGAGGCCGGTGCGCGCCGACGGGCTAGCGAGTACGGGTGGCCCTCTGTGGCCAAGCGGGTGATCACGATCTACGACGAGCTTGTGTTGGCGGGCGCCGCCGCCCGCGCCGCCCGACGCCCACTCAGCCAGGTCTCGTGACGGAAGGGCCACAGGGTACAGGCCACAACAGCGCATCAGCATACCCGGCCCCGGTGGCCTGCATCCTGTGGCCTGTGTCCTCGGCTACTTGTCTATATGCAAGAAAGATCGTTTCCCCGTGCGAGTCATTGCGACGGCCCCAAGAGAGATTTTGCGCATTACAGCGCATCATTTGCACAGAGGGTCTACGCTTGACAAGGCTATACCCAGGTATTATACTCTGGTCTAACACTCAGATTTTTATTTATGTTGAAAGTACGCGCCCTGACAAAGCGGCGCAGGGTTAGCCCTGCGGCGACCGCTTGTATGGTAGCCGTTCTGTCCCAACGCCGCGAACGCCTGGAAAGGTAACCACAATGAGTGGAAAAGCACCGAAGGATCCACGCTTTCCCGATCTCTCCTACGCCGTTATTGACGGTGCACGGTCGACACGGGTGTCCGGGGGTCGCACGATCGAGGATCTCGAGCCGGAGTACAAGATCAAAGGGCGGACAACGTTTAGCGCGCTCTTTAAGTATGACCCGTTCGACTTCTGGGTCGGGCCGTTCTACGTGGGGTTCTGGGGGTTCATCTCCGTGTTGGGGATCATCTTCGGCGTCTACTTCTACGTCAACGCGGTGATCATCAACGGGCCATACTCCCTCCCGCAGAATTTCTTTGCGGGTCGGATCGACCCGCCGCCAGCGAGTGTGGGCCTAGCGCTGGCAATCCCAGGGCAGCCAGGGTTTGCTTGGCAGATGACGGTCTTGTTCGCCACCACGGCGTTTTTCGGCTGGATGATGCGCCAGGTCGACATCAGCATGAAGCTTGATATGGGCTACCACATCGCGGTGGCCTACGGGGTGGTACTCTCGGCGTGGATCACGCTCCAGATCTTGCGCCCGATCGCGATGGGCCAGTGGCACGAGGGCTTCGTACTGGGCGTGCTGCCGCACTTGGACTGGATTTCCAACTTCGGCTACCGCTACAAAAACTTTTTCTACAACCCGTTCCACGCCATCGGCATCACAGGTCTGTTCACCTCGACCTTCCTGCTGTCCGCACACGGCTCGATCATCCTGAGCGCAGCGCAGTACCGTGGCTCTGAGAGCGGCGATATTGAGGATACCTTCTTCCGCGATATTCAGTACTACTCGGTCGGCGAGACGGGCATCCACCGGCTGGGCTTCATCGCGGCCTGCGGCGGCGTCCTCTCGGCCAACATGTGCATCCTGCTCTCGGGTTGGGTTGTGCAGGACTGGGTCAGCTTCTGGAACTTCTGGAACAACCTGCCTTTCTGGAGCGGCGTGTAGCGAAAGAGGAGCGACTATGGCGACGATGACACCGCCCTCCGGCGATCTGAAGCTGGGGCCGGATCGCAACGGCAGAATTGGCAAGCCCCTCTTTCTGCCGGTTCTTGAGAACCTTGGCTTCGATAGCCAGTTCGGCCCATACTATCTGGGGTTCTGGAACGTGTCGGCCTTCTTCTTCGGCATCATGTTCACCTTCATCTGGCTGACGGTGATGCTCTCGCAGGTGGGCTGGAACCCGATCGCCTTCGTGAAGTACTTCGTGGTGCTACAGATTGACCCGCCGTCAGCCGTACATGGGCTAGGCTTCGCGCCGCTGGATGAGGGCGGCTGGTGGCTGATCTGCACCTTCTTCCTGACGATGGCGATTCTGTGCTGGTTTATGCACATCTACACACGGGCGCGGACGCTGGGCCTGCGGCCTTACCTGGCCTATGGCTTCAGCGGCGCGGTGATCCTGTACCTGGTGATTTATATCGTCCGCCCAATGTGGATGGCCGACTGGTCTGAGTCGCCCTCGCACGGGATCAAGGCGCTGCTCGACTGGACGAATAACGTGAGCATACGCTACGGGAACTTCTACTACAACCCGTTCCATATGCTCTCGATCTTCTTCCTGCTCGGGTCGACGGTGCTGCTGGCCATGCACGCCGGGACGATCTGGGCGCTGGAGAAGTACGCCGCCCACGAGGAGTGGTCTGAGATGCAGGCTCCTGGCACCGGCACCGAGCGCGCGCAGTTGTTCTGGCGCTGGTGCATCGGCTTCAACGCCAACGCCTACTCGATCCACCTGTGGGCCTTCTGGTTCACCTGGCTCTGTGGCATCACCGGGGCAGTTGGCATCTTCCTCAGCCAGCCGGCCTTTGTGACCAACTGGTTCCAGTGGGGCATCGAGGCGGGGATCAACTTCCCGCAGCTTCCGCCGCCCACCCCCTGATCGGTTAGGGTTCCCGGCCCATCACGTTATGAAGCGCGGCGGCGATCTCCTGGAGGTCGTCGCCGCTTTCTGCGCTGTCCAGCACCCATACCTCTGGGCCAACCAGCAACTCGAGGGCGACGATTGGGCGCATCCGTCGTAGTAGCGTGCCCGCGAGGAGCGGCCGACGACGCAGCCGGATTGCGCCGATCTGCGCGAAGGCGATGCTCTGGCACCGGGATTTGCCCACCCGGCTCGCCTGGATAAAGGTCAGATCCTCGGCTGTGGCATCAGCGATGATCTGGTTGCGGGTGGTGAGTACGGCGTAGCCGCCGATAGCCCGCTGCACACCAAAGCTCCCCAGGAGGCCGGCAATCACTGCGGAGATCGCGGCCACGCTGAAGCCGCTGCCCTGAGCGCTGGAGATCACCCCGCTGCCAATGATCGCCGCCGCAGCTAGGGTGAGCGTGGTGCCCAGGGCGATGATCCGGTAGCCCGCTGCACGGTTCGACCCCGGCGGCGACTCTAGGCGCAGCCGCCCATCCTCGCGCTCGACAATCTGGTAGTAGGGCACTAGCCCTAGCCGTCGGCCCACCCGCTGGCGCGGCCAGCGGTCCTCTGCTCTGTCGCTCATCGACGCCCCGCTTGGATATGCTGTGCGAATCTCGCAGGCATATCATCACCGCATTTGCATTATCCCACAAGCTATGGTATACTCTCCGGTGTCGTGCGGGAGTGGCTCAGTTGGTAGAGCGGCACCTTGCCAAGGTGCAGGTCGCGGGTTCGAATCCCGTCTCCCGCTCCAGTTAAAGAAAAGGCTCTGTGGTATACCACAGAGCCTTTTCTTTGCAGACAAATTCGAATCTGGCAAGAGTTTCGCTCTACCGCATCAGGCTGCGCTACCTGATTGTCTGTGAAATGCCCAAGGCTAAAGCACTTGGGCTTCCTGTTTCATCAACCCGCACCAACTGTGACGATTGGACGTACCGAGTCTCCACAGGCGTTTTGTGTCTCGGCGTGTCCCGCCGCGACATGTCTCCCCGCAGAGCGCGTGTGACCCGCTTGGTTTTCGCAAGGCCACAAACGCCTACATCTATGGTGGCAGTATATCAGATTATTCGTTCTACTGCACGCGGTTTGCGGCACGAGGAAGCCCTCTGCCGAAGCTACCGCTAACGCCGCTCAAGCGGGTGAAGTCCTTCTATCCCAGGGCTGAAGCTCCTGGGTTTTACGGGCTATTTCTATAATTCGCCCCTTGGCTGCAATTGTCAGGGGGCTCTTTGATGCCCGCTAACCCTTCCTACAATGGCTAGCACTATGCAGCTCTCCGCCGCCATTATTGCCCGTGACGAGGCGCGTCACATCGCCGGGTGTATCGATAGCCTCGTCGGCCTCGCCGATGAGGTCGTGGTGCTGCTGGATGACCGCACCCGCGACGACACCGCCGCTGTGTGCGTGGCCTGCGGTGCCCGTGTGATTCCCGTGCCCTGGCGCGGATTCCCCGCCCAGCGCAGCCGCGCCCTTGCTAGCTGCCGCGCGCCCTGGGTGCTTTTCATCGACGCGGATGAGCGGGTCGAGCCCGACTTGGCCGCCGAGATTCGCGAGGTGATCGCCCGCCCCCACGCTGACGACGGCTACTGGATCCCGCGCCATAATATCTTCTTCGGCCAGACGCTGCGCGGCGGCGGCTGGTACCCCGACCGCCAGCTGCGCTTGCTGCGCCGTGCGGCCGCCCACTACGACGAGGGCCGCCTCGTCCACGAGGTGGCCCAGCTTGGGGGCGGGGCGGGCACCCTGCGCGGCCACCTCACCCACCACAATATTGAGAAGTTCGGCGAGTTCTGGCGAAAGCAGACGGACTACGCCCTGGCCGAGGCGCGCACGATGGCCGCCCAGGGCCGCCAGA
Source organism: uncultured Oscillochloris sp. (assembly GCA_903887465.1). GTDB lineage: Bacteria > Chloroflexota > Chloroflexia > Chloroflexales > Chloroflexaceae > Oscillochloris. The sequence goes on along the minus strand of CAISPW010000138.1, from coordinate 13,138 downwards.
CCCGCGCCCGCAACTTCATCGGTGCCCCGGCCCGCGCGCTCTGGCGGCGCTACGTGGCCCTGGGCGGCTGGCGCGACGGCCCGCTCGGCCTGTTCCTCTGCGCCGCCCTGGCCTGGTTTGAGCTGGTGAGCTTCGCCTTCCTCCTGCTGATCGCGCCGGGTGAGGCGAGCTAGCCTACTCCAGCTGCCGTCCCTCGGCGGGGCGGCGCGGCTCGGGAGCCTGCGGCCCCCAAGCCCCCGCCAGAAGTGGGGCAATCGCTATGCCTGGGGTTCATCCTGCGGCCCTGTGATCTGGGGGAGTACCCCCCGATCCGCGAGCAGGCCACTGCTCAGGTACGCCGAAAGCTTCTGCCGCGTATCGGCGATGTCGTTATTACGCATGGTGAGCTGTCCGATGCGATCCTGCGGCGAGAACGACGACTCGCCCTTCTCCATGGTCAGCCGTTGGGGGTCGTAGGTCAGGTTCGGTGACTCGGTATTCAGGATCGAGTAGTCGTTCCCACGGCGCAGCCCAATTGTCACCTCTCCGGTGATCACCCGCGCCACCCAGCGCTGCGATGACTCGCGCAGCATGATCGCCTGCGGATCGAACCAGCGGCCCTCGTACAGCAGGCGGCCCAGCCGTCGCCCGCCCTCGCGGTACTGCTCGATCGTACCCTCGTTATGGATGCCGGTCACCAGCCGCTCATACGCGATATACAGTAGCGCCATGCCTGGGGCCTCGTAGATCCCACGGCTCTTGGCCTCGATAATCCGGTTCTCGATCTGATCGCTCATGCCGAGCCCGTGCCGCCCGCCAATCCGGTTTGCCTCGGTCAGCAGGGCCACGTGGTCGTCAAAGGTCGCCCCATTGAGCGCGGTTGGCAGCCCTTCGTCAAAGGTCACACGGATCTCCTCGTAGGGGATCGCCGTCTCCTCGCGCCAGAAGGGCAGGCCCATAATCGGATTGACAATGTACATCCCGCAGCTGAGGTGCTCTAGATCCTTGGCCTCGTGGGTTGCGCCGAGCATGTTCGAGTCGGTCGAGTACGCCTTCTCCGCCGACATACGGTAGTCGAAGCCGTGCTGGGCCATGTAGGCTGACATCTCCGCACGCCCGCCGAGCTCATCGATGAACGCCTGATCCAGCCAGGGCTTGTAGATCTGCAAGTTCGGATTCACCAGCAGGCCGTAGCGATAGAAGCGCTCGATGTCGTTGCCCTTGAAGGTGCTGCCATCACCCCAGACGTTGACCGCGTCGTCCTTCATGGCGGCCACCAGCATGGTGCCGGTCACCGCCCGCCCCAGCGGCGTGGTGTTGAAGTAGGGCACCCCCGCCGTGGTGATGTGGAACGCGCCGCACTGGAGCGCGGCCAACCCCTCGGCCACGAGCTGCGTGCGACAGTCGATCAGGCGTGCGGCCTCGGCACCATAGGCCAGCGCGCGCCGTGGAATATCCTCGTAGTCCGGCTCATCGGGCTGCCCGAGGTGGGCCGTGTAGGCGTAGGGGATGGCCCCCTTGGCGCGCATCCAATGGAGCGCCGCGCTTGTGTCGAGGCCGCCCGAAAACGCGAGGCCGATTTTTGCGCCAACCGGAAGCTGCTGAAGGATGTTTGCCATACGATGTTGCCCGTTATCTCCACGCCGGGCGTGATACTCGCCCCGCGCCTATGCCGCCATAACCGGCACCTATTATACATAGATATAGGCCAATTGGGGCAGGGCAATGCCTCGTGCCGAGGGCGGTTGCAACGTCGCTGGGGCTGCGCTCCAGACCGCGCTTTTTGTGGATTTTTGGCGGCTTCGCCGCCAAAAACCAACAAAAAAAGATCTCTTGGGGGTGGCGAATCCACCCCCAAACCCCCGCCAGAGGCAACGTTGCACCAGCCCTGCCTAGTGCCGCCGCACGTATTCCATTGGCCCGGCCTGACGGGCCAGACCCTTCAACTCAAGCACGGCTAAGGTCGCTGCGACCTGCGCGGGTGGCATGCCAGTGGCGCGGCTGATCACGTCGGCGTGCTGCGGCTCGTAGCTTAACAGATCGAGCAGCAGTGCCTCGGTCTGGTCGGACGGCAGCTCGGCGCGGGCCTCGCGCTGCACCCCGGCGGCGTTCAGGTTCAGCCCCTCCAGGATGTCGCCCGCGCATGTCGCCAGGCCCGCCCCGTCGCGCAGCAGCCGGTGGGTGCCCGCGCTCTGCCGCGAGAAGATGTGGCCGGGTACGGCGAAGATATCCCGGCCCTGCTCCAGGGCGAAGTCCACCGTAATCAACGCGCCACTCTTCTCTCCGGCCTCAACCACCAGCGTCCCCAGGCTCAGCCCGCTGATCAGGCGGTTGCGCGGCGGGAAATTCGCCGCCACCGGCCGCGTTCCCAGCGGGTAGTCGCTGACCAGGGCACCCTGGGCGATGATCCGCTCGGCCAGCCCCCGGTTCCGCTCGGGGTAGGGCAGATCGACCCCGCAGCCGAGTACGGCAATCGTCCGTCCACCCGCCTCCAGGGCCGCTGTGTGGGCCACACTGTCGATGCCGAGGGCCAGCCCGCTCACCACCGTCACCCCGCCGCAGGCCAGGTCGTAGCTAAGGCGCTGGGCCGCCTCGCGGCCATAGCTGGTGGGAGTGCGGGTGCCCACCACCGCGACCGCCCAGTCGTCGGCGGGGGTCAGGTCGCCACGGATATAGATCAGCGGTGGCGCGCCGGGGGCGGCGCGGAGCATGGCGGGGTAGGCCGCGTCTTCAATCGTACACAGCGTGGTGCCCGCCCGCTTGGCCCGCTCAAGCTCGGCGTCGAGGTCGATCTGCGGGCGCGCGGCGAGCAAGGCGGCGCTGCTGCGCGTGTCGAGACCGGCCATGGCCAGATCGAGAGTGTCGGCCTGCCAGGCGGCCTCCACCGAGCCGCAGTGGGCGATCAGCCGGGCCAGCCGGGCTGGGCCGACGCCGGGTACAAGGTTGAAACCGAGGTAGTAGCGGGTGTGCGCTGGTGTCATCTGAATGCTAAATGCTAAATATTGGATGCTGAATGCTGCACTGGTATACCGTGCGGGGTGCGCCGGGAGTTACGATCTTGCGGGGCTTTGCGGTCCAAGACCCAACAAACGAACCTTGACAGTGACCTTGGGCCATGCTATTTTAGGTATGGCTCAAATTAATCTCTTTGTACGCTAAAGGCCAGACCGCCTATGCAGACCACCCTTGACAAGCCGGCTCCCGACTCCGGCTGGCGCACCGAGCAGGGCAGCGTCTCACTGCCCGAGGTTCACGCCTCGGTTGCCGTGCCAAGGGGCGGGAGCCGCTGGCGCAAGATGCTGGCCTACGCCGGGCCGGGGCTGATGGTGGCGGTCGGCTATATGGATCCGGGCAACTGGGCGACCGACCTGGCCGGTGGGGCGCAGTTCGGCTACATGCTGCTCTCGGTCATTCTGATCTCGAACTTCATGGCTATGCTGCTTCAGCACCTGGCCCTCAAACTGGGCATCGCCACCGGGCGCGATCTGGCTCAGGCATCGCGGGACGCCTACCCGCGACCGGTGGCGCTAGCGCTATGGGTGATGGCGGAGGTGGCTATTGCCGCATGCGATCTGGCCGAGGTGATCGGCTCGGCGATCGCGCTGAACCTGCTGTTCGGGCTGCCGCTGATCCTGGGTGTACTCGTCACCGCCGTGGATGTGGTGGCGGTACTCTTCCTGCAGAACCGTGGCTTCCGCTACATCGAGGCGCTGGTGGGCGGGCTGATCGTCGTGATCGGACTCTGCTTCGGCTACGAAGTGATCCTCTCGAACCCGCAGGTCGCGCCGATGCTGGCCGGGCTGCTGCCGTCGCCGCAGATCGTCTTTGACTCATCCGCGCTGTATATCGCCATCGGCATCCTGGGGGCCACGGTGATGCCGCACAACCTGTATCTGCACTCCAGCATCGTGCAGACGCGGGCCTACCCGCGTACCGAGCGCGGCCGGGCCTCGGCGATCCGCTACGCCACAGTGGACTCGACCGTCGCGCTGATGCTGGCCTTCTTCATCAACGCGGCCATCCTGATCCTGTCGGCATCCGCCTTCTACCGCACCCAGTACGCCTATGTGGCCGATATTGGCGACGCCTACCAGTTGCTCACCCCGGTGCTGGGCGCGGGCATGGCCAGCACGCTCTTCGCCGTAGCCCTGCTGGCCTCGGGCCAGAACTCGACCCTCACCGGCACCCTGGCCGGCCAGATCGTGATGGAGGGCTTCCTGCGCCTGCGTATCCCCGGCTGGCTGCGCCGTCTGGTCACCCGGCTGATCGCGATCATCCCGGCGGTGATCGTGACCGCGCTCTACGGCGAGCGCGGCACCGGTGAGTTGCTGGTGTTCAGCCAAGTGATCCTCTCGCTTCAGTTGAGCTTCGCTGTGGTGCCCCTGGTGATGTTCACCAGCGACAAAGCCAAGATGGGCCGCTTCGTCAACCCGCCCTGGCTCAGCGCCACGGCCTGGGCGGTCACGGCGATCATCGTGGCGCTGAACGGCTACTTACTGGCGCAGACGGTGATCGGCTGGATGGCGTAATCAGGGCTGCCGCCCTAAAAAATTGGATTATATTGCGGAAATGCGCCAGCAAAGCTGGCACATTTCCGCAATATAATCGAGAGATTTGGCGGGCTATACCGGGATGACCCGCAGCGTGCGATCCATGCGGGTGAGGCTGCGGGCGCCGTCGGGGGTGATCAGCATATCGTCCTCGATGCGGACGCCGAGCCTGCCGGGGAGATAGATGCCGGGTTCGATGGTGAAGGTGGTGCCGGGGGCCAGGGGCACGTCGCTGCCGGCGACGATGTTGGGCAGTTCGTGAACCTCGATGCCGATGCCGTGGCCGGTGCGGTGGATGAAGCACTCGCCGTAGCCACCGGCCTCGATCACCTGGCGGGCGGCGGCGTCGATCTCGGTGCCAGTGGCCTCGGGGCGGGCGGCGGCCTGGCCGGCCGCGTTGGCCCGCCGCACCAACTCATACACGGTGCGGGCCTCGTCGCCCGGCTCGCCGAGCGCCACGGTGCGGGTGGTATCGGAGATATACCCCTTATAGCGCGCCCCGCAGTCGATGATGATCAGGTCGCCGGGGACAAACGCGCGTTCGCCGTTGCTATGGTGCGGGTTGGCTCCGTTCGGCCCCGAGGCGATGATATTCTCGAAGCTCTCGCCCTCGCCGCCAGCGGCCGCGATCTCCTCGCTGACGATCTTCGAGAGCTGGCGCTCGGTCATACCCACGCGAACCTGGGCGATGGCGCGGGCCAGGCCGGCCTCGACGATCTGCGCGGCCTGCTGCATGATCTCCAGTTCGACTCCATCCTTGACCATGCGCAACTCGGCCAACAGATCGGTGGCGTCGACCGCCTGGATGCCGGGCATGGCCGCCTCAAGCCCGCGCAGTTCCATCACCCGCAGGGCCGTGTACTCCACGCCCAGAGGCCGCCCGCGCAGCGCGGGGCCGAGGGCCGCATCCATGGCCGCCCGCGCCGCCTCGGTCGGCCCGTCAACATCGGACCAGGGGAAGTAGCGCATCGGGACGCTGCTGCTGGCCTCCACACGGCGGTGCTCCAGGGCCGGGATGATGAAGCAGGGCGTCGCACCGTCGGCCGGGAAGATCGCCAGCGTCAGCCGCTTGCCGTGGTGGAAGGTCAGCCCGCTCAGGTAGGTCAGATTGGCGTCAGGCATCAGGGCCAGGGCGGCCATGCCTCGCTGGCGCAGGGCCGCCGTCACGCGGGCGATTCGGGATGTGTCCACCGATAGGCTCCTTTGCGTCTAGGGTCGGAGGGATGCTCCCATGATACACCGCCTGCGGGCCACGCCGCGCTGGGATGGCGAATCTCCCGCCAGAGGCGACGTTGCAGCCGCCCTGCTGGTCTTCCCCGGCGCTGCGGGGTGTCTTCAGCGGATATGCTATACTTGTGGCTGCGATGGCAATACTATACCCCAAAGAACCTATGAACGTTCTGCTGATTGGCTCAGGCGGTCGCGAGCATGCTCTGGCATGGAAGATTGCGCAATCTCCCCAGTTTGGGAAGCTGCTCTGCGTCCCCGGCAATACGGGCACGGCGCATCACGGCCAGAATGTGCCCTTTCCACTCAACCATATGGACGCGCTGGTCGATCTCGCCCAGCGTGAATCAATCGACTTGGTCGTTGTCGGGCCAGAGAAGCCTCTGGCCGACGGCATCGCCGACCGCTTCGCCGCCGCTGGCATCCCGGTCTTCGGCCCGAGCGCCGCCGCCACGCAGATCGAGAGCAGCAAGGCGTACGCCAAGGAGATCATGGCCGAGGCGGGCGTTCCGACGGCGACGTCCCATGTCTTCGACACGGTCGAGGCCGCCACCGCCTTTGCCCGCTCCAGCGGCGGGGTGTGGGTGGTCAAGGTCGACGGCCTGGCCCAGGGCAAGGGCGTGATCGTGCCTGATAGCGCTGCGGCCACACTGGCCGCTATCGAGCAACTCAACAGCGACCTGCCCGGCCAGCGCTTTCTGCTTGAGGAGCGTCTCGTGGGCCGTGAGGTCTCGGTGCTGGCCCTCTGTGACGGCAGTCGGCTGGTGGTGCTGCCACCCGCCCGCGACCACAAGCGCCTCGGCGACGGCGATGTCGGGCCGAACACCGGCGGGATGGGCGTAGTGGCCCCGGTCGATGATGTCTCGCCGGGCCAGATCGACCAGATTGCTTCCACCTGCATCCAGCCGGTGGTGGACGCACTGGCCGCCCGTGGCACGCCCTTCCGTGGGGTTCTCTACACCGGGATCATGCTCACCGAGACCGGCCCGAAGGTGCTGGAGTACAACGCCCGCTTTGGCGACCCGGAGGCTCAGGCGCTGGTGCCGCTGATCGAGGGCGATCTGCTGGAGGCGCTTTACGCTTGCGCGATCGGCAATCTCCAACCCGAGAAACTGCGCCGCCGCAAGGGCTACGCCGTCTGCGTGGTTCTCTGCGCAGCCGGCTACCCCGAGCGCCCGCGCAAGGGCGACCCGATCCGTGGCGTCGAGGCGCTCGACGACGATAAGGTGATCATTTTTCACGCCGGCACGGCCCTGGGGGCTACCGGGCTCTGCACCGATGGCGGGCGTGTTCTCGGAGTCACCGGCCTGGGTGTCACCCTACGCCAGGCCCGCGAGCGGGCCTACGAGGCCGCCGCTGGCATCCGCTTCGAGGGCAAGCACCACCGCATGGATATTGGCAAGGAGAGTTCGTCGTAGCCGTGTACCGCATCGCTGTCCTAATCAGCGGCTCCGGTAGCAACCTCCAGGCGCTCTTTGACGCACAGGACCAGGGCGACCTCGGCGGCGCGGAGGTTGCCCTGGTCGTCAGCGACCGGGGCGACGCCTACGGGCTCCAGCGCGCCCTGGCCCGTGGCGTCGCCGCCGCCCATGTGCCGATCCCCGCCGCGCCCGGCGGCCCCGCCCGCCAGGCCGCCCGCGCGGCCTGGGAGCAGCGCCTCGCCAACGTGGTCGCCGCCTTCACGCCCGACCTGGTAGTACTCGCCGGGTTTATGCGGATCCTCTCGCCGGATTTCCTGCAGCACTTCCCCGACCGCGTGATCAACCAGCATCCCGCCCTGCTCCCCGCCGACGGCGGCGACACGGTAACCACCAGCGCCGGCCTAGTCATCCCGGCCCTGCGCGGTGCTCACGTGGTGCCCGACGCCCTGCGCCACCGTCTGCCCGTCACCGGCTGCACCATCCACCGCGTCACCCCCCGTGTCGACGACGGCCCGATCTTGGCCCAAGCCGAGGTGCCGGTTCTCCCCGGCGACGATCAGGCCAGCCTCCACGAGCGGATCAAGACCCACGAGCGGCGCATGATCGTCCAGGTCGTACGCGAACTGGCCGCCGCATCCTGCCGCATATGATTGAAGGCAGGCGACGTTGTCGCCTGCCTTCAATCATATGAAACCTACGCCACCAGCGGCGAGGTTTCGCCGCTGGCTGGCGCAGGCTGCTCCTCGCGGCGGAACTGGCTCATGTAAAGATCGTAGTACGCGCCGCGCCGGGCCAGCAGCTCCGGGTGCGTGCCGCGCTCGACGATCTGGCCATCCTGCACCATCAGCACCTGGTCGGCGTTGCGGATGGTACTCAGGCGGTGGGCGATCACAAAGCTGGTGCGGCCCTCGAGCAACTGGTCGAAGGCCCGCTGGATCAGCCGCTCGGTACGGGTATCCACGCTGGAGGTGGCCTCATCGAGGATGAGGATGCGCGGGTTCGCCAGCGCCGCACGGGCGATGGCGATCAGCTGGCGCTGGCCCTGGCTCAATCCGCCGCCCCGCTCGCCCAGCACCGTCGCGTAGCCCTGGGGCAGCCGCTCAATGAAGGCATCGGCCGAGGCCAGCTTCGCCGCCGCGAATACCTCCGCGTCGGTCGCGTCGAGCCGGCCGTAGCGGATGTTGCGCATCACCGTGTCCGAGAACAGGAACGAGTCCTGCAGCACAATGCCGATCTGGCGGCGCAGGCTGTCCGCCGTCACCTCGCGTACGTCCGCGCCATCGATCAGCACTCGCCCGGCGGTCACATCGTAGAAGCGCGGGATCAGGTTGATGATCGTCGTCTTGCCGGCCCCGGTCGGCCCAACAATTGCCACGGTCTGCCCCGGCTCGGCGGTGAAGCTGACCCCGCGCAGCACCGGCTGGCCCTGCGTATACTCGGCGGTCACGCCCTCGAAGGTCACGCGGCCCGTGATCGGCGGCAGGGTTTGGGCACCCGGACGATCCCGCAGTTCGGGCAACTCATCGAGCAAGCCGAAGATGCGCTCGCCCCCGGCAATCGCGCTCTGGATGTTCGTCCAGAGTACGGCGATCTGCTGGATGGGCTGGTTGAAGCGCTGGACGTACTGCACAAAGGCGAAGATCGTGCCCAGCGAGATGGCGGCACCGCCGAGCAGCGGTCGGTCGCGCAGGGCGCTCAGAGATCCCACCACCACCACGACGGCGATCGCCACATAGCCAAGCGCCTCCAGCACCGGGTTGAGCGCGCTGGTGAAGCTGGCCGCACGCACGTTGGCGTCGCGGTTGGCCGCGTTGGTGCGCCGGAACTGCTCGATGCTCTCATCCTCGCGGTTAAACGCCTGCACCTCGCGCACCCCGGCGATGCTCTCCTGGAGACCGGCGTTCACGCTGCCCATCTGGCGGCGGCTGGCCCGGAACGCCTTGCGGGCCTGGTTCGAGAAGTAGAAGGTGGCCAGGGCCATGAAGGGCACCACGCTCAGGCTGAGCAGGGCGTAGGCCAGGTTGAGCCGCAGCATCATGGCCATGGTCAGGACGATCTGTAGCGAGCCGCTGATCACGTTTAGCAGGGCGAAGCCGATTGCCTGCTGGATGGTGTCGGTGTCGCTGGTGATCCGGCTCATAATGTTGCCGGCCTCGTTGCGGGCGTAGTAGCCCAGCGAGAGCGTATGGATCTGGTCGAAGGTATCCTCGCGGATGGCCCGCAGGGCGTGCTGGCCTGACCAGTTCATGCTGTAGAAGGCCAACCCCTGCAGGAACGATCCGCCGACAAACAGGATCACGAGCAGGCCCACCAGGCCGCCTAGGCCGCTCATCCGGGTGGCGGTATCGGCACCGGGCGGCACGACGGCGTACCAGCAGGCGGTAGCCTGCGGCACCAGATAGCAGTCCACCGCCTGGCCGATCAGGTTAGGCGAGGCCACCTGCATCACCACGCTGGCGACGATCAGGATCACCGTGAGGGCCACGGCGTACCAGTAGGGCCGGAAGTAGTGCCAGAAGCGGGCCAGGGTCGCGACCGCGTTCTTGGGCTTCTGGGTCTCGGTATTGAGCATGCGGCCGGGGCCGCCGTGTCCCATCATCATAAGAAAAGGTCCTTCCCTTAGCACGTAGGTCATTCCGGGGGCCGGGTAGGGCCGAAGCATTCCGGGGGCCGGGTAGGGCCGAAGCATTCGCCCCTATACCCATGGCGGGTAAGCCGGGTAGGGCCGAAGCATTCGCCCCTATACCCATGGCGGGTAAGTGTTCTATCCGGGGCGAATGCTTCGGCCTTACACCCCCGCCGGGACCCCCCGCCGCCGGGATCGTCCCGCCGCCGGGCCCCCCCCCCGCCGGGACCCCCCCCCGCCGGGATCCCCCGCCGGGGCGAGGTGTCACCCTGGCGAGATCGACTTTGGCTCCACATCGCCGATTAGCTGCGAGTGGTAGATCTCGGCGTAGATCGGGCTGTCCTCTAGCAGTTCCTCGTGCTTGCCCCGCGCCACCACCTCGCCCTTGTCGAGTACCAGGATCTGGTCGGCGTTGATCACGGTGCTGATGCGCTGGGCGATCACGAAGCTGGTGCGCCCGTGCATCAGGCGGTCGAGCGCCTGCTGGATGTGGTGTTCAGTCTGCATGTCTACACTGCTGGTGCTGTCGTCGAGGATGAGCAGGCGCGGGTCGAGCAGCAGGGCGCGGGCGATGGCGATGCGCTGCTTCTGGCCGCCCGAGAGCGTGGCACCGCGCTCGCCGACCTTGGTGGCGTAGCCCTCGGGGAAGCCCATGATAAAGCCGTGGGCCGAGGCGGCCTGGGCCGCCGCGATTACCTGCGCGTCGCTGGCATCTGACCGGCCAAAGGCGATATTGTCGCGGACGCTGCCGCTGAACAGGTTGGTCTCCTGAAGCACGATGCCGATCTGCGAGCGCAGGCTGTCGATCATTACGTCGCGCACGTCGTGGCCGTCGATCAGGATCGCGCCCTCGGCCGCGTCGTAGAAGCGTGGCAGCAGGTTGATGATCGTGGTCTTGCCGCTGCCCGTGGCTCCCAGCAGCGCGATCATCTGGCCTGGCTCGGCCACAAAGCTGACCTCTTTCAGCACCGGGTCGCTGCTGCCGAAGTAGCGGAAGGTGACGTTGCGGAACTCGACCCGCCCGCTAATCGGCGGCAGGCTCTGGGCGCCGGGTTTGTCGGTGATCTCGCTTTTGGCGTCGAGAACCTCAAAGATGCGTCCGGCCGAGGCGGCGGCCTGGGCCATCATCGCGACGATGAAGCCGAGTTGCCCCAGCGGGAAGAAGACGTAGACGAGGTAGAGGCTGAACTTTTGGTACTCGCCCAGGTTGAGCGTGCCGCCCAGGATCTGCGCGCCGCCGAAGTAGAGGATGGCCGCTTGGCCGATCTGGGCCACCAGAAAGATCACCGGGAAGAGGAACGAGAAGATCCGGTTGACCAGCAGCTGCTGGGCCATCAGTTCGGTGGCGGCCGCGTCGAAGCGCTGTTCCTCGTAGGGCTCGCGGGCGAATGCCTTCACGACCTTGATCCCGGCCAGGTTCTCCTGGAGTACGGTGTTCAGGGCCGAGAGCTTGGTCTGGATGGTCATAAACAGCGGCTGGCTGATTTTGCCAAAGGCCATGAACAGCCCCAGGGAAATCGGCAGCAGCGGCACCACTACCAGGGTCAGCCGCCAGTTGGTGAAGGCGAGTACCAGCAGGGTACCGATCAGCAGCATGAGCGACTGGGCCGCGAGTACGAGGCCCTGGGCCACAAAGGAGCGCAGCCGCTCCACATCATCGGTGGCCCGAATCATAAGCTGCCCGGTCTGCGTCTGGTCGTAGTAGCTGAATGAGAGCCGCTGGATCTTGGAGAAGATCGCGTTGCGCATGTCGAAGGCCACGTCCTGCGAGGTTTTCTCTGACATAAACGCCTGGACGAAGGAGAAGATGCCGCGCATGATCGCGAAGGCGACGATCAGCAGGGCGGCGTTGATCACGAGCGACTCGCCCTGCGCGTGGTCGGCCCCAGGGATGAAGCCCCTGGTCGCCGCGTCGATCATGTTCTGCACCAACTGGGGCACGGCGATCTGGGCCAGGGTGGCCACCGCCAGGGCACCGTAGGTGATGGCGACGCTGCGGCGGTGCTTGCCGAGGTAGCCGATGGCCCGCCCGAGGGCACCGCGCGGGGCACGCGGCTGGCGCGGGCCGCGACGCACGCCGGGGTTCATCTGTGCTTGCAAGAGGTTCCCTTCAATTTTTTTGGATCGTATCGCGCTTGACGCTGAGTCATGGCTCAATCCCGCGTTATCGTTTGGGTGATAAGGCGCTATCACCTGTCCATATTGATCACAGTCATGCCCGCGCCGGTGAAGCTGTCCATCGTCGGGAGGGCGGCGGGCACCTCGGCAAGGCCAATGATCCGGCCCACCAGGAGCTGGGGGCTGAGCGTACCGGCCCGGATCATGGCCAGCATCGCGTCGTAGCGGTAGGCCTGCATGCCGTGGCTGCCCAGGATTTCCAGTTCGTTGGCGACCACGCGGTCCATGGGGATCACCGGGTGGCTCTCGTCGGCCAGCAGCAGGCCGACCTGTACGTGCCGCCCGCGCTTGCGCAGGCAGGCGATGGAGTTATAGCACGTGGCCGGGCTGCCCAGGGCGTCAATCGAGAGGTGCGCGCCGCCCTCGGTGATCTCCCGGATCGCGTGGGCGATGTCGGGGGTGGCGGCGGCGTTCAGGGTGGCGGCGGCCCCGATCTCGCGGGCGAGGGCGAGCTTATCGTCGGCGATGTCTACGGCGACCACGCGGGCGCCGAGGGCGATTGCGATCATGATCGCGGAGAGACCGGCCCCGCCGCAGCCGTGGATGGCCACCCACTGGCCGACCGAGGCCCGCCCCTGGTCGACCACGGCGCGGAAGGAGGTGGCGAAGCGGCAGCCCAAGCTGGCCGCCGTCGCGTCATCGATCTCGTCGGGCAGGGCCACCAGGTTCATATTGGCCCGCTGGATGGCCACGTACTCGGCGAAGGAACCCCAGTGGGTGAAGCCGGGCTGGAACTGATGGTCGCAGATCTGGTGGTTGCCCGCCGAACACTGCGGGCATCTGCCGCAGCCGCAGACGAAGGGCAGGGTGACGCGGTCGCCGACCTTCCAGCGCGTTACCCCCTCGCCGAGCGCGGCCACGCTGCCCGCCATCTCGTGGCCGGGTACGTGGGGCAGGATGATATCGGGGTCGTGGCCCATCCAGCCGTGCCAGTCGCTCCGACAGAGGCCGGTGGCGCCCACACGGATGACCACGCCCCCCGGCGGGGGCGTGGGGTCGGGAACCGTGCGGATCGTGATCGGGCCGCCGAACGACTCGTAGATAGCTGCGCGCATGGCCGATTCCTCCAGTCGATAGAGCTTCCTCCCACATGGTAGGGCTAAAGTATGCGCGAGGCAAATGCCTCGGCCCTACGGTATAATGCCGGGGTTCCCTGT
>CAISPW010000137.1 GCA_903887465.1 uncultured Oscillochloris sp. | reverse complement strand
TGCGGATCGTAGAGCTTGCGGCTGTCTGGCATAGTGTACAATCTATGCCAGACAGGTTTCAGTATCCTCTTGCGGATCGTAGAGCTTGCGGCTATACGCATAGCGAAATTCGCTATGCATTAGAAAAGTTTCAGTATCCTCTTGCGGATCGTAGAGCTTGCGGCCCACTCCCCACCGCGACCCCCACACCCGAGCAGAGTTTCAGTATCCTCTTGCGGATCGTAGAGCTTGCGGTAGGCGGTTAATCCCATAATCCGCACACGTGCGGAAGTTTCAGTATCCTCTTGCGGATCGTAGAGCTTGCGGCAAGTGGAACATTGTCGAACATACGAAACTATCAGTTTCAGTATCCTCTTGCGGATCGTAGAGCTTGCGGCGATTGGGTGGGGGCCATAGAGTACACCGAGCATCAGTTTCAGTATCCTCTTGCGGATCGTAGAGCTTGCGGAGAACTATAACCTCACAAAAGACTATAATGGAAAGTGTTTCAGTATCCTCTTGCGGATCGTAGAGCTTGCGGTCTGGCGCAACATATTCACAGGTGCCACCACCTGTTTCAGTATCCTCTTGCGGATCGTAGAGCTTGCGGGCCTTACAAGGCAAGATACCGATGGTCTTTAGGAGTTTCAGTATCCTCTTGCGGATCGTAGAGCTTGCGGTAACAAACATATCCTATATATGCCAATAATCCGCAATGTTTCAGTATCCTCTTGCGGATCGTAGAGCTTGCGGAATCTAGCGCCAGCTCAGAAACCCCTCTGAGGAGTTGTTTCAGTATCCTCTTGCGGATCGTAGAGCTTGCGGTTTGGACATCGCGAAAGGAGCCTGATGCTGCTTATGTTTCAGTATCCTCTTGCGGATCGTAGAGCTTGCGGCTCAAGCGCCGCCTTGAAGCGTGGCAAGTTGTACCGGGTTCAGTATACTCTTGCGGATCGGAGAGCTTGCGGCTGGGTTCGGTTCCGGCGGTGACTCCTACAGTAGGTTTCAGTATCCTCTTGCGGATCGTAGAGCTTGCGGGCCCCCATCGCGATTGATGTATTCTGCGTTGCCCCAAGTTTCAGTATCCTCTTGCGGATCGTAGAGCTTGCGGCTGGCATCTTCCAGCACTGATTCTCCTCAAAATCATAGTTTCAGTATCCTCTTGCGGATCGTAGAGCTTGCGGCCCGCCACTCGCACGGCACTTGCAGGTCATATCGGGCCTGTACCACTCTTGTCGTGCCTCCTGGGCGTTTCTGGCGCGTCGCTGATCGCGCTCTATGGTACCACGTGGCGAAGCCGCTCGCAACTCGGTTTTTGCGCCAAAACCGCGTTAAGTTGCGAGCGGTGCCATAAGCCTTCTCTATGCGCTAAACCTGTATCGAAACTCCGACACTTCGCTGCGGGATAGCTCCGCTACGGGTGTCAGTGCGGCGAGTTGCGAATGGGTTGGCTGTAGGGCCTCTTTTGCGACTGATCAGACCACGTCGTTGCAGAATCGTCGGAACTCGCAACTCACGCAGGGCCGCCGACTCTCGGGCGCGTCTGGCATACGTTCGCCTGCCACTGCGGCGCGTAGATCGCTCACGGTCTGCACGACCTTCCGCCGTAGCGCCGCTGTGATCGTGACCGGCTCGACCTGCCGGGTTGGGATCGCGTAGAAAAAGCCCCGCCGTACGGGTAGCCCCCACGCCTCTTCTAACAATAGCGCGTAGGTTGCGAGTTGGAGCTTGAAGTGTGCCCCCGCCGCGCGCTCGCTGTCTTTGTACTCTATAACCACCGCCTCGGCCCCCGGCGTTGTCCGCCCCGGTACTGCGACCGCGAGATCGAGCCGACCGCGTACGCCTAGCCGCTCCGAGCAGAGCGTGAGGTCGAAGGAACGTTCGCCCTCCTTTATGCCGTACAGTCGCAGCGAGCGCCGCTCTTCGCGCTCGCCTTCGTCGCGATGTGCGGCGGTTCCCGCTGCCATTAATGTCGTCACGGGCCGCACGTCCGGTAGGCAGTAGCGATAGTAGACGACTCGCGGACAGTAGACCCACTGCTTCAGATCCGTGACCTCAAAGGTGTTGCTATCCATCGTGCCCCTCCCCCTGGGCGATCTCCCGCCGCGCCGCCCAGCTCCGCTCATCCAGCGGGAAGAGTTGGATGTTCCCTGGTTTTTTGCCCAGCCGCTTGCGGATCTCGCCAAACAGCTCGCGCTGGTGGGTGCGGCTCAGGTCGCCACGAAACGCGCTGTACTGTACCCGTAGCAGCCCGTAGTCCAGGCAGGCATCGGCTATTTTTGTGCGCGCCTTGTCATCGGGGATGTCGTAGATGAGAAGACATTGCATGTGCTTACCACCCCATCACAAAGGGCGTATAGACCTCATGCTCACCGCGCACGTAGGTGGCGATCTGACGGGCCTGGAGCTGGAGGATGTGGCGCAGCGGCTGGCGCTTACCGAGATAGGGCTCGGTCGACTCCATACGCTCCAGGATCTTTTCGACGATGCGCTTACGGGTGGCGGCATCGAGCAGACCATCTTCCTGCTGGACGAGATCCACGCCTCGGTTGACCTGGCCGATCAAGGTGCGATCCACCACCGCCTGACGGAACTCCTCGATCAGGTCGAGGGTCAGCGAGGGTTTGCCGGGCCGGTCGGCGTGGAGAAAACCGGCCATCGGATCCAGTCCGGCCAACAGCAGGGACTGGCGCACCTGGGATCGCAGCACGGCGTAGCCGTAGTTGAGCGCCTGGTTGAAGCAATCCCCCGCGCCCTGAGTCTCGCGCCCTGGCCAGCCCAGTTCGGCGGGCAGCACTCCGGCGATAGCCTGCCAATAACGTGCCGCCGCACGGCCCTCGGCACCCATCAGGGCCGCGCGGGTCGCCTCGCCCAGTTCGCCCGCCACACGCGCCAGGGCCGGTAATGAGTCGAGTACCTCGGTGGCCGCCGTGGTCAGGACGGCGTACAGGTCGGGATCCGCCTCCTTGCGATACTTGGCGATATAGCGCAGCAGGTTGGCCTGACTCTGTACTTTGCCGCTGGCGAAGGCGCGGGCCAGATCCAGCCCGCGCCCCTCCTCGTAAGCTCGCAGTTGCGCTCGCTTGGTGAGAGCCATGCCGGTCAACCCGCTATGCACCAGGGTGCCATAGTCGTCGCCGTCACGCCCGTTGAGGAAGTGGATGGGGATGCCCTCCTTACAACAGGCGCGCACCACATCACTGCTCAGGGCCACACCGTTACTACAAATGACAACCTGCTCCAGGTGTAGCAGCGGCACCTCGGCCAGTCGCTCCTTACCCTTCTCGACCCGCAGGCGACCCTGGTGCTTGGAGATGAAGCTGCCGATCTGATCGACAATCAGGTGCATGGTCTCGCCCCCTCTGGAATGATCTCCGGCGGGCACATCTGCCCGCCGCGCTCTCGCACGAGCCGAAGGAAAAAACGGACAAATTGGTAAGGTACATGTGCTCTCACGCGAGCCGAAGGTCGTCAACCGGTGAGGATACGGTACCAGCCGTCACCCTTGACACAATTCTTCCCGACGTGAATCAGGCTCCCCCACACCAACAGCGTGCGCAGCGACAGGGGCAGGTTGCCTGCGAGGGAGATCGCACCGACGAGTCCGCCCAGGGGCAGGCCACGGTGCTGGCGCGAGGAATAGTTGATCAGATCAACCCAGCGAGTATCGTCACGTTCTACGTGTACCGCCTCCGCCAGGGCATCAAAATCGAGGCGCGGCAGGGACGGCCCATCGCCATAGGCTGTCGCCAGTTGGTCGAGGCGCTCCTTAAGTCGCTGCACAAAAGGTCGCAGGGCAAACGTATGCATCAGTTGGCCGCGCTCGATCAGGCGCAGCGGGCTAAGGAAGTGGAGCGTGATCCGGTCGGCGGACAGGGCCACAGCGGCGGCGATCACCTCGGCGGTAGACACCGGCAGGCCAGGGGAATGCACCTGAGGCTGGTCGGCACGATAGAGGATCTGGCGCTCGGCGCTAAGCGGGCTGACGGCAGCAATCTCGGTGAGGCGCAGCGCCCCGCGCCGCCCGCCGTTCTCGGTCAGGCGTCGGCCCATGCCGCCCTGCTCGACACCTTGGGCGGCCATGACCACATAAGGAAAGAGCTGGGCGGCCGGGCCAAAGAGTCCGAGCTGGAAGCGCAACTCATCGCCGGGGGCGTAACGGCGCGGGGCGGCGGGCGGGCGCACCACGTAGGGGCGCGGACGCTGCTCGCCGCCGGTCTCACCCTCTTCACGCATCGGTGCCACCAGAGCGGATACCGGACAGACTCGCAGCAGCGGGCATGCGCCGCAGGTGAGGGCGGCCTGGTTCGCGCAGAAGCGACCCCACAGCGCCTCGACGAAGGCACCGCGCACCTGCGCCCCAGCTTGGGCATCCAACTCCACAGGGGAAACCGCAACGGCGGTGAACTCCAGGTGGTGAGTGATCAGCATTGGTTAGATCCTTGTTGTATGCGAACACATTTCTGCCAGCAGCGCATCCAGGTTCTCCCGCCGCGCCACCCAGCGGCGTGGGTTATTGGCGATGTAGCGCCGCACCGCAGCCAATTCGCGTGCATCGCGGACGATACGCTCATAATAGCCACGCTGCCATAGCGCGCTACCCCGCCGCCGTCGGTGTACATTGACCCGGCGGGCGACGGTGGCCTTGTACGAGCGCACAATTGCCCCAAGCGATCCCGGCGCGACGTTGATGCCCAACCCATGGGTGACATCGGATGGCGGGCGGGGATCGAATGGCGGGCAGGTATCGAATGGCGGGCGGGGATCGGATGGCGGGCGGGGATCGGATGGCGGGCGGGGATCGGATGGCGGGCGGGTATTCCGTAGGGGCGCAGCAGCAGCGGGATGGGTTGGGGAAATCGGAAAATCATCCGGCTGCTGCTGCGCCCCTACACGGACACCATCGGTGGGAACGTCGCCGCCCCGATCATGAATGATGATGATCCCGTGGACATGATCCGGCATCACCACAAACGCATCAACTGTTACCCGTCCACCACCGATACCCCGCGCCCCGGCGTGACCCAGGGCGACCCATTGTTCTTCGGCGATCTGCCGCAATTGTGGATCGCTGAACAGATGCTGCCGGGCGTGCGTACAGATCGTGACAAAATACACCCCCGCCTGCGCGTAATCGTAGCCACGCAGGCGGATCGAGCGGCGATGATGGTGCTGGGGGTCGTAGGGCATGGTGGGAATCTCCATAGCGTGCGTGTGATACCACACCCTATACCGCGTTGCGATGGGAGAAGGTCACGCGGCCACCATCAGACGATCCGCTCGTAGAGGCTAAACCCCCGGCTGCTGCGGGCAAGCCGGTAGGGTAAAACGATATGACGCAGGATACGATCCTTGCCCAGAGTTATGCGCTTGCCACTGTAGATATCAACCTGGTCAAAGGTAAGCTTCGGACTACAGTCGTCGAGAATTTGAAGGGTGCCCCCGAAGCTGAAGCTAGCCTGGTCGGCAGTAAGCATCACCCATCCCGATGCATCAGCGAGTACAGCATCCTCCTGAGATTCCGGCGGGGCGAGCAGTTGCATGAAGCCGCCCCGCTTACCGAGGTACGTGATGTGGTAGAGCAGTTCCGCTAGGGATTCGGGCAACGCCTCACCCGAGGCGGATTGGAAGGCTAGGCCGAGGGCACCACTGAATGAGACATACTCGCGGTAGGCAATGGTGCTACCGAACGGCGTGAGCAGTCCGGTGCCATCATCATCGCTCGGGCCATTCTTCTTCGGTCGCACGATCTTCGTGAAAGTGTTGATCACCGCGATCTGCGCGGGAAGCCTGAGCATCAAGCGCAGATCGCGAATATCGTTCCAGAGCGACTTAACCATGAAATCCCCCCGCGTGCGCAAGGTGGCATCGAGCAGTGCCATCTTGAGCGCGAAGGGTGTCGGACAGATCAAGGTTTTGCCACCCGATGAGGTTGCGGTGGCCGGCTTGAGCGAGAAGAGCGCTGCTGGTAGATAGTGTGCGACAGTCCACATACGGGTCGCTCCTACGCCTCAGGCATACGGTACGGCTCGCCCGTGCCAATCAGAATGCCAAACTTCTCCGCCAGAGCCCCAAGCGACCCGAATGCATCAACCGTCACGCCGTTGCCACCACCGAGGTGCCTGCCAATCGTCGCCATCTGATCCGCATAGTCCTCAGTGATCGGACTGACAAGTGGAGCCGGGAGCATCTTCGTGGAGTAAGCCAGCGCCCCTTCCAGGGCCACGAGATGCGGTAACTGGGCCGAGCGCATCGCGCCATTGAGCTGCACGAACGTGTGCAGCACGCTCTCCAGCAAGGCCGCGCTGCGCCGCGCCCGCTCCTCAGGTGAGATCGCATAGCGGTGGGTGATGTCGTTGTAGCCGACACGGGCCAGTTCCAGATTGCAGACAATCGCGTACTTGCCGCTATTGGCCGGACGGTGGAAAATCGCCTGCTGGAGATTCGCGCCGCCGGTGCGCTCCTCATCGCCCTCAGAGCCCTTTGGCTTAACCCGCTTTGTCGCATCCTGTGAGCGCTGGCTCTCGCCGCGCTCGGGCGCGTACTTGACATGGAAAAAGCTCTGGTTGTGGCCCTCGCGGGTTGCATCGGGGATACCGATTGCCCAGCCAAACTCAACCACGCTCTTGCGCGGAATCGAGCGCCCACCCTCAGTGATCAGGATGCCAGCAATATCATCCATCGTGCAGATCCGCAGCAGTTCATCAAGAGTCTGCGCATCGCTCAGCTTCTGTTCCTTCGATCTAGCCAGAAATGCCTGATCGGCGTTGATCCGATTCGGGTTGAACATCCGACAGCCAGTGCAGAGTGGCAATCCACGCTCGCGGGCCAAGTTGTAGAAATACTCGGACTGGATGTGCTTCAGCATGTCGCCGCTGATTGCATTGACGCTGTAGAGTCCGCCGTCGGCACCAATCACATCGACCATACGAGTCTGGAGTTGGTTGCCCTCGCTCCCCTCATTGTTGAGGTTGTGCATGTCCAGCGTGGCGGTGATCGCGAGTGAGAGTGAGTAGATCGGGGATGGCATGAAATAGTTCTCCTACTACCTAGAAAGGCCCTTCGTCGCTGGTATTGCTCTGCTCGTCCTGCGTATCCGATGTGCCGACGCTAGCGCCAATCTCCGGCTCTGATGGCTCCTCAACACGCACATCACGGGCGTACCCGAAGGCGATCAGCATACTGGCGACCGTCTGGGCGTCATAGTCGTCGATCAGTTCGGTGAGATGGACGATATCCTCGGTGGAGATGGGGATGCGCTTGCGATAGCCCTTGCCCTTAGCGCGCTCCATCACCCGTGCATTCTCCTTACTGTAGTCGGTGAGAAACTCGCTCAGGGCGCGTAGGAACTCGCGACTGTCGCGTGAGTGACGCTGTAGCTCGTCGGCCAGACCGTAGCGTACATCATAGGTGTTGTCGTTGCGCTCGGTCTTGTAGAACTGCTGCTGTACGGTGGCCTGACGGATCGCACTGGCGATGTGCTGAAAGCCGAGATTGTCAATAATCGGCTTGAGCTTCTTGGGGCGGGCAGACTCATTGGCCATGATGATTACCTTCAGGTTGTCGAGCGTCAGGCGGCGCACCCGCTGCCGTTTGCTCAGCTTGCGAATAACGTGGCCGGCATAGCCGGCGGTAAAGGAAAAGAAGGCCCGCAGCGCCGGGTCACGGCTGGTCAGGAAGTCGCGGTAATCTCGAAGTAGTCGCTCTTCCTCGCCCTTCGACTCGTCGAGCGCACCGATGATTCGCTGGTGATCCTCAACCGATTGCGTAATCTGCTGGGCCTCATCTGGCTTCTTGGGCCACTCAACCCAGTCGGGCAAGCCGATCATCGAGACGTTCATCACCGCTACCGCGCTGCCGAGATCTTTGTAGGAGGCAACCGCAAAGCCTTCCACGTAGTCCGATGGATGGCGGCGGCGACCCGTACTACGCTGGGCTCCCTCCCAATCTTCCAGCATCAATGTGGTGTAGCGCAGAGCAACCATGATGTCCATTTTGATCGCGCTGCTGGCCCAGAACTCTTTCTGGAAGGTGGCGAACGCCTTTTTATGCCACTCTAGCTCGATCCCGCCAGCGGCTGGCACCAGCACGTAAGTCTTGCGATCTTTGCGGCCCTGCACGGTGCGCGGCAGTGCGCTGCGAAAGAGACCGGCGTACTTGAAGTACTCTAGCAGCCAGAAGTTCTCTTGCCCGCCGATGGTCAGCGCGTCGGCCTTGGCCCGGTTGGCACCTTTGCCCTGCTCGGGGTTGACCACTTGGGTCGCTGAGAGTAGTGGATTCTTCTCCAGACCGTGTTGCTTCGCCAGCGTCTCCCACTGCTCCATCGCCAGATCAATCGCTCTTGGCTGGCCGCTTCCGATTGTCCAGATGATCGCTGCCAGCTCAGGGTAGACCGCGTGACAGCTAGCCCAGCGTTCCACCGTCTTGTTATAGGCGTTGATCGCGCTCATCTGGTTGATCATCGCAGCAGCAGGCCAGTAGTTGTGCGGTGCCTGCTGCTCCAGCGCATTGCGCTCATCTTGCGGCAGCTTGCGTAAGTCAATCCCGGCCTTGCGCATGGTCTTCAGCCGATCATAGTAGGCCGTGTTGTGCTTCCGCTCATCTTCATAGTCCAGCACAGCCACACCTTTCGGTGCCGTCCCATTCTTGGCCGTGAGAATCCATGTAAGATCTGGCTGCTGATAGTGGTGAGGTTGCACCTGCTCGGGATGAAGCAATGCCGGCGTACTCACTGTCACGCCCTGGCCGAGATTAGCGACCCTGACATCAACGGTGTCGCCGATTACGTCCTTCCCGATCTGAGCGAGCCATGCCGCCAATCCGTGCCCCGTCAGCAGCGCCGCCATCGGCGTTGTCGTGACCGGGATGTAGAGTATTGTGGTCAATCAATATCTCCCTTCTCAATGGCTTTCCTGCGATCCCTGATCCGCTAGGCGCAGGATACGTACGAGGAACAGGTAGAGCAGCACGTCGGCATTACGATCTACCCTGATCACATCTTCGCTTAGTCCTTCCTCCTGCTTAAATCCCGCCCAGGCGACCCTCGCCCCCGAGGCGCGCAGTGCCTGATCCTCGAAGAGTTCAACGGCGCGCAAGGCTTCGTAGAAGGCCGACTTCGCTCCCTCGGCGGGAGTAAACTTCCCGTGGTCGGTACGCAGATGTGCGCTGTGGTGGCAGATGATCGCACTCATAATCGCCGTATGCAGCGAGTCGTTGCCCTCGGACACGGCAGCGACCATGTCACGACCAGCGCGGGCGCTCTCGGTGGCGTGGTGCGGGCGCGGCGGGAGAATCTTCCTTTGCGCCTTGCGCTCACGCGCATCCTGCGAGTCAAAATCGGTGTGGGCGGCCATATACGTAGGCTTGAACGCGATCTCCGGCTGTTGCCGCAACTCGGCCACTCGCAACTGCCATCTGTGCGCCCAGCGCTGCCACTCAACATCGAGCTTGCCCAGATCGTGAACAGCAAACATTAGGCGGATGGCCCGGTCGAGCGCGCCATCACTTAGTCCAAATCGTAGCTCTAGGCGTCGTCGTGCTGCCGCCGTACGATCACGCTGGTGATGCAGGTAGAACTTGTAGAGGCCAGCAATATGCTCGGCGTAGCTCTCATGCTGAATCGGGCCATAGTCCCCACGCCCTCCTTTGGTCGCGGTCTTTGGCGACTCAGATGTCGGCACGTTGCCCGGCAGCAGTAGCATGCCCAGTTCAGAGCTGTACTGTACCAGGGCTGGGTTAAGGACAACGATATAACCAGCGCTCCACAAATCCGACTTGTGGGCGCGAATATCCGCATCGTTCGTCGTTGGCGGCAGCGCCAGCCACTGCGTTGTGATCTTTCGCCGCTGCTCCGCGCCCTCTGCACCATCGGTTGCTTCCTCGATATGCGCGATTTTAGCAATCCAGTCGAGTCCCTGATCCCATGCATACTCCCGTACCGCATCGTACCAGCGCAGGAGTTGGCCGGGACGCAAACCGATCCCGTCGTAACAATAAGGATTCGGCAGGCTAACATCGGTCGGGTTAGGGTGAATAATCACGGTGCGCGTATCAACATCACGGATCAGCTTGGATGCCAAGTTTCGTTGTTGGGTGCGCAACGCCTGCTCAATCATCTCGTCAAGCGCATGGCGGCGCTGCTGGAGGGTCGTTAGCAGTTGCTCATCGTAGGCGCTATGCGCAGCGTCAACAATCGCCAGTTCATCGTGGTAGCTCAGCACCCGACCCTCAGGCGGAAGTTGGGCCAACAGTGCCGAGCGGGTGCGTTCGCAGATCGGGCGCTGCTCCTCATCGAAATAGGGCGCATAGTCAAGTTCACCCTTGTCATTCAATGGCAACTCGTAAATCCGCACCTCACCCGACTCACGGGCAAAGCGGGCACAGCGTCCAGCCCGCTGAATGATTGCCGCCGCCGGGGCCAGTTCGGTGTGCAAAACATCGCAGGTAATATTCAGACCTACCTCGACCACCTGGGTGGCAACAAGTATCATCGGCGTGTCGGCATTAGCTGCGCGGCCCTCGCCAAACTCCTGGCGGATGCGATCTTCCTTCACATCACGATCAGAGGTGTAGAAACGGCTGTGCAGTAACTCAACCGCCACCCCTTTCATACGCAGATCACTCTGGAGCGTACTGGCCAGCGACTGTGCCCGATCCACCGTGTTGCAGATCGCGATCACCCGACGGCGGCGATGGGTGAGCAGATCATCAATCACTACGTGGGCATTGAGTAATTCTGGACAGAAGCGATAACTCCGACGCTTGTCCTGTTGAGACGGCAGCGCCACAATCTCATCTGCCGTAAGTGTGACCGGCACAGCATCAAGTAAGGCTGCGAGGCGGGTCATCATCGTGCGAGAGAAGGTCGCCGTCATCAGCACGAACGGGGAGACACCGCGCAGCATCTGGAGGATCTGGAGAGTCGTGGAGAGTGCGCCATTGCCCGACTCATCGACCGGAAACAAGTGGAATTCATCAAAGACCAGATAGCTACCGATCAACGTCCCGGCATTCAAATTGGCCTGGCGATTACCAAGGCTATACGGGATCGTCAGGAAGCTACTGAGTGCCTGATCAAGGGTGGTGAAGATCAGATCCGCCTGGAGTTGGCGATCATCAGGACGTGCGCCGGTTTGGATGGCAACCTTCTTGAGCAAGCCAAAACGTGTTGAGAATGTTGCAACTGTATCTCTATATTCCGCCTCAAACTGATTGGCCAGCACGCGCATAGGTGTGGCATAAATGCATTGTCGAGGAAAGAACGCTGCATCATCGTTTCGCCAGCCATGAAGCAGAGGAAAGAGTGCAGCGCGAGTCTTCCCACTACCCGTCGGAGCCTGAAGGATGACGCTCTTGCGCTGATTCAGCAGGAGATCGGCAACTTCAATCTGGAAGTCGTGCGGCTGTTCGATGCTGAACATGTGCTGGAAGGCGCTGCGCAAATTATCTGGCATGTAACTCCTCACGCATCTGTAGGCCATGACGTTTGGCGAATGCCACTACCTTTTGCTACTAACTTGTGACAAGCATAGCAGGGGTTTGGAAAATTTTTCAATCCCTTACACTGGTATTTGTAAAGATTATAGCGTCGAAATTTTCCACGCTGCTTGCGTGCAATCCAATCCAAATGGTATGATGGCGGCACGACGCGCCCAGAGTATCTGGAAGAGCGTACTGAAACTTACAACTGGTTCTCGTAAGTTGCCAAGCTCACCAAAGGGCATTCGATCCGCCCGAGGATATTTCGCCCTTCAACCCTCACGCTGCTAAGGAGCGTATATGACACAGACCCTCGCACAAATCGAGTCCGCTATTGAGCAACTCTCGCTTTCCGACCAGATTGACCTGATGGAGCGGCTGATCCGGCTTGTCCGGCAGCGTGCTGTGCAGCCCCTTGCCAGCGATGAAGATCTGGATTTGATGGCGCACGACCCGGATGTCCGACGAGAGATTGTCGCAATTGATGCTGAGTTTGCCCCGACTGAGCTAGATGGCCTGGATTCTGCACTATAGCAATCCTCTTGGGGTTGTTGCGTGGAGTCAAGGCTTTAGCCGGATAAGGCCGCCTAAAGGCACGACTCCTTTCGCTAGCCTCCTCACACCTCTGCCCTAATCTCTCCCTGCAACATAGATTCAGTCTGCTACGATTCACGTGTATCCATTTGTACCCCTATCCCTAGGCTACGCTGGTCGTACATCCCCAACGCGCACATCGGCGCGGCGCGACGCGATCACAATGTCGCCGAGCTGCGGCTGGTAGACGGCGAGCCACGCGACATCGCGGTAGGCGCGGGCCAGTCCGGCCAGCAGCCAACCCGGCAGCTTGCCGTCGAGGATCACGCCCCGGTCACGGGCGACAAGCGGCGCGGGGAGGTTCTGACTTGTTGTGAGATCGAGGTAGCCCTGCGGGATGCACAGCCGCACGCGGGTGTGATCCGGCTGTACGGTACATGTCCAGTCCAGCCGGGTTAGATCAGGTCTGTCGCTGAACTGAATAGTTGGCGGGAACGCCCAGCCGTGGCGCGGGTTGAAGATCTGCGGGTCGGGATGGGTGAAGGCTGCGAGTGCGCTGGAGAGCCAGAGCGGGCCGCGCCCGTAGATCGCCATCGGTAGCTCAGATGGCAGACTATCAAGCAGAGTCGGTAGCTCTGCCGGTACCCAGCGCTGCGCACCAACGTGAGCAGGCAGCGGCGGTATCGGCTGGGTCAGATCGATGATCAGTTCAACGGAGGTGAGTGAGCAGTGGATCTGAAAGAGTTGGCCGGGCGGGTAGCTGAAGAGTTGTTGGATCTGGCTCAACAGGGCCGCAAAGCACGGGCCGTCGGACGAGGCACCCTGGCGCAGGCCGTTGAGTGTGCCGTGCAGCACGCCGGCATCAATAGTGACGTGCTGCTCCCCCGCAAGATCGGAGCGCAGTTCGGCCAGCAGTGGCCGACCGAGCCGGGCGAGCAGGGTACGCCAGGATGCGAGGTCGCCAGCATGCGATGCGATCAATAGTCCGTGGGTGCAAGCCGCCGCAATTTGTGCCGTCTCCGGTGAGATACGTCCGCCCGCATCAACGAGCAGTGGCAAGTGGCGCCGATCAATGTCTCGGCTCATCTGCGCGGCAAACTGAGCGGTCCAATCTTCTTTTGAGCGCATACGCAACTCGCGCACAAGCGACTCGCCCGTCTCGTACGCCCAGTCACCCTCGCCGTCGGGGCTGGCCCGTAGCCCGTAGTGTTCAACCTTCATCTGGCGCAGCGCCTGGCTCAGTCGGTAGAAGAGTGTACTCTTGCCCGAATGAGGCGGGCCACCGATGAAAATCGCCGGAAAAATCATCGTCATTTCGTGTATCCTTGTGAGCAGAAGATCTGGCTGGTCTATACGCTGCTTTTCAGGAGCACTAGCGCAATGTCGCTTCCCACACTGCCGGAACCCCCGCACATCGCTGTCGCTACGCTCGGCGGACAACCCCAGATCATCACGCTGACCCTCGACTTCCTGCTGGCGCGCGGGGTGCCGCTTGATACGCTGGTGGTGGTACATCTGGAACTGGACAACCCACGCTACCAGGCGGCGCATCGTTGCCTGGAGCAAGAACTTGCCACGCCGCGCTATGCCAACGTGCGCTATCGTCCGGTGATTGTGCGCCAGTGGAGTAGGCCGGTTGCCGATCTCGATACCCCGGAGATGCTGGATGCCGCCCGTGATACATTCGACACCCTCTTTCGTGACCTAAAGCTGCACGGCTACTGTATCCATCTGTGCCTCAGCGGTGGTCGCCGGTTGCTGGGCTATCTGGGCATGCTGGTGGCTCAGCAGCACTTTTCCTGCGCCGACCGGGTCTGGCATCTCTACTCGTCCGATGCGGTGCGTAGCCACACACGCGATGGCATGGTGATGCATATTGCCGAGGGTGCAGAAGCGCGGCTGTTGCCGGTGCCCTTTCAACCTCTGGGCTGGCTGGCCAGTCGTAATGGCGAGCCGTCGCATGATCCAGAGAACCTGCGCTGCCAGCAGGTCTGTGCGCTGCTGAGCAAACGCGAGCATGAGGTGCTGCACGCCTTTGCCAGTGGACTGGATCTCGAAACCGTGGCCCAGCGCCTGTGTATCACCATCAAAACCGTAGACACACATAAGAGCAAGATCTACCAGCACTGTCGTATGGCCTGGGAACTGCCCGATACGGAGCCGCGCCACTATAGCTGGCTCCGTGAGAAGTTCGCGCAATTTCTTAAAGTGTAGCGAGCGTCGTCCCGAATGGCATCAGAGAGTCCTCGGAAAAAATTCCGAGGGCTCTCTGATTTATTGCCGCTCTCGCGCTGCTATAGTGAACAAAACCATAACGCAGGAGCGAAGTCTATGGCAGAGTTCTATCTTTTTCAGGCCAGCATTGGCCCGGTGCAATCGTTCATCGCCAGTGCCCGCCGCACCCGCGATCTCTGGTTTGGCTCGTGGTTGTTGAGTGAACTAAGTAGATCGGCGGCGCAGGCGGTTGAGGAAAAGGGCGGCAGCCTGATCTTTCCGGCGACGGTTCGGGCTGATAATGTCGCCAATAAGATCGTCGCCAAGATCTCCCAAGATCCGCAGGTTGTGGGTATGGCGGTGAAGAACGCAGTGGCCGGGAGGCTGCACGCGATCTGGCAAAAGGCGCACGATCAGGTTAGAGGTGAACTGAAGAACGATAGCTTTGCGCTGGCCCAAATCAATGCGCTGGTCGAGTGTGTCTGGGCCGCCGTGCCGCTGGACGATGACTACGCCAAGGCCCGCCGTCGGCTTGAGGCGCTGCTCGCCGCGCGCAAGACTACCCACACCTTTGGTGAAGTGACCTGGGGCAGCAATCAGCCTAAGTCTTCGATTACGGGACAGATGGAGAGTGTGATCCCGGAGACGCTTTACCCACGCCAGAACGAGCACAAGGACGATCACCAGCGCAAGGCCGAGGTGCTGCGCCTGCGCTACGGTGCTGGCCCTGCCGAACGGCTCTCTGCGGTCGATCTGCTCAAGCGCCACGGGCAGGTCAAAGGCCAGGATCGCTTCCTTAGTACCTCGCACATCGCCGCGCTGCCGTTTCTGGCTGGGCTACGAGCGAAGGACGATGATAAGGGGCTGCAACAGGTGTGGCGCGACTATCTTGCTGAGTTGAAGAATCAGCAGGTTGAAATCGAATATCTCGGTGACTCACGCCAGCCACTGATCGGCAACTGCGATGGCGCGATGCTGTTTGAGGAACGGTTAGACGCCGAGGTTACGGATGTGACCAGCCTCAGTCGGGCCAAAGACCACTTGCGCAGGTTCTTGCGTGACTGCGGCGGTCGTCCCAGCCCGTATTACGCCATCCTGCACGCCGACGGGGATGGCATGGGCGCGGTGATTGATCACGAGTCTGCGAAGGGGCATGAGCGGCACCAGGAGATCTCGCAACAGCTCGTCAGCTTCGCAACAGATGCAGCGAAAATCGTGCAAGACCGCCAGGGCGCGCCGATCTACACCGGCGGCGACGATGTGCTGGCCCTGCTGCCGCTACATACCGCGCTCCAGTGCGCCAAAGATCTGGCTGATCTATTCAGAGATCTGATGAAAGGCTTTGCCGATGAGAAAGATCGCCATCCGACACTCTCCGTCGGCCTGGCCGTCATCCATCACCTGACTCCGCTGAGCGATGCGCTTGACCTGTCCCGCGATGCCGAGAAGGCAGCGAAAAAGGTTGCTGGCAAGAACGCCCTGGCGGTGATTGTCAGCAAGCGCAGCGGCGGCGTGGCGACGGTGTGCGGGCAGTGGGGGACGTTTGATCAACGGATGGAGAAGTTTATCAAGCTGCACCACGATGACGCCATCCCCGACGGCGCGGCCTACGAACTACGTGATCTGGCCGAGCGGCTGAATATGCCCGTAGCGCAGCGAAGTCCGGCCTTTCCCGAGATGATCGCTGCGGAGGCTGGTCGCATCCTGAAGCGCAAACGCACAGCGGGCGGTACCCAGCAGATCACACAGATCGTGCGCGATCTGCTGGCGCAACGTATCCAAGGCGACGCTGCGATTGCAGCAGCAAGCGGCAGCAAGCCGAGCGAGCAGCCCAACGAAGCGCAACGTATCCAGGGCGGCGATGCAATTGTGGCTTTGCGCGCTCTGGCCGACGAACTGATCGTTGCCCGTATGTTCGTTGGTGCCAGAAATCTCGTGCATATGGAGAAACCCCAATGACCGTCTGGATCATTGAGCCACGCGACCCGCTGATTGTACGCGATGGGCGGCCCTTCGGCCCTGACCCCGGCGTACGTGCGGTTTCGCTGGCCTTTCCCTTTCCCTCAACCACCACGGGTGCCCTGCGCACGCAGGCTGGGTTGGACGAGCATGGCATCTTCACGCAGACCCAGGCGCAACTTGCTGATCTCAAAAAGATCGCGGTGCGCGGCCCGCTGCTGGTTGAGTGGAATAAAGATCACTGGGATTATCTGGCACCCGCCCCCGCCGACGCGCTGCTCTTCGACGCTGACAACGATCCATCGGAGCTACGCAGGCTGGTGCCGTTGACACTCCAGGCCGATGAGTATACCGACCTGCCCGATGACTTGGTTCCGGTAGGGTTGCCTAGCGCTGACCCGCGTAAGCCGAAAAAGGACGCGCCAGCATTCTGGTGCTGGGATCGCTTTGCCGCATGGCTCATCAACCCGCACAACGAGTCGCCAATCCCGGACGATCTGGGCCACACCGGGCCAACCCGCGAGTCGCGCATCCACATTCAACACGACTCAGACCGGGGCGCGGCTAAGGAGGGCAAGCTCTTCGAGACCAGCGGGATGGAGTTTACCCGTGGCGGGAAAGACCATCAGGCCCTCAGCGCAGCGCGTCGGTTGGCCCTGGCCATTGCCAGTGATCACGAAATACCGCACCCGCAGGCTGTTGACACGCTCGGCGGCGAGCGGCGTCTGGCGATGTGGCGCACAAGTACACAACCGCTGCCGTCTATACCCGATGGTCTAAGTACGCACATCGTGCAGGACAAACAGTGTCGGCTGATCCTGCTCACCCCAGCCTGCTTTTGCGAGGGCTACGATCCAAGCTGGCTGATCCAGCCACGCCACGGCGTCACCCCGCAGATCATCGCCGCCGCCGTTGGCCGGCCGCACGTGGTGTCGGGATGGGACTACGACAAGAGGCGGCCCAAGCCTACGCGCCATCTAACTCCTGCCGGGAGCGTCTACTTCCTGAAGCTGAGCGGGGATGACGCCGCCATTCGGACGTGGGTTGAAGACACATGGATGCACTGCGTCAGTGATGATGAGCAAGACCAGCGTGACGGCTTTGGCCTCGCGGTGTTGGGGACGTGGGATCTCAAGGAGCAAAACAATGGGACGGCATGACCCCGGCACACCGCCAGATGTCACACCGAAGGTACGCGAGGGCTACATCACCCAGGAACGCAGCTACAAACTGATCACCCCACTCTTTGGCGGCGGCGTCGAGCCACAGAACTACGACCCGGTGACAGTGATCCGCGCCACCAGCATCCGTGGACACCTGCGCTTCTGGTGGCGGGCCACCCGTGGCGGGCAGTACACCACGGTCGAGGATCTGAAGAAGGCCGAGGATGCGCTGTGGGGCGCGGCGAGCAACGACAAGGGCGGCGGGCCATCGAAAGTGGAGGTAGTGGTGAGAGGGAACAAAGATCAACCTAAACCACGTGCCTTCATCGCTGATCCGCGCAAACCCGGACTTACCGTTGGCGAGCCCCGATCACCCTACAGCTACGGTGCATTCCCACTGAACGAGGCCAAAGGCAGCGTCTACGAAAACATCGAGTTTACGCTTTCGATTACCTTCCCCGATACCGCGAAGGATAAGCTCGATGTAGATGCAGCACTCTGGGCATGGGAAACCTTCGGTGGCATTGGTGCCCGAACACGACGCGGGTTTGGAGCCATCAAGTTAATCCAAGTAGCAGGCAACACGATCACCGACGTGCCGCCCGATGCGCAACAGCCCTGCGAAAACTGGTTGCGTGAGCGCCTTGCCCGGTATGTAGCTGTGGGAACATGGCCGCTACACGTCCCACATCTCACCCGTGAGCTAGACAATCTGGTTCTGATCAGAGCGGAGCAGGATGTGCTCACCATATGGCGTCGGCTGCTCAATGCGCTCAAGAATTTCCGGCAGGAGCGTCCGCAAGGCCGAGATGAACAAGGCCGGCCTTGTCCTGGTCGTAACCGCTGGCCCGAGCAGGATGAGGTTCGCCGTCTGACAGGACAGCGTTCACATCGCCATCAGCAGGTTATTTCGTCAATTCGCAAATTCCCGCGTGCCGCATTTGGGTTACCACTGATCATTCAGTACAAACACAAAGACCAGCAAGAGGGCGATCCGCGTGGCAATAATACGGTTAATGTGCCAGGTAAAGAGCGATTCGCCAGCCCGCTCATCCTTAGACCACTTGCCTGCACCAATGGTTATCTTGGGATAGCCGTCTTGCTCGCTGGTTCGCGAGTTCCTGAGCAGCTTGTCATCAAGACGGCACGCGGTGAACTGCCCGTTCAATCTGATCTTAGCCCCGCAGAGGCGCAGATGATTATGTGCGCTGATGGTGTAACTTCACGTCTCAACGGCACAACCGATGTCCTGCGCGCCTTTCTCGACTACCTGGAAAGGGAGTAGCCCCTGATGATCACCCGTATGCTCTTCACCCACGCCCTCTCGCCACTGCACCCCGGCACCGGCCAGGGCGTCGGCGTGATTGACCTGCCGATTGCCCGCGAGAAGGCCACCGGACTCCCCTACCTGCCGGGTTCCTCGCTCAAAGGCACGTTGCGTGGCGCTTGCCCTGATGCACAGCGTGTCTCAATCTTTGGCCCCGACACCAAAGACGGCGATCTGCACGCCGGTGCGGCACACTTCGCCGACCAGCGCCTGCTGCTGTTGCCCATCCGCTCGCTGGCTGGCACCTTCGCCTGGGTCACTTCACCCTACGTGCTGCGCCGTTTCGCCCGCGATGCCCGCGATGCCGCGATGAAGGATCTCCCTGGCGATATTGGCAATCCAGTGAGTGAGCAACAGTGCACGGTAGCCGATAGCTCAAAGCTGCGGCTCAGCGGCGACTCGGTCTACTTAGAGGATCTTGACCTAACGGCGACGAGCGATCCGACCACGACTGCGTGGGCCAACTGGCTGGCCTCGCACATCTTCGCCAATGATCCGATCTGGCAAGCCATGCTCGCCGAACGTCTCTGTGTCGTTCACGATGATGTGCTGAACTTCCTGCTGACAACGGCAACCGAGATCACCGCACGGATTCGGCTGGAAGAACAGACAAAGACGGTCGCCAAGGGTGGCTTATGGTACGAGGAGTCGCTGCCCACCGAGACGGTGTTAGCCGGGCCGCTGATGATCATGCCGAATGGCATGACCAAAATGGACGCCGGACAGATCATCACGATCATCGGCACTTGCACCGCGAAGCCGCTGCAACTTGGCGGCAAAGCCACCATCGGGCGTGGACTCTGCCGGATCAGCATGAGGGAGGTGTAGCCATGCAGACACGTGAGCAGAAATATGCGCAGGATGTCTATAATCGAGTATGCGCGATCACAAACGACGAAAGGATGAACCGCAAAAAATACGGCGGCATGGCCCACAAGCTGCCGATCCTCATTCGCACCGCCGGTCTCGCCCAGGCGCTAACATTCGTCGAAGCACGTGGCGACAAATCTGGTTCACAATGCCAACTGCTTCGCGACCTGGGAGCAACAGTCGGATGCAGTGACAAACTGGCAGCAAAAGCGCGCAGCGCAGAGCTTTGCGAATATATGCGCCTAACCCAACAGGTACTCGACGCGCTACTCTGGTACAAGCGTTTCGCACAGTCGGTATTGAATGTGGAGCCAGGCGAAGGCGAGGAGGATGCACACAGTGACTGAATCACGTCGCCAATCGCTCAATAGCCTGAAACACGATCAGACGAGCCACGCCGGTCTCTGGCTTGATCGCTACCTGACCACGCAGATCCGGCGTGGTGAGAAGCTTGAAGCGAACGCTGAGAAACCGTTGGTGACGGTGATGAGTCAAGCTGCGACACTCCCGATCTCCAGCATATACCAGAGCTTCTTCACCCGCTGGAAGCAATCGCTCACCAACCTCGGCGCGCAGCATCGGACTGCCAACGTGTTTGGGCGTATGGTCGTCGGGCTGGGTGACGAGAGCGTGCTGGAGACATCGGTGGCCCTGCACCACACCTACGGCGTGCCCTACATTCCCGGTAGTGCGCTCAAGGGTTTGGCAGCCCGCTTCGTTCGGGATCGGCTGGCGGGTATCGCCGACTGGGGGCATTGGGAGGGCGAGGGTGATCGCAAAGCCTGGGTCGCTGAGCATGCCTACCGCGTGATCTTCGGCGACACCGCCAACGCCGGGTACATCAGCTTCTTCGATGCGCTGTACGTGCCGGAGAGCGGCTTCGCAAAGCAGGCGCTCCACCCGGACGTCATCACCGTCCATCACCCCGACTACTACGGAGGCAAGAATATCTCCCCCGCCGACTGGGACAGCCCAACGCCCGTGCCCTTCCTCAGCGCCACCGGCAGCTACCTGATCGCCCTGAACGGCCCGGAACACTGGGTAGACGCGACCTTCACGATCCTGGGCCACGCCCTGCGCGAATTGGGGGTGGGTGCGAAGACCAGCAGTGGGTACGGGCGGATGGAGTTGGAGGAGAAGCCGGTTGACCCCAGCCAGCGCAGTGTGGACGACCTATGTACGCGCGTCGCCGATCTCCCCGTGGGCCGTGTCACCAGCGAGATCAATAAGTTCTACCAGGAGTGGCAGCAGCTTGAGGCACCGCTGAAGATGCGCCAACGTGTCGCTCAGGCGATCCTAGATAAAGTCACGCAGGCAGGTCGGGCCAAGGCATCGGCGGAAAAATCGTGGTACCGCGAGCTTGCGGCATATGTCGCCGAAAAAGGATAATCTCATGCAACCGGCTCCACGTTCTCATTCTTCAGATGTCCATTTCTTTCGGAGGGTCTTTGCCCTCCGGGCCTCCCCGCCGAGGAGACTACAACTGTCGTCCTAAAAAGATGACCCTACCCTGGATAGATCATTCCGCCCTCAACCCGCAGCCGCGTGATCTCCGCGAGGAACTCCGCCCCAAAGTCGCTCAGATCCGTGGCGGTCAGCAGAGTCTGCTGCTCGGGTCGGCGGATGGCCTCCAGCAGATGCGTGCGCCGCCGGGAGTCCAGTTCGCTCAGCATATCATCGAGCAGCAGGATGGGTGCCTCGCTGCTGCGCTGGCGCATCAGGTCGGCCTCGCCCAGCTTGAGGGTCAGGGTGACGCTGCGCTGCTGGCCGCGCGAGCCGTAGCGCCCCAGGTCGATCCCGGCCACGGTGAAGCCCAGATCGTCGCGATGGGGGCCGATGAGAGTCTGCCCACGAGCCAGTTCGTCGCGACGGTTGGCCTTGAACTCCTGAGCGATGCGCTGCGCGAGTCCACCGGCGTCGCGCTGCCCTTCCAAAGGCAAGCTGGGCCGATACTCGATCAGCAGAGGCGCGGCATCGCCGCTGATCGCGCAGAAGAGCGGGCCGACGATCAGGTTCAGCTCGGCCACGGCGCGCAGCCGCTCGGCCAGCAGGTAGCCGCCGGTCGCCGAGAGCTCCTGATCCCAATAGCCCAACTCATCGTCCACGGCGCGTGGCGGGCGGCGGCGCTCGCGCCAGGAGCGCAGCAGGCTGTTGCGCTGCTGCACGATCTTCTGGTACTGGGCCAGGGTACGCACATAGTGCGGGTCAAGCTGAGAGAGGGTGATATCAATGTAGCGGCGGCGCTCGGCGGGTGGGCCGTCCACCAGGGCCAGGTCGGCGGGGGTGAAGAGGACCACGTGCAACTGGCCCACCAGGTCAATCGTGCGGGCGGGGCGCTTATCGATCCGCACCAGCTTCTGCGAGGTGTTGGTGATCTGGCCGTCCTCATCGGCGCGGCGCTGCACGATCACCTCTAGGCGCACCTTGCCAGTGTTACGGCGTACCTCGGCGGCCACTCGGGCGAACGGCGTCACCCCAGCCTCGCCAACCGCATCCCAGCGCACCAGCTCGCGGTCGGCGCTGATGCGTGGCGAGCGGGTGGTGGCCAGGTAAAACAGCGCCTCCAGCACGCTGGTCTTGCCTGCGGCGTTCGGCCCGTAGAGCAGGCTGATCCCCGGCGACACCTGGAGGTCAAACTTCTGGTAGTTGCGGAAGTCGCGCAGGCTCAGCTGGGAGACGTGCATGGGGGATCTGGGGGCCGCAGGCCCCCAATAGTGATCATATGTTGGTTAAAATTGCCAGCAAAGCTGGTAACTTCAACCAAGATAGAAAAGGTTTAGGGCGACAGTCCTGCAATGAGGCGATGAGGCGATGACGCGATAGTATCGCCTCGTCGCCTCATCGTCTCGTCGCTGAACGGTCAGGTGCGTTTGAAACATGCCTTAGGCACCGATCTGGAGGGCGCGCAAGGCGCGCAGGTCGGCGCAGCCGCTACAGAACATGGCCACGCGCAGCTCGCGCAGGAAGCTCTCAAGGCTCTCGACCACCGCCTCGGTGCCGCGCTCGTTAATCGCGTCGGCGAGGACGGGCTTGGCGGTGCCGGCCAGATCGGCACCCAGGGCAATCGCCTTGGCCACGTCCATCCCACTGCGGATGCCGCCAGAGCCGATGATCGTGGCCTGGGGCAGGGCGGCGCGCACCTGGCGCACGCAGTCAGCCGTCGAGAGTCCCCAACTGGCGAAGGTTCCGGCCACGCGCTGGCCATGCTCGCCGGGCTGGCGGAAGCGCTCGACTTCGCTCCAACTGGTGCCCCCGGCCCCGGCCACATCGACGATCTGGACGCCACACTCGTAGAGCCGCCGCGCGTCGACCGCGCCGATGCCGTTGCCCACCTCTTTGACGATCACCGGCACCTCAAGCGCCCGGCAGATCTGCGCGATCTTCGCCAGCAGCCCCTTGAAGTTGGTGTTGCCCTCGGGCTGCACGGCCTCCTGGAGCGGGTTGAGGTGCAGGATCAAGGCGTCGGCCTCGATCATGTCCACCGCGCGCCGGCACTGGTCCACGCCGTAGCCGTAGTTCAGTTGCACCGCGCCGAGGTTGGCCAGCAGAGGCATGCGCGGGGCCACTCGGCGCACCTGGTAGGTGCTGGCCAGCCGTGCGTCGGCAATGGCGGCCCGCTGCGATCCCACGCCCATGGCGAGGCCCAAGTGTTCGGCCGCCTCGGCCAACGCTAGGTTGATCCGCTCGGCCACGTCGGCCCCGCCGGTCATCGAGCTGATCAGCAGCGGTGCGCGCATCGGCTTGCCCAGGAAGGTCGTCCGCGTGTCCACCTCCGCCAGATCCAGCTCGGGGATGGCCGTGTGCGGCAGGCGGTAGGCGCTAAAGCCCGTGGAAACCCCCTTGGCCGCCACATCCTCGTTTAGCACAATCCGGATATGCTCCGCCTTGCGCCCCTCGGTTGGGCCTGCTTCGGGCATCGCGCGCTCCTTATGCTCTGTCTACACTGCAATGGGTGTCGGGCGGATCATACCAGCAAAGCAGGGGAGCGTCAAACCTACTGCGGGCATACGGCAGGTGGTTGGTAGCCGCGATCCTGCGATTCGGGCATAGCTATCCGCAACCTTCCGCCGCCGCCGCACGTCAATCGGATACGAAGACCTGCGAGCGACGTATCGACGCCGGATGGCGGCGGGCAGCAGCAGAAGTGCGCGGGGTGCCGGTGCGTCGCCCTCCGCAGAGGCAATCCAGATGACCCTAGAGATTCTGTGGATAAACGGGATGCGCCGCGAGGCCGACCGGCAGGCGATCCTCACGGCGGTGCGGGCGCTGTCGGGGGTGCGCCGGGCGACGGCCAACCTGGCCGATCGCACCCTGCGGGTCGAGCGTGAAGATGCGCTCGGCCTGGCGGCGATCCTCGCGGCCATCCAAGATGTTGGCTACCGGGCGGCGGCGCTGGCCTGAGCCAGGGGCGCTACGGCACCTGGGGCGGCACCCGTCGGCAGCGTGAAGCGGAAGACGCTCCCTACGTCGGGTGTACTCTGCACGCTGATCGTGCCCCCGTGCAGTTCCACCAGCGAGCGGCTGATGCTCAGTCCGAGCCCGGTACCGCTGATCTGCGCGCTCATCACGCTATCGGCGCGGTAGAACGGCGTGAACAGCCGATCCATCTCGGTGGTGCTCATGCCGATGCCCGTGTCGTGGATCGCCACCTCCACGCGATCCGCGCCGCCGTAGCTGGCCCGGATCTGCACCCGCCCGCCGGCGCGGGTGTACTTCACCGCGTTGCCGATCAGGTTCGCCAAGATCTGGTCGAGCCGATGCGCGTCGGCATACACCATCGGCAGGTCGGACGGAATCTCAACCGACACCGTCACCTGCTGCTGCTGGATCTGCTGCTCTAACATCGTCAGCACCGACGCGATCGCCGGGGCGACGGCCAGCAACTCGGTGCGCAGCTCGATCCGCCCGGCGTCGAGCTGGCCCATGACCAGCAGATCGTTCACCATCGCCTCCATACGCCGGGAGTTCTGCTGGATCATCTGGAGGAAGTGTTGCTGATCCGGTGTGATCTCCCCGCCGATCCCGTGGAGCATCAGGTCGGCGTAGCCGCGAATCGGCGTGAGCGGGGTGCGCAGTTCATGCGAGACGGTGGCGAGGAAGTTACGGCGCGACGCGATTACGTCTTCCCACATCTGCTGGCGCAGCATCTCCGCCTCCCGCCGCTCGTACTCGGCCTGCTCAAGGGCGCGCAGCGTCTCGTTAATCGTGTCCGCCAGAAGGCTGAGTTCATCATGGTCGTCGAGGGACACCCGATGCCCGAGGTCTCTGTCGGTGCCGATGGCCTTCACGCCCTCGATCAGCCGCCCTAGTCGATCGAGTATGAGCTGGTTGAGCAGCTTGGTCAGCATAACCATTGCAATCATGCCCGCCGCCACAAAGGCGATCAGCGTGTAGAGTGCCGTGGTGCGACCGATCCACGCGATCTCGCGACCGCTGCTCACCTGGATCAGCAGTGTCGGCACCCCGGCGGCACTCGTGACGAGGCCGTAGCCGGCCACGCTATCCATGGTTAGTGGCGTCACGACCGGTGCGCCCGCCGTGGTAATCTCCCGCATAGCGCTGTTGATCGCCTCCGAGCGATCCGGCTGATCGAGACGGTGAACCTGCAGATCTAGCCGCAGCTGCGTGCCAAGTTGTGCGATCCGCGCTGTGTCGAGGGATCGCCCCATGATCATCGTGCCCATACTCGGGCCAACAAAGTCGTTCGTCAGGATCGGGTGTGCGCTGAGGATCAGCGGCAATCCTGGCATCTGAAGGATCTCAGTGGCCCCGTAATCTGGCCCGATCCGACTGAGCAGCCCCGACTCGTTGACGCGGCGCAGCACCTCGGCCTCATTCGCCGTACCTCTGGCCGCATCGAACTGATACGTCTTGTAGGCGCGCACCTTCCCTGCCGTATCGAGAATAATCAGCAGGTTCAGCCGGTTGGTCTCAAAGCTGCTTTGGTTGAAGATCTGTTCGATAAAGCCGTCGTTTTGGCCCTGAGCGAAGCTGTAGGTGTCATTCCAAGAGGCGTTATCGCGTGTCAGTTGAAGTAACTGCTGGCGCTCGTCGTCGATTATGTTGATCGCCCGCTCGATATTGCTGGTGACGGTGCGGCGCTCAAGCTCGGTGAATTCAAAGAAAATGATCGCCTGGAGCGGCAGAAAGAGCACAATCAGGAGGAAGAACAGCGCAATGCCAACCACGCGCTGGGTCTTACGGACGATGCCTGGGGAGGTCATCGTAAGAAGCGCGGATGTCGCTGCCGGATCATGAAAGGTTGGCATACGCGGTGATTTGGGTATGTGGGGTGTCCGGTGGGAGGGACGCGGCGAGGGCGTATCCATCCCCGAAAAACACCCTCCACCCGTACAGGAGCGGGCCAGTAATCACAGATATTCGCGCTGGTTCACCCGCCGCCGCCACTCCTCTTTAATCTCTACCGGCGACCCTTGCGAGACCAGGAAGTCGAGCAGCAGGCGCGAGAAGGTGTTCGACTGCTCCAGGAAGGGGAAGTGGTTTGACTTTGGCAGGGTGATCATCTGAACCGGGCGGTCGCTGGGATCATTCAGGAACTGCGCGTGTACGTCGGTGACGATCATATCTTTGCCGCCGTACACCGCCAGCAGCGGCACCGCGAGGGTGGCCAGCGCTGGCCGCAGATCCGTATCGAACAGCGACTCCTGTACGCTCGACAGCACCGTCTCTCCGATGCTCTCGGTGTCCTCGTAGAGTTCCTTCTGGACCGCCGGGTCGGCGATTGGGATGGAGCGGATCAGCTTGGCCCAGACATTCGTTGCCTGGCCGCGACCGAGGAGCTTCGAGAAGGTGCCCGGCCTCACGTGGCCGCTCAGCACGCTCCCATACAACGGCGCGCAGACCGTCATCACCTTTGTGAACCGCTCGGGCTTCTCGCGGGCCGCCCGGATGGCCACCATGCCGCCCATGCCGTGGCCCACGAGGTGCGCCTGCGGGATGCCCATCTGCTCCATAAAGCGGTTGAGCATATCGACATAGCTCGAGATCGTGAACTGCGAGCCACGGCGGTCGCTTTCGCCGTACCCCCAGAAGTCGAGGGCGTAGGCGCGGTAGCGCTCTGCGGCCAGATCCATTGTGGGCACCCAATAGCGCCACGACCCAAGCCAGCTATGGAGGAATATGATCGGCTGGCCGCGTCCGAAGACTTCGTAGTGGGCCAGTCGGTTATCAAGGTGGATTGCGCTC
Organism: uncultured Oscillochloris sp.; assembly: GCA_903887465.1. Taxonomy (GTDB): domain Bacteria; phylum Chloroflexota; class Chloroflexia; order Chloroflexales; family Chloroflexaceae; genus Oscillochloris. The sequence continues at coordinate 15,365 of CAISPW010000137.1, read as the reverse complement.
ACGAGGCATCCTCTTCGGCGCTCGGCTCAGTCTGCTCAAGCGGGATAATGAAGCTGAAGGTGCTCCCCCTCCCGATCTCACTGGTCACCCACATCTCGCCGCCGTGCTGCTCAATCAGCGCCTTGGCGATCGAGAGCCCCAGCCCGGTGCCGCCCGCCACATCGCGGAGCGGGTTATCGGCGCGGTAGAACGGTCGGAAGAGTTTCTTCCGCTGGTCAGGCGACATACCGACGCCGGTATCCTCGACATCAACCTGCATCATGTTGGCGCGGTTCAGGAAGACACGCACGTGAATTCGCCCGCCCTCAAAGGTGTATTTTACCGCGTTTGAGAACAGGTTGAACACGACCTGCGTGATGCGCTTCTGGTCGGCCATCACGTGCGGCAGCCCAACCGGCATGTCCAGCAGTACCGTCATCGACTTACGCTCGTACTCCAGCCGCAGCGCTTGCACCACCTCATTGATCACATCGGGGATGGCGAGTTGTGCGAAGTTCAGCCGCTTCGAGGAGTCGGGGCGCGAGAATTCGAGGATGTCCTCGATCAGCGATTTCAGGCGATTGGTGTTGTTCTTAATGATGCCCAGGTAGCTCACCTGGTCGGCGCTCAACGACTGCGTGCCACTCAGCAGGAGTACGTCCACATAGCCCTTGATCGCCGTGAGCGGTGTGCGCAGCTCGTGGCTCACGTCGGAGATGAACTGCCGCTTGGCCTCGTCGGCCTCGATCTCGCGGGTAATATCACGCAGCACCATCACATCGCCGTAGCGCTGGTCGCCCGGCCCGATCACCGGGGCGATGTTCAGGGCAATTACCTGGCTCGGGTTGGTCAGGTCGAGGGACGTAATGTAGATTCCCTGGCTCTGGCGCACCTGCTTGAGCCCATTCATCAGCCCGTTGTAGATCGTCTGCGCCCGCTTGCGCTGGGTGTCGTCCCCGCCATACTCCGCCAGCGTGCGGATCGGCTGGCGCAGCAGCACCGCAGACGGCACTTCGAGTACCTGCTCGGCCGCCGGGTTAAACAGCGTGACGTTGCCATCCGTGTCGAGGACGATCACGCCCTCCGTCACCGAGCGAAACACCGCCGCGCTCTTCGAACTCTCCTCGCGCTGCTCCTCAAGCAGCACCGCATTGCGGGTGGCTAGTTCGGTGATGAAGCTGTAGAGCTGGGCGTTACTCACGGCGGAGGCCACCACGCTGGTGATCGTGCCCAGCAGGCTCATCTGCGAGTCGGTGAAGTAGCCCACGATTGGGCTTGAGAGTATCAGCACGCCCAGGGCGGCGTCGCTGGTCTTCAGGGGCACGCCGGCCACCGAACGCACATCATCGGCGCGGCCGGGCACGCGCACCCAGCGCGCGTCGATCCGCACGTCGGCGATATTCACCGACTCCTGGTAGCGCATCACCCAACTCGCCAGGCTCTCGCTGCCGCTGAACGCGAGCGGGATATGCGCCCCATGCACATCGCCGCGCTCGTATAACACCGCCCGACAGATCAACTCGCCGTCCTCGGTGTCGCGCAACATAATCGATCCGTGGGCGACGCCCAGGTTCTCGGAGATCAGCTCCAGCGCGCGCTGGATGACGCTGTCGAGATCGAGCTGCGTGGTCAACTCCAGCGTAATCGTGTGTACCGCCTCCAGCCGATCTTTCTCCTCAGAGACTTGGCGCGTGGCCTGCTCAAGCTCGGCGGTACGCTCGGAGACTCGCCGCTCTAGGTCGGCGGCCAGGTTGCTGATCTGATCAAACAGGCGGGCGTTTTGGATGGCCTGGCTGGCTTGGCTGGCCAGGGCGAAGGTGACCTCCACGTCCTCATAATCGTAGGCGTCGGCGCTATCGGTACCGACGGTGAGCAGGCCGACGAGTTCATTATCAACCAGCAGCGGTGCGCCGATCCAGGAGTGGGCATCCCAGCCAAGCTGGCGGAGCACGGCGAAGCGCGGGTCGTCCTGCGTATTGGCCAGCATCAGTGGCTTGCGCTCAAGGGCCATCGTCTGAAACAGCGCGATCTCCTGCACATCAAAGTCGACATTCAGCAACTGGCTGCCGGCGATCCCGCGTGCCTCGGTGATGTGAAGGTGGCCGTAGCCCGCATCGCGCAGCAGCACGGCGGCGCTGTCGTAGCGCACCACGCGGGCCAACTGGTCGAGGATCAGGGTCTGGATCTCGCGCAGGGCCAGGGTGCTGGTGAAGGACTGGGCCACATCGCGCAGGGTGTCGGCCAGGCGACGGCGCTGCTGCTCCAACTGGAAGAGTTGGGCGCTCTTGAGCGCCTGGCTGGCCTGGTTAGCCAGGATCGAGATCAGCGAGATCTGGTGGTCGCTCCAGTCTATGTGAGTACGCGAGCCGACCCAGAGTACGCCCATCCGCTCGTCGTGCGCGCCGATCACCACGCCAAGGGCGCTGCATATGCCAATCTCAAGTACCTGCGGATTGATGACGGTGGAGCGGTCAAACGCCGCGAGGTCAGAGATCGCGAGGGGCTGATCACGCTGGAGCAACTGTCCGGTCATGCCACTTAAGCGGAACCCGAGGTGAAGATCATTTACAACGACACCACGGTGCATGAGCAGCGGCTTGCCGAGTTGTCCGTGGCTATCAAACCGCAGCACCGCGCACATCTCCACACCGATCAGGCGCAGGGCCGAGTCGGCCACCAGCAACTGGGTCTCGTTGGGGTCGAGGGTACCTGACAGGTTTTGGGTCACCTCGAAGAGCGTGGTCATCTCCTGGGCATTCTGGCGCGTCTCGCTAAACAAGGTCGCGTTATTGATCGCCACCGCCGCCTGATTGGCCACCGTGGTCAGGAAGCGCAGGCCGTTCTCATCGAAGGCCCGTGGCTCGTAACTCTGGAGGCTGATCACGCCGATCACCTTGCTGCCGAAAATAATTGGCACCACCAGAAACGACTGCACCTGCAACTCGGGGATCCTGTGGTCTTTCGCCTCGCCATAGAGGTTGCGCGCACGGGCCTCATCGGCGCTGTGGATCAGCAGCGGCTGGTGGTTGCGCAGCACCCAGCCGTTGGGGCCGTTGGCCTCGGCGAGGGTCATCGCGGGCAGTTCGATATGCTGCTGGCTATCGTAGGCGATTGGGTAGCTGAGTACGCCCGTCTGATTGTTGTACATGCCGATCCGCGAGGTACTCACGTCAAGGATCTCGCCGATGCCACGATGCAGGCGCTCCAGCAGATCATGCTGCTCCAGGGTCGAGTTTACCGCCTCGCTGATCGCGTTGATCGTCGAGAGTTCGCTGATGCGCCGCTCGCGCTCCTGGAACAGCCGGGCATTCTCCATGGCCGCCGCCGCCTGGTCGGCCAGTCCCACCAGCAGCAGCTTCTCATCGTCGCTGAACCTGCGCAGGTAGTTCGTCATAACGCTGAGTACGCCGACGGTGCGTTCGCGGTAGACCACCGGCACACCCATGAAGGAGATCAGGTTGTTGTCGCGCTCATAGCGCGGGTAGAGCGACCCGCCGCTCACGCGCACATCGTCGATGATCAGCGGCGTGCCGGACTCGGCGACACGCCCGGTGTGGCCTTGGCCCACCGGCACGCGCATGCTGCGCCCGCGCTCGGTCGGGATGCCATCCAGCGCCGCCGGGAGGAGTACGCTGCCCTCTTCCGCAATCGTCCACAGAGCCACGGTCGTGACGTTGAGCTGACGGCTGACCAGTTCCATCAGTTTGCTGAGTACCTCCTCGGGCTGGAGCAACGAGGAGAGGATGCGCGCCGCGTCGAGCAGGGTACTCAGCTCGCCCACCTTCACGCCCAGGGCGTCCGCGCTGCGGTTGGCCGCCGCGAACGCCTGGGTGCGGGCGATGGCCGTAGTGATCTGGTTGGCGATGGTCTGGCACAGGTCGAGAGCCTGGGGCCGGAACTCGCCCGCGCGCCCCACAAAGTCCAGCCCGATGCCACCGATCACCGCGTTGTCCATCACTAGCGGGATCAGGGCAATCGTCCGCACATCCATCTCGCGGAAGATCTTGTGGGAGCGTATGAGAATGGGATCGTGCTGCGCATCTGCTGAGACAAAAGAGGTTTTATTGGTGTCGAGCCAGGCCACCAAGGGGTTATCGTCGAGCGAAATAGTGATCGTGTCCATGGCATCGCTAGGCACCAACTCGGCCACTGCGGTGCCATGTCCGGCCTTCCTGTCATAGATCACCAGCCGGGCCTGATCGACCCCGGTGGCCTCGGCCATGGCCCCGACGATGCTCTGGTAGATCTTCTGCACCTCGGTCTCGGTGGCCGCCAGCGCCGAGACGCGGTTGAGCAGGCCGAGTTGCTCGGCGCGGGCGCGGGCCTCGCGCAGCAGGTAGTAGTTCTCGATGGCGATTGCCGACTGGTCGGCGAAGATCTCCAGGGGTTCCACCGTGCGCGCCGTGGGCCGCTGGCGATCCTGCGGGTCGCCGGCGAACATCAGGCCGAGCAGATTGCCCTCGGTCGAGTAGAGCGGCACGAGGAGCCGGTCGTCGCGCTGCCACTCGTCGGGCAGGCGCGTGTCATCAAAGGATGTGTAGCTAAAGACCGAGGTGTTGAATCCGCGCTCAAGGGCGGCGGCCTCGGCGGCGGGCACGAAGTAGCTATGCCCGACCCGGAACCGCGAGTCGAGGTAGCGGGTGGCCAACGCCTCGGGCAGAGGGCGCCGGCCCATCTGATCCAGTTCGTTGAGCGGGATGCCAGCGGCGGCCACCGGGCGCAGCACGTGGACATTATCGGGGTCGGCGAGGCAGAAGACAATCGTGCGGAAGTTCGCCGAGTCAGTCGCGCTATAGCCAACCTGCTCTAGCAGGTTTTCCAGCGAGCGGTCGGCGCGCAGTGCCTGGCCGATCTCCAGCACATCGTTGAGCATTGAGGCCCGGCGCTGGAACATGCGCGAGAGATGTTCCAGTTCGGCGTAGCGCTGGGCGTTGCCAATGCCGACGGCGGCCTGGTGGGTGAGGGTGCGCAGAAAATCGACCGCATTGTGGTCGAATCCGTGCGGCTTAGGCGAGAGCAGCAGCAGCACCCCGGCCACCCCGGCCTGGTAGAAAATCGGCGCGGCCAGGGCCGTCCCCACATCCGGCAGATGTATGGCGTCCCGCTCGCCGCTGCTGATCGTGTCGCTCAATTCAGGCTCGCCGCGCTGCATCGCCGTATGGGCGGTCGTGATGCGCGTATCGAGTACGGTGTCGATCAGGGCCGCCTGGGTTTGCTCATCATAGCCCACCGCCTCGACGATCCGACAGACCGCAACATCGTCCCCCTCACCGCTATCCTCCGTGACCGCACGTAGGGCGATCAGCCCGTGGGATGCGCCGGTGGCCTTCAGCGCCTGCTCCAGCGCGTAGGCCAGAATCTCCTTCTGGTTGAGGGTGATCGCCAGTTGGCTGGAGACGCGCTGGAGCGCCCGCATCTGCTCCAGGCGTGAGCGTAGACTGCTATCGGCCTGCTCGTAGCGGGTCGCGTTCACGATCACCTGAGCGGACTGGTCGGCGATAATGCGCAGCAGGCGCTCGTTATCGGTGCTGAACGCATTCGGCGCGGCGGCGAAGAGTTCGAGAACGCCGATCAGCGTGTCGCCGGTACGCATTGGCAGGCCAACATAGGATCGGGCGACGCTGCCATCCTCCAGGATGATCTGGGCAACCTGGCGCGGCGCGCCGCCCTGCGCCGCCAGCGATTCCATGTCGGGGATCAGGCGCGGGCGCTGGATGCGGGCGAGCCAGTTGCTCAGGCTGTCGGCCACGCTGCCGGCGGGTGCCTGTAGCCCACAGCTCGTGGCCATCTGAAGCTCGCGGGTGTGCCCGTCCCAGAGAGCGATGCGCGCACCGCCGAAGCTGGCGAGGGATTGCAGGCCATTAAGGATCGCGTCAAGGGTCTCATCGAGCGAGAGACCGGCGCTGAGCCGCTGGCTAATCCGCTGGAGCAACTCCAGTTCGGCGGCGCGGCGCTGCTCCACCTCGTAGAGCCGCCGGTTGGCGATGGCCGTGGACACCTGAGCGGCCAGCACCTGGGCCAGGTTGCGCTCGGCCTGCGTGACCGGGCGGCGCGCCCGCTCGTAGCCGATGCTGAGCAGGCCAATCGTCTGATCTTTTGTCCGCAGGGGCAGCAGCAGGGCCGAGCGGTAGCCTTCGGCAGCGAGCGCGGCGGCGAGCGGGTTGGCGAGGGCGGAGGCGGACACATCCTCAATCTGAAGCGGCTCGCCACGGCTGATCTGAGCCAGGACAGCTGGCGCATTGACCAGCGTGATCTCACTCGCCGCCACTTGGGCGCGACCGGCATCGGCATAGATCGCCACCGTGCGCAGGATCGCGGGGCGCTGCGGATCGATCAGGCGCACCGCGCAGTACTCAGCATCCAAGGCTAGGGCGATATTCTCAGTGGTTCGGTCGAGCGTACTCTCAATTTGTGCGTCGGCGCTGATCTCTTTGCTGTTCTCGTAGAGGACAAACAGCTCGCGGGCGCGCTGCTGCTGCTGGCTGAAGAGCCGCGCATTGCGCAGCAGCAGGGTCACCTGCGCCGCAAACGACTCGATAATGTGCAACTGGTGGTCGCCCGGCTCCGGCAGGTTGCGGTGCAGGGCGATCACCAGCACGCCCGTCGGCTGCGCGTGGGCGAGGATCGGCATCGCCAGGGCCGGGCGCTCTGCCGCCGGGGCGGTGCTGGCCGTCCCGCGACGCCGGCTGGTCGCCACCAGGGCGCTGCCAAGCAGACGCTGGCCCTCGGCGGCGGCACGCGCAGGCAGATCATGGCTGTCGCGGGCGATCAGCTGCGGATACCCGTCGGCGTCCGCGCTCGTGGCGGCCAGGGCCAGCGTCTGCGCGCCATCATCGCCGCTATAGAGGCCGGCGCTCTCGACATTCAGGATCGGCAGGGCGTCGGTGAGGACGACACCAAGTAGCGTGCGGACATCGAGGACGCCAACCAACCCGAGGTTGCTGGTGATCAGGGCGCGCAGATGATCCATCACCGCGATCTCGGATTCGCGTCGCCGGGTGGCGAGCAGCAAGGCGAGTTGCGCGGTGAGCGCGGCGGCAACATTCGGGTCGAGCGCCACCGTGGCGCTGCCGCCAAGATACAGCCGCCCGATCTCTTCGCCGTTGCTGCAGATGTTCAGGCTAGATAGCTCGCCGGTGCTGGCGTGTCCCCATGTCGCCGACCCGAGTATGACGCCGCGCTCGACGATCTCGACCCGACCGATGGGCATTGGAAGGTGCCGGGCAAGCAGATCCGCCAACTCACCGGCGCAGGTGGGAGCGTCGGCGCTGACCGCACCGAGCTGGCCCCAGACCGCCAACTGGGCCAGCAACTCCCAGCCATAGGTCGATGTTGAGGCGATCATAGAGTCCATAGGCGTCTAAGCTGCTCCTCGCAAGATCCGCCGGGGCAGCGCTGCGTTTTACACAGGTTCCCTCAAAATGAACGTGGTAGCTAGTGAATTCTGCTGCCAGTTACCGGTTGCCTATGCCTTAGGACAACAAAGGGGAGTGCGGCGCGTGAGGCGACCGCAGCTCCCCTTGTTACGGCAGCGAGCTGCACGCCCGGCGGGGCCAGCTGCTATTGCCCGTTGCCTGTTCCCTGTTCCTAGTGATCCACTGTGATAAGGCGAGAGGTCTGGTGGGAGGGGTTCGGGGAGGGCGTGTCCCTCCCCGAAAAACACCCCCCCATAGTGAGCCACTAACGCGCACGCCCGTACGTGACCCAGCTCTTGCGGCTCTGCTCACGGGCCTGCTGGATGGCGTGCTGTCGGGTCTCCTCTGCGATCTCGCTCAGCTCGCGGATATCGTAGAACGGCCCGTCCTGGCTGGTGAGTACCCCGATCGAGATCGACATTAGGGGCACATGGCGCATGCTGCCGGTATCATCAGGCACCTCAATGAAGCCCTGCTTGCGGTGCTTATAGTTATAGTGTAGCCCGATCTCCTCATCGAAGCGGGTGATCAGCCGCTCACAGATCGTCTTCAGCCGCTCGGGTGCCGAGGTGATCACAAAATCGGGGCCGACCACCATCTGGCCGATAAAGTCTTCGTTGCTGCCCAGATCGTTGAGTACCTCGTTGAGCAGGAGCGCGCTGAACTTCAGCACATCCTCGCCGACCACCGACCCATAGGACTGGGTGAAGGTCTCGAACCCGTTAATGTGAACGAGCGCCATGCCCCAGCCTTGGGTGGTGAGCAGCAGGCGCAGCTGGTCGCTGATCAGATCGGCGGTGGGCAGGTTTGTCACCGGATGGAGTTGGTTCTTCCGCCGGGCCTCCTCCAGCTGATTCTTGACGATCGTGTGTACCTCTTCGATGTCGAAGGGTTTAACGATATAGTACTGAGCCTGGACTTCGCCGAGGCCGATCAGCCGGTCGCGGCGCTCGCCACGGGCGGTCAGAAAGATGATCGGGATATGCCGGGTACGCGGGCTGGCCCGCAGCGCCTTCCCAATATCATAGCCCTCCATATCGGGGAGGTTCACATCGAGCAGCGCCAGGTTTGGCGGCGTCTTGCTACAAATATCCAGGGCGATTTGGCCGCGCATCGCCGTAAATACCTCGTAGCCCTGAGATGTGAAGTAGATCTTGAGGAGGCTTGAGATGTCCGGTTGATCCTCGACAACCAAGATGCGCTCTTTGCTCACCATCTATCCTCCTCGTGTTGCGGAAACGCCGACGGCTGATTGCTCGTGGATAACTGGCCGCGCAAACCCGCCAGTATCGCCGTTGCTGGTGGTGCTGCGGCCATTGTTCGCCGGCGCTCGAACGTGATGTTGCCCCGGTGGCACGCCATTGCTGGTGGAGGGCTGGCTCGGGGCGGACGGCGCTTCGGGCGCGCGATGGTCGGTCGCCGGATCGCTATACACATTTGGCCAATGGTAGACGATTCGCCGTGGGTCGCCCGTCTCCAGATCAACATCGTTCACATCGTGGCCGGGTACCGTCTTGCGGATCAAATTCTGATCATTATCAAAGATTATAACAGCATTTGACTCGATCATGCGCCCTGGATAGACGACAAAGCCGCTGCCGATCTTGCAGTTATGCCCGATCGCCGAGCCGAGTACCGGCAGGTTGATCTCGACGAGCTGGCCCCGGTGCATAATCTTAATCGGCTCGCCCTGGAGGTTGAAGTCGGTAAACACGTTGTTGGCACCAATAAAGGTGTTGCGGCCGATCAAGCTTAGCTGGAGCGTACTGTTCTGGGCCACCATGCCATTCTCCATCATGGCGGTCATAAACAGGCCGGCGTTAAACGGCAGGAAACAGCGGTCGCTCACAACACTGAGCATGACTTGAGATCCCTGCATCACATTGACATTGTTGCCGATGATGCTGTTGGCGATCACCACCCCTGGCCCGATGTAGACATCATCGCCGATGGTGGTCGGCCCGTGGATGATCGCCGTCGGGTCGATCGAGCAGCGCTTGCCTACCTTTACGAGGCTCCGCGAGGCCAGAAAGTGGTTGCGCCATTGCTCTTCCAGCGGGTTGATTTTCTCCCAGAATGCCCGCAGCGAGAAGGCGAGCTTGCCGGGGAAAAGCCTCCAGTCATCCTTGTCCCAGTGGAAGATATTGAGCAGCCGCGACTTCTCCATACGCGCGTCCTGCTCAGAGGCGGTCGAGAAAACCCCCATAATCACATTGGCCATCAGCACATGCAGCCAACTCTCAATTGAGAGGAAGGCGCGAATGGGGATCTGGTAGGTCAGCTGGCCCTTATTAACGGCCATGTAGCTGGGCACATGGTAATAGCCCATCTCCCGGCTGATCGTATCGATTAAGATCGGGACGGGTTCGCTACGGGTGCCCGCAGGGTAATAATAGATATCGGCGACGTGGACTGAGCCACGGTGTTCCTTGCCGTTATCGATGTAGGTGACATCATCGCGGTGGGTGATGCCGGTGCAGAGCTGGAGGGCGTGACGCTCGATGCTGGAGTCGCCCCGAATATTGCGGGCCTCATCGCTGGCACGGAAGGCGATCTGGCAGGGCCGACCGGATGCCTGCGCCTGCGCCATGAACGTATCGATCAGCGCGGCATTAAAAAAGAGGTTATCGCGATAAATAACAAGCGCCTCATCGCTCTGCGCGATTTGCTCTGCGAGCTGATCGCTGGTATCAACTTCGGTGGTGTGTGAATAGTACGCTTTTAGGAGATCACGCTGCATAAGCCACAGATACTTATTAAGAATCCGTAGGTCGCGAGCAGGTTCGGCAAATGGCTCGATAGTTGTATAGTCTCGAATGATGATGCGCCGCATTGCCGACCCCTTTCTACGAACTACATAGTAGACGCTTTGCGCGTTCTCTCGTGTTGATTGATAGTCCCATTATATACTATAGATGTGTGTACTCACAAGTATGGTAGATTACATTCGCGTTACACAGGAAACGACAAGGTTTTGATGCACCTACGTCGATTTTATTGTACACCCTGCCATTCTCTGAGTCAACGAACCCGAGCTAATGCAGCAGGGCTGGGGCAGAGTCTCTGGGGCGGTGGCCCAGCCCTAGCTTTTTGTTGGTTTTTGGCGGCGAATCTGCCAAAAACCAACAAAAATCTTGGTTAGTGTGAATAACAGTATAGGGGCCACGAAACAGGGGACAGGCAAGCAGACTACCGTTGCCTGTCCCCTGTTTTGTGGCCCCTATACTGTGGGGTAGCCGACGAGACCTGCGCTGACAGCAGACAGAGCCTCGGCGCTGATCGGCGTGCGCAAGGCGGCGAGGGTCGCGCGCAGGCTGGCCGACTGGCCCGGCGTGGGTGGCTGCGGGGTCAGGCCGAGCATGGCCTGGACGATGGCGGCGTAGGGGCGGGATAGATCGCCGGGGCCGAAGGGCGTGCCCATCGTCGGCAGGTCCAGTTCGATCTGTCGGCGCGCACCGGGCCAGTCCACCACACCCGGCAACTCGGCGGCGAGGGCGAGGAGCCGCAGGCAGCGCTCGATGGCAGCGCGCCGCAACTCGCCCCCCGGCGGATCTGGCGGCGGCGGCGGCGACACCTCGGCGGGGGCCACTGAGGCTCCCCCGGCCATGCCGATCAGCCGGTCGAGTCCCGCACTCAGCAGCGACTCAATCTCGTGAGCGTAGCTCACCCAGACCCCCACCTGCATGCGGAAGGGGTCGGGGATGTCGCGCTGGCGATCCGCCAGTTCGCCCAGGCCGATGATCGTGGCCTGGGGGTAGCGCCCGCGCAGCACGCGGGCCACACCGCTATCGACCGCCAGAAGTACCCGCGCAGCATCAACCAACTCGTCGTTGAGCGAGCGGGCCTGATGCTGGCTGATATCGAGGTTGAGGATCGTGATCGCGTCGCGGGCCTCAACCTCGGCGGGGGCCGCATCGTGGCCGACGATGCCTGCCGATGCGACGGCCCAGCCGATCCCACGGCGCTGCAGCAGCCGACGGAGCAGGGCTGCGGCCATCGGCGCACGCCCGGTGTCGGCGGCACCGATAATCAAGATCAGAGTCTGTTCGGTGCTCATCGTGAATGCTGAATGCTGAATGCTGGATACGGCGCAATCATAGCACGATTGGCTATGATGCGCCGCGTCATCGCAGGGCTGATGCAACGTCGCTGGGGCTGCGCCCCAGACCGCGCTTTTGGTTGGTTTTTGGCGGCTTCGCCGCCAAAAACCCACAAAAAAAGATCTTTCGAGGGTGGCGTTGCCACCCCCAACCCCCCGCCGGAGGCGACGTTGCAACCGCCCTGCGCGTCATCGCGCCAGATTTGACCAAATTTTAAGAGTATGCTATCTTCACCGCGCCGCTGACCCAGACCGTCACGGTGTCGATCCACGCTGATCGGCCCTGTCTTACCCAAGGAGGTACGTATTGCCGAGTCTCCGTACGACTCGCCTGAGCAGTAGCGCCCCCCCTCAGCATCCCACTCTCACATCAATGCTCTGCTGGTTGATGGCCCTGTTCGCCATCACTTCTCTGCTCGCCTTACCCGCCCCCGTAGCTGCCGCCCCCCAACTGGTTCTACCCACCCCCCCCGGCGAGCCGTGGGTGGTGATCCAGGGCTACGCCTGCGGCACCCACAACGGGTGGGATCGCTACTCCCTCGACCTGGCCCAACTGGGCGGGCCAACCTACAACGCGCCCATCCGCGCGGCCGCGCGCGGCCAGTTCTGGTATTGGGAGTCACGCAGCGGCACGCTGATCCTTCGCCACGGCGGCAATTTCTTCACGATGTACACCCATCTCGGCCGTGTGGCCAGCACCGACCCCAGACACACCTTTGAGGTCGGCGAGGTTCTTGGCTACGCGGGCGACCGTGGCGCGCCGGGGGTGCCGCACCTGCACTTTACCGCCTTTACGGCAGATAGCGACGGCTGGAGCGGCAAGCACTCGGTGCCCCTGCGCTTCGCCGAGGGTGTCGATCTGCCGGAGGTCGGCGGATGCAGCCAGCACCAGGGTACCGCCCTCACCGCTATGGCAATCCAGCCCCCACAGATCACCTTCAGCAGCCCGGCCCAGCCCAACGTCTGGTATAGTGGCGACCAGCGTATCGAGTTCACGACGCGCTGGAGCGGGGGCGGCCTGAGCCAGGCGTGGGATCAAGATCCAGTTGGCGTCACGCCGATGTTCCCGCTAAATGTCGATGGCTACGCCGCCCTGCGCGATGCGGGCGAGGGCATGCACACGCTGACGGTGCGTGCCTGGGGGCCGGACGGTCGGCAGGCTACTGCGCGCTACGGCCCGGTGGGCTACGACGTGACCCCGCCGAGCAACCCGCCGGCCATCGCCGAACTGCACGCCGCCGCCGGTACCGCCCTGGGCATCGTCTGGTCGCCGGGGCGCGACCAGCTCTCGGGCGTGGCTGGCTACCGGGTCTACATCGGGCCTGATGCTAACGGCGAGGACGCCTGGTTCACCGCAGATCCGCAGATCAAGACGCCACCCCTGGCGGTCGGGCGCTACCAGGTGCGCGTGCAGACGTTTGACCAGGCCGGGAACACCAGCGCCTGGGCGACGATTGGCCTGATTATTGTCTCGTAGGCGACGCCTGCGGGCGGGGGTGTGGGGGCGGCTGCGCCGCCCAGCCCCCATAAACGTGAGAGTTTGGCGCGCCAAAGAGGCTTTGCTCTGGGCCTTCTGGCACGGTATAATGCCGTCCCAGGAGGTTTTTTGATGGCAGAGTCTACCACAGTTGGCGATATTCTCGCCTTGGTGCAGGATGGTCGCATCGCCCTGATGGCGGGCGACACCTACGCCGCGCGTCAGTGTTTTCGGCAGGTTCTTGATCTCGACCCTGAGCATGTGGACGCCTTGATCGGCATGGCTGGGACAATGCGGGCCTACCGTGAGAAGCGCGAATACCTGCTGCGCGCCCTCAGCGTCGACCCGTCCAGCGCCGAGGCCCGGGCCATCCTTGCGCAGGTGGAGGCGCACATGGCGGCGGGCGAGGTTCTGGCCCCCGGCGGCGTCCAGGTGCGCGAGCCGGAGCGAGGTCTGTCTCGCGCTGCGCCGCCCCTGGCTGAATTCGCGAGCGCGGCGGCGCAGACGGAGACGCGCTACTGCTGTAACCATCCCAGGCGCGAGACGGGGTTGCGTTGCACGAGCTGCGACCGACCGATCTGCGCGGACTGTGCGCGTCAGGCGGCCGTGGGCCAACTCTGCCCCGAGTGCGCCCGCTCGCGCCGCCCGGTAAACTATCAGGTTTCGGCGGGTAGCCTGGCCCTGAGCGGCGTAATCGCCCTAGCCTACGGACTGTTTGCCAGCATTGTCGCCGGAGTCGCCCTTGGGATGACCGGCTTTTTTGGCCTGTATCTGGCGATTATCTTCGGCCCGATGGCGGGCGAGTTGCTGGTGCGAATGCTGGAGCGCGTCAACCGCAAGCGTGGACGGTCGGTTCAGATCGTTGTTGGCATCGGCTATGGGCTAGGGATTGCGCCATTCCTGCTGATTTTTTTCAACATCGGCCTGGCGATCTTCTCGATTGCGGCCCTTGCGACGGCGGTGACGCGCCTGCGGTAGCGGAGGGCCGAAGCGTCGGCGCATCCCTACGTTCGGCGGCAATCCTCCGTATAGCGCAAATCGTAAGTGCAGCTTGCTACAATAGCGATACAGTATTTTGAACGTGGCAATACAGGATGCGCCAGCGTCGGCGCCGACTAGCGGGAAGGGAGAGGCCATGACTTTCAACATGCGTGGGATGTCGCTCGCGCAGCGCGGCGACAAGAATCCACTCGACCGGGTTGAACATAGGCTACGCGAGCAGATCTTCGGCCAGGAGCGCGCGATCGAGAGCGTGATCCGTGTCCTGAACCGTGCCCGCTTTGGCTTTTCGGCGGGGAACCCCCATCGCCCGCGCGCCACGCTGCTCTTCCTCGGCCCCACCGGCGTCGGCAAGACGGCCACCGCGCGCGCCCTGGCCCATCTGGTGCGCCCCGACGGCGAGGCGTTCCTGAAGATTGACTGCTCGCTGTTCAGCCAGGGCCACGAGGTGAGCGCCCTGGTCGGCGCGCCGCCCTCCTATGTTGGCCGCGACCAGAAGCCGCTGCTCAACCCCGATATCATCGAGCAGGAGAACAGCGTGGTGCTGTTTGATGAGATCGAGAAGGGCCAGCCCGAGCTGTGGAACTTGCTGCTTCAGGTCATGGAGGACGGCGAGATCCTGCTGCTCAACGGCGGTCGGCGGGTGAGCTTTCAGAACAGCATTGTGGTCTTCACCACCAATGTCGGCGCCAAGGAGATGGTGGACTACCTCGACCGGCGCACGATCGGCTTCCGTACTCCGCACCAGGATGTCGAGGCCACTGGCCAGCAGATCTACCAGATCGGCTTCGAGGCGCTCCAGAAGGTCTTCCAGCCCGAGTGGATCAACCGGCTCGATGAGATCGTCGCCTTCCGGCCGCTCTCCAGCGATGTGCTGCGCCAGGTGCTCGACCATATGCTGCTGGAGAGTAACGAGCAGTATCTGCGCCACGGCATCAAGGTCGAGGTGAGCCCCCAGGCCAAGGAGTACCTGCTCGACAAGGGTTTCGACTCGCGGTTTGGCGCGCGGCCCCTGCGCCAGCGCCTGCTGAAGGATCTCGACGCGCCCCTGGCCGACCTGCTCGCGTCGGGCGGGGTGCCGACGGGCAGCCGGGTGCTGGTGGTCTACACCGGGGTAGACGAGCACGGTCGCGCACTGCAGTTCTACTACGAGGCGGCGCCGGAGGTGCTGCGCCAGGCCGAGGAGTTGCGCCAGGCTGAGGTTGGCCGGGTGGGCGTGGGCGCGGGCGACGGCCCGCAGCCGCCGAGCGTGAGCCTGTCGAGCGAGCGCGGTAACGCCGCCGAGAGCTCGGCATCGACTGGGCCGTTCGGCGCGCATGGGCCGCGAATTATGCCGCCCAAGCGACCAGATGGGCGATAAAAGATCTGGGGAGACACAAACCGGCGCGGAGGCGTT
>CAISPW010000136.1 GCA_903887465.1 uncultured Oscillochloris sp. | reverse complement strand
GACATTGGGCGTGGCCATCCGCGATGCGGGCGGTGCGGTGCAGATCAACCCCGACCGGCCCTTCATCACGGATCTGGACAGTCTGCCCATCCCACTACACCACATGCTGCCCTGGCAGAAGTACAAGGTGCCGATTGTCGGCGGGCCGTACACTTTTGTGCTGACCAGCCGGGGTTGTCCGGCCGGCTGCCGCTACTGCATCAAACACGTCACCTACCAGTCCAGCGTGCGCCACCGCAGCCCAGCGCACGTAATCAAAGAAATGGTGATGCTCAAGGAACTGGGCATGCACCACATCCACTTCGAGGCCGACCTGTTCACCGTCAAGAAGGAGTTTGTGGTTGATCTGTGCGAGACAATCATCCGCGAGGGTATCCAGATGCGCTGGAGTTGCAACAGCCGGGTGGACTTCGTGGATGAGGATCTGCTGCGACTGATGAAGCGAGCCGGCTGCTTCATGATTGCCTGGGGACTGGAGAGCGGCAGCGAGGCGGTGCTGAAGCGGGCGCGCAAAGGCACCACGGTGCAGCGCATCCAGGAGACCATCGCCGCCAGTCATCGCGTCGGGATTATGAACTGGGGCTACTTCATCATCGGTCTGCCGGGCGAGACAGTCGAAACCATCCAGCAGACCATCGGCCTAGCCAAAAAGCTACCGGTGGACATCGCCCTGTTCCATATCGCCACGCCCTACCCCGGCACGCCCTTCTACTACGAGGCAGTGGAGAACGGGTGGATCAGCATGCAGCGCTGGGAAGACTACGACATGTACGACCATACTGTGCTGAGCTACCCGCACCTCAGCTCACAGCAGCTAGAGTACTGGGCCAAGCGGGCAGCCCGCGAGTGGAGCCTACGCCCCGGCCCGATGCTAACCTTCCTCAAAGGCGCATCCAACCCCGCCACCCTCGGCCAGCTCTGGACAATCGGGGTGAACCACATCAAGTGGATGGGCGGGGGGGTGGGCAGTGCGAGACAACTCGTGGGATCGGGGGACTGATATGCGTATCGGCATTGATGTCCGCTATCTGTCGCACGGACTGGTGGGCGGGGTACATACCTACATCGCCCACTTCGTCCCGGCGCTGATCGCGTGCGCGTATGATCACGAGATCATCCTCTACGCCGATACAAAACGTCCCTTTGAGCTGAACACCATCCCGCCACACGTGACCGTGCGCTACCTGCCGTACCGCAACCCACTCTCTAGCCTCGCCAACGATCTGTTGATGCGGCGCGAGATCAGACGCGACCAGATCGAGGTGATGCACTTCCCGGCGAACTATGGATTCGCGCCACGTGGCACGCGCACGGTGATCACCCTACACGATGCGATCAATATCCTGCCGCTACGCGAAATCGTGCGCGGCCATCGCAAAGATCCGCGCACGCTGGCGATGATGAGCTACCTGCACCTCTGTTCGACCGCCGCACTGCGCCGGGCCGACCTCGTGCTGACAGTATCGGAACACGCCCGGCGTGAGATCGCCCGCTATGGAAAGATTGACATAGGGCGGATTGTCGCCATCCCGCATGCGCCCACGCTCGACCTGCGGCGGGTGACTGAGCCAGCAATGCTCAACGCGGTACGGGCGCGCTATGGGCTTGACCGGCCATTCGTACTCGCTGACGGGCTAAAGAACCCTGCCGTACTGGTGCGAGCGTGGCATCGGCTGCCGGCGGCGATTCGTGCCAGCCACCGACTAGTCTTCTTCGCCCGCCATGAGCCGCTGGCAATCGTGCGCGAGGCCGAGGCATCGGGCATTGCCCACGTGCTGATCAACCCGCCGCGTGCCGACCTGATCGCGCTCTACAGCATGGCCGACGCCTTCGCCTTCCCCTCGTGGATCGAGGGCTTCGGCATCCCGCTGCTAGAGGCGATGACCTGTGGCACACCGGTGATCGCCTCCGACCGTGGGGCCATCCCGGAGGTTGTGGGCGACGCCGGGCTGCTGGCGGATGCCGAGGATGATACGGCCATTGCTGATCACATTGCTCGTGTGCTGAGCGATTCTGCTATCGCGCAGAGGATGCGCGAGCGGGGATTCGCGAGAGCGGCACAGTTCTCGTGGGAGCAGACCGCACGCCGGATGATTGAGTGCTATAGCAGTCCTATTCCAGTTGTGAAGAAGGAGTCAAGGCTTTAGCCGGCCTTATCCGGCTAAAGCCTCGACTCCACGCAACAACCCCAAGAGGATTGCTATATAGCGCCGCCGCCGAGGTGGCTAGGGGCCGCAGGCTCCGAAATGATTATATGGTTGGTTGAAGGCCGTACTATGCAGCGATTCTCACGCATCGTCGCCCGTAACTCGGCAGCAGGTATGGTCACCCAGGCCATAATCAAGCTGCTCTCATTTGGCTTCTCGGTGCTAATCGTGCGCCGTCTGGGTGCTGCCGAGTTTGGCCAGTACGCGGCGGTGCTGGCCTACGGGGCGCTGTTTGTTTTTATTGCAGATCTCGGCCTGAGCCCTTACACCGTGCGCGAGGTGGCCCGCCTGCGTGATGCCGCCGACGGCGAGACACGCATTCGGGCGCTCTATGGCAACGTGCTGTCTTTACGCTTCCTGCTCTCTCTGCTGGCGGCTACCTTGCTGATCGGCAGTGCCTGGCTCACGGGTCGCCCACTTGTTATGGTAGTCGCCATCGCACTCGGCACGCTCGGATTGGTGATGTACAGCGCCCAGGGTGTCTTCGAGTCAATGCTGTCGGGCTACGAACGAGTCGATCTGGCCTCGGGGTCGAAGATCGTCTACCAAGTGGTGTTTGTGCTAGTCGGCGGCCTAGCCCTCTGGAAAGGGCTTGGCTACTATGGCCTGATTGGGGCCAACCTGCTGGGAATCGCTCTACTTACCTATACCTGCCTGCGGGCTGCCCGCACACTGGGGGTACGCCCCGCCGCCCCGTCCCTGCGAGACTGGCCACACCTCTTGCGAGCAAGCCTGCCCTTCGGCGTGATCAGCTTTACGCTCGGCCTCTCCTATAAGTTCGACAGCGTGCTGCTCAACATCTTCCACGGCGACGTAGCGACCGGCTACTACAACGCGGCCTACAACCTAGTTTTCTCAACAGTGATTCTCTCAAACATCATCAATACGGCCCTCTACCCCTCCCTCACCCGGCAGGCTACGACCGCACCCGAGAGCCTGGCATCAATCTACGCCCGCGCCCTGCGCTACCTAGTGGCTTTAGCCCTGCCGATCAGCGTGGGTGTCACGGCCCTGGCCCCGCAGATTGTGACATTTCTGTTTGGCTCAGACTATGCCCCGGCGATTCCGGCCCTGCGGATCGTCATCTGGGTGGTGCCGCTGATGTTTCTCTCGGAATTCCTTGGCTACATCGTGGTGGTGGCCGGGCGCGAAGGCCGGGTGGCACGAGCGATTATGGTTAGCACAGGAGTGAACATTGCGCTGAACAGCGTACTGGTGCCGCGCTTTGGCGTGATCGCCGCTGCCACGATGACGGTGATAACCGAGGCGGTGCTCGTGGCACAGTACCTCTGGCTGCTGCGCCGCGAGCTAGGCCACATCAGTTGGGGAAAGAGTCTCGGTCGCCCGGTAGCCGCCGCTGTGATGATGGGCCTGTTGGTGGCAGGGGTCGCGTGGCTGCCGGTACTCATCAGCGTAGCTCTGGGTATGCTGGCCTACGCCGGCCTCTGTGTGGCCCTCGGTGTGATTGGCCCTGACGAATGGAATTTTATTCGCCATCTGCGTCAACCGATGGCCCAGGGATCGACGGGGTGATGCTATGCGTATTGCGATCTATCACAATCTACACTCTGGCGGAGCCAAGCGTATAGCAGCAGAGCATATACGTCGGCTGTCAGGATATCACGATGTAACATTGTTTAGCCTGAATACAGCCAATCATACCTTCGGGGTTGCAAACAGTGATCTTCAGGTACCCACGGTGATTGAGCAATTCCAACCGTGGCCGTGGCTGCGTAGCCCATTTGGGAGACTCAACACGCTCATCGGAATGGGCAATATCGCTCGGCTTGACGCTATCATGCATCGGGTGGCTACGACTATTGATCGCCAGCACTTTGATGTTGTGTTGGTACATCCCTGTCAGTTTGCTCAGTCGCCACAAGTGCTGCGCTGGCTGCGCACTCCAGCGCTCTACTACTGCCACGAACTGCCGCGTATGCTCTACGAGCCGGAGATACCCCGTCCTTACCATGCCCATCAATCGGTGCATACGATGATTGACCGAGTTGATCCGCTCCCACGTTTGTGCCGCGCCTATTACCGAGCGGTAGATCGCCGCGCCGCATGCTGTGCCAGCCAGATCACGGTGAACTCACACTATACGGCGGCGAATGTGTGGCGGACCTATGGCCGGCATGCGGAGGTCTGCTACCAGGGGGTGGATTTCACAAAATATGCGCCCACCAATCATCCCCGTGAGCGATTTGTCCTCTCCATCGGTGCCTTAATACCGGCCAAAGGCTTTGATTTCGTGATCGAAGCAGTAGCCACGATGCCTGCTGCTGATCGACACCTCATCGTCATAAGTAACTACCAGGATCAAGAGGAACTCACCTACCTCACTGACCTTGCGAACAGACGACATATTCGACTCAACTGCCGGGTAAATATTAGCGAGTCTGAACTGCACGAACTCTATGCGCGAGCAGGCTGTGTCGCCTATGCGCCAATGCGCGAGCCATTTGGGTTAGTGGCTCTTGAGGCGATGGCCGCAGCCGCCCCGCTTGTCGCAGTAAACGAGGGTGGTCTCACCGAGACCATCATTCCTCATGTCACGGGGATGATAGTTCCCCGCGAGGCTGGCGCATTTGGTCAGGCAATCACCAACCTGCTCAACAACCCCGCGCAAGCCGAGCAACTCGGCAATGCGGCACGTAGACATGTTTGCACGATGTGGACGTGGGAGCGACATATTGCGCAGCTTGAGCAGTTGCTTGTTAATACCGCACATCAGCGCACCACCCAACTCGCCTACGCACTTGATTGAAAGGTTCCATGCACGCCCGTGTATTGATCATCACCCTCTGCTACAACGGCATCGCCGATACTCTGGCCTGTCTGCGCTCGCTAGGGTACCTCGATTACCCGCGTGATCGGCTGGGCATCCTGGTACTCGATAATGCCTCGCAGGATGGCACCCCTACGGCGGTACGCGCAGCCTTCCCGGATGTGACGGTGATTGAGAATGGGGCGAACCTGGGCTTTGCTGCGGGCAACAACGTGGGCCTGCGCTACGCCCTTACACGTGGCTACGACTACGCGCTCCTGCTGAATAACGATACCGAGGTGGCACCGGACTTCCTGAGTCAGATGATCGCAACAGCCGAGTCCGACCCGATGATTGGTGCGGTCGGGCCGACGATCTACTACCACGCCCAACCAGATGTGATCTGGTCGGCGGGAGGGCGAATTGACTGGCGGCGTGGTACAAGCACGATGCGCGGTATCGGCGAGGTTGATCGGGGCCAATACCCAACGGCCACGGAAGTAGATTTTGTCACCGGCTGCGCCCTGCTCATTCGGCGAGAAACTCTGGAGCGGGCCGGGTTGCTCGACGAGCGATTCTTTATGTACTATGAGGAGACTGAGTGGTGCGTGCGAATACGTCGTGTGGGCTTTCGGATTCTACACGAGCCAACAGCACATCTCTGGCACAAAATCCCGCTGGCTGACCGCGTGGATAAGCCCTCTGTCGCCTACTATATGACGCGCAACCGACTGCTCTTCCTGCGCATCACCGGCGGCGGGTTGGCGGCGTGGCTCCATGCACTGTTCCTCCAAGATCTACGTACCTGCTTGAGTTATAGCCTGCGTCCCAAATGGCGCTCGCGCCGGCCTCAGCGTGATGCAATACTGTGCGGGATGCGTGACTTCTGGCTGGGGCGCTTTGGGATGGAGGTGATATGATGGAGATTCTCTTTCTCTCGCCGTGGTGCCCATACCCAGCCGATAATGGCTCGAAGCTGCGGATTTTCCACCTACTGCGCGGTCTGTCGCGCCACCACACGCTAGATCTGATCGCGTTCTGCCCTGACGCTCCGATCCAGCAGGCGACCCAGGAGCTTGGTCAATTCTGCCGCAGCGTGTCGTTGCTGCCCGAGACTCCCTTCGCGGGGCGACGGCTAGACCGAGCAGTTGGGTTACTCTCTCCTCAACCACGTTCGATGGCGGGGAACTTCAATTCGGCTATGGCTGCCCTGGTGGATCGGACAATCAGCCAACGCTGCTACAGCGCACTGATGTGTGCGCAGTTACACATGGTGCCTTACGCCCTGTACACACGCAATGTGCCGATCATCTTTGAAGAGTTGGAACTAGCGATGCTCGCTGACGCTGCCTGCTCAGGGCAGTTGCGTGCGGGACTGACGTGGTGGAAGACCCAGCATTATGTGACGGCAGCTATGAAGCGCTGTGCTGGGGCAACGGTGGTTTCGGCTACCGAGGAGCGCTTGGCGAGACAGATTGCGCCACCGGGTATGCCCCTGGCCGTGGTGCCAAACGGGGTTGATATCGCTGAACTGGCAGGCAATTTCGGCTCTCCGGAGCCGAATACCCTGATCTACCCCGGTGCTCTTTCCTATAATGCCAACTATGATGCGATGTCCTACTTCCTCGACGCAATCTTTCCGCTGATTCGCCACGAGTGCCCGAATGTTCATCTGCGTGTTACTGGGCGAGCCACACCGTCGCAGATCGCTGGCCTACCGAACACCGAGGGGGTTGAGTTTACCGGCCACCTCGACGACGTACGGCTCGCCGTGGCTGGATCCTGGGCCGAGGTTGTACCTCTGCGCAAAGGCGGCGGTACCCGTCTTAAGGTGCTTGAGGCTCTGGCCCTGGGTACGCCGGTGATCTCGACGAGCAAAGGAGTTGAGGGACTGGCACTCCAGCTTGGGCGCGATGTGCTGGTTGCCGATACACCTGCTGACTTTGCGGCACAAACCTTGCGCCTGCTCAGATCTCCTGCCCTACGCGCCGACATGGCTGCGCACGGACGGCGTGCGGTCGCCAGCTACGATTGGTCACAAAGCGTTGCTCGCCTTGAGGAACTGATCGTGCAGGCAGTCGGCGCGGAGAGCCACGTATGACAGTGACTCTCTTCCAACGTCGGCTGCATATTCCCTCATGGCTTCTTG
>CAISPW010000135.1 GCA_903887465.1 uncultured Oscillochloris sp. | reverse complement strand
CTCGTCGCCTCATCGCAGGACGGTCAAGCTGAAACCTGGCACCTGAAACCTTGTCTAACGTGAAAATAGCCGATACCCGATAGTCGGGCATCAGCGACCATGTTCATCGCAGCGGTGTGCGCCCCGCGCATGGACATCTTCTGCGGTATTACATTTGGGGCATCCACGTGTATCTGCTGGCGGAACTTCGCGCCTACTTCTCCAGCCGCACCGGGTGATACGCCGTGTAGGCCAGCCGCGAGAAGGCCGCGACGACAGGTGCCATCTGTTCATCGGGCCACATAAACACGCCCTTAGGCAGCTTCTTGTAGACATACACCGACAACACATAGTTGCCGTTGGGGGAGCGAACTATGCCATTGTCCGATTGTAGGTTTTCAATCCAGCCACTCTTATGCTCGGCGCGGGTGCCCTTGGGCAGACCGGCCACCATGCGGCTCGTATCATCGTTGGTAGCCAGGAGATCGAGCATTTCCTG
Organism: uncultured Oscillochloris sp.; assembly: GCA_903887465.1. Taxonomy (GTDB): domain Bacteria; phylum Chloroflexota; class Chloroflexia; order Chloroflexales; family Chloroflexaceae; genus Oscillochloris. The sequence continues at coordinate 5,150 of CAISPW010000135.1, read as the reverse complement.
GCAGCGTGAGGGGCTAAGATGATCAAACTTCTCAAGCAGCGGGCCGATCCTATTGGCGCAGGCGTTGATCAGTTCATAGATCTGGGCGATCGCGTAGGGCGTGGCCCGTAGGGCGCAGCCGGTCTCGGTATAAGGCTTCTCGCCCACCGGATCCTGTGGGCCGCATTTATACTTAATCTTATTCTGCTTGATATAGTCCGTCGACTCGTAGGGAACGTAGAGGTAGATATTCTTCAGGCCGAGGTCATTAGCGAGCATCTTACTCATCTGCACAGCCCCGGTGAAGGCAGACTCGGTGCTCGTACCGCCGACAGCCGCTGCCAACAAGTTATTGGCCGCGATATTATCGCTGAGCTTGATCATATCGCCGAGCCAAGTCTCCTGCTGGGCGCTGAACGTTGGCAGGTTGATATAGGCGTTCAGCATGATTGCGACTTTGATCGTGCTTGCCCCGGCGAAGACGGTCTGATCGTGAAAGCGCACCTCGGCGCCGGTCTTCAGGTCGTGAAGGTGCAGGCCGATCACCCCATCCCACGTCCCGGCCAGCGCCTGCACCTCGGCAAGGAGCCGCTCGGCGCTCGCCTGCGGCGCGACGGGATCCTCGGTGAGGGTCAGGGTGAGGGTAGCGGCAGGGCGTGCGGAGGATAAGGCGGCGCGGACGAGGGGGATGGCGGCGTCCACATCGAGGATCATGCCGGGTGTGTAGGCGAAGCTACGCGAGATCGACGTTGTGGAGCTGATCACGCTGATCTGAGGCGGGACAGCAGCCCGCTCAGCGAGGGTCACGAGCTGGGCGCGCAGGGCGGCCAGATCCAGGTTAGCGGTGAGCGGCACCTCTGCGGGCTTCGCGGCGCGCAGGGCGGCATCAGCTTGGCCGAGCAGGTCATCGACGGGCGTAGATGGCCCAGACATCTTGGGGATAAAGGTCAACGAGACAGCACCGGCGCGCAGTTCAATCGGCTTAGGCGCGCTGGCGAGGGCGGCGACGAGGCGCTCGCGGGCGGCATCGCGGCCCAAGCCGCCCACATCAACTCCGGCCACACGTGATCCGGCGGCGAAGACCGGGGCAGAGGCGGGGGTGGCAGTGAGGGCGACCGTGGGGGCGACCGTGGGGGCGACCGTGGGGTTGGGGACAGCGGCGGCACCGGCGGAGGATCCACAGGCAGCGAGCAGAAGCGTCCCGAACAGCAGCAGTACGGCAATACGAGGCCGGGCGTGCATTGCTACTCCAAGCATACTACGTGACACGTGATACATAGCGCGAGACCCGGTGGGGTCACACATCACACATCAGGCTCAAGATAAAAGGTGAGAGGGTAGCCCTCCTCACGAGCGACCGTATGCGCGCTATAGACTCGCTCCTGAGCCTCCTCAAAGGGGAGGGTCGTCACCAATGCGTGGCCCTCATTATGGGCGGTAAGCATCACGTCCATAGCATCTTTCACGCTCAGGCCGAAGAACAGGCGCAGCACCATCACCACAAAGTCCATCGGGGTCACATCATCGTTCTCAATGATCACCCGGTAAAGCTTCTCAAGATCCTCACGGTTCACAACCGTAAAGGAGATGTCGGGTATGACACGAACATCAGAGTCCTGGGACATCACGGGATCCTACGGTATGGTAGATAATAGGTGCCGCCGGGCAGTATAGCATACCTGAGAAGGCCGACGCGGCAGAGGCGGACATCTGCGCACACGCCAGCGGGTAAACTTGACACGCCTAAAGGGCTATGCTATACTCGGCAACGTTGTTCGGGCGTATAGCTCAGTTGGTTAGAGCGCGATCCTGATAAGATCGAGGTCGGTGGTTCGAGTCCACCTACGCCCACCAAACAATGCAAAATGCAAAATGCAAAATGAGCTTTTGCATTTTGCATTTTGCATTAACCGTGGGGCGATAGCTCAGCTGGGAGAGCGCCTGCTTTGCAAGCAGGAGGTCCGGGGTTCGAACCCCCGTCGCTCCACCACGGTGGGACGCGGAATTCTCGCAAGAGGGTTCCGCGTTTTTGTGTGTCATGGGAGGTGCTTTGGGAGGTGCCTTCAATTTATGCCCCCTTTCGGAGCAGTGCGTTGCTTGCAGAATTAACTGCACTTCGCTTGCCAGCGTCAAAGGCGTGGGCGTAGATTCGAGCCGTGATCAGCGGGTTGCCATGACCAAGAACAGCACTCACGTCCACGAGCTGCGCACCCTCAGCCAGCATTACCGACCCAGCACTGTGTCGCAGGCTGTGGAAAGTGACATGGGTTAACCTTGCTCGCTTGAGTGCCCGGTTCAGAGTCCGGCGTAGGTTGTCATCATTGATAGGCGTCCCACGTTCGGTGGTGAACACAAGGTCGTCATCACCAATGGGAGTCAGATCGCCACGAGTGCGCCGCTCTAGCTGGAGCCGCGCCAGTTGCGCCTTGAGGATTGTCACTACAGCAGGTGACAGCGGAATGGTGCGCTCGTGCGACTCGTCGTCTTCGCCTTTCGGCGTTTGCCGATGAAACACCTTCTTCCCCGTTTCTCGATCAGTAATGCGCTGGAGTTGTTCACGCACTATGAGTTGGGGCGATTCGCCAGCTAATGTGAGTGCGCCTACTCGTAGTCCAATCATCTCAGCTTGGCGCATACCAGTGGTGCAGGCCAACACGAAGAGCGGGTACAGTCGGTGCCTCTCAGTGGCGAACGTGTCGAGCAACTGCCCGACCTGGGTAGTGTCGAGAGCCTTCACGCGGCGCTTACCCACGGTAGGAGCCTCCACCTGATCGACCGGGTTGCGTACAATCATGCGCCGCTTCACGGCGACGTTCAGCGCGGCCCGCAGGCGACGATGTGCGCCCTGGATAGTGCTATCGCTGAGCTTCTTCGTCCGTAGCTGTTTGCGCCAGTCGTCAAGGTGGCTGGCACGGATCGCCTCGATCTTCCTGTCGCCCAGGTAGGGGTTGATGTATAGGCGACAGCATTCGCGGTGTCCCTCAATCGTCTTTGCCTTCTTACCAGCCTCGGTGAGGATGTCGAGCCAGCGATCAAGCCAATCTGACAACTTCATCTTGCCGGTACCAACCTCAACCCCAGAGTCGCGCAGCTTGATTAGTTCCTGGAGCTTGCGGTTTGCGCCCTTCTCATCAGAGGCCGAGCGCGTCACTCGCTTGCCGTCGATAATCAAGTAGGCACGCCAGCGGTCGCCGTCCGGGTACACACTGCCGTCTCCGTTTTCGCGTGCTGCGGGATTGCGTACCATCAGGCAGCCTTCTTTCGCTGGCGAGCGTTGCGCTCGCGCTCCAGATAGGCGTCCACACTGAAGCGTGGCACACACAGCAGATTGCCGCTGAAGACAGTTTCTAGTTCACTGTCATCGATTCTGCGCTGGACAGTACGCACGCTACACCGAAGGAGCCATGCCACCTCGGCAAGCTTGAGGTACTGCGCGTCTGCGGGCGGCGCATAGGGCTTGCGTCGGATGCGCTTGCCCTTCTTTGCGGTGTCAGATCGTGGCATCATCCCCACACCTCCGCGATCAGCTTCCCATCCTGGGTGTGGCGTGCGGGCTTGCGTGGGCCTGTAGCGGTCATTGGTCGAGTCTTGTAGGCCATTCCGATCCCCTTGTAGTAGTGCGCCCGTGGATCGGCCTATTGCGTGCAGAGTACCGCTATGGTAAAATAGAGGGACATCACTCCTCTGTCTTCTGCATGCGTCTGTGGTAGCCTGTGCCACGGGCGCTTGTGATTCATCCCCGCACACACGACATAGCCTTGGGCTGCTCAGACACGCCCTGGCGCGAACCTTCCTCAGCCAGAAGCCGACGAATAAGAGACGAGACGCTACGCTCACCTCGTGTGGTGCGTAATTTCTCAGCAACTTCTCTCTCGCCTTCGTTCATGCGGAGGGTTTGGAAGTGATCACGAATTGCCATAACATTCCTCTCTTGTTGGCCGACTCCTGCAAACGATTGTCCCTGTGAGCAGATTGCGGGTTGCCCGTCATCGTAACACGCACTACTCGCCGTGTCAACTCTTCTATAGTTGTATTTGGCTCTATGTTCACCCATATTCACGATGTGTTGTCATTAATCCTTTACACTCACTACGGTGCTTCCTTTTCAGGGCGCGTGATACCGAGGAGTCCCGCAAGGTCGCGGGCCACTTCCTCGAAGTCCTCAGATTTCAGCCCAAACCCCACCGCCAGCATCACGCAATCGTCGGCGCGTGGGAGGTCGCCCCGCTTCCGGTAGGCGTCGGCTAGTTCAACCTGCGCCTCGAACTTCGTCCTGTAAATGAGGGCTGTGCGGTCGTATCGGCGGATGAGCGCGAAAATGTCCTCTGGATTGGGGAGTAGTGTCGGCTTCATTGTTCATCCGTTATAGGCCAGCGGCATCGAGAACTGTTCGTACTTTGTCGTAGGCTGCGCCGCCCGTTGCGCCATCGAACACCCGGCGGCATACCTCGGAGCGACTGAACTTACCAGACTCTAACTTCATCTGGAGGGCGCTGCTAAGAATCGCCACCTGCTCGGAGAGGGTCACTCTGCTCACTACTACTACGCCCTCATTACCCTCCTGAGCAGCCCCTACCGGCTTCTCAGGAGTAGTAGCAGTAGCGGTCGCGTAGGGGCTTATCTGGCGTTCTGACGCGGTAGTAGGGGCTGTAGGGGCTATCCAAACACGCGACACGTCCAGCGGTCGTTGGGCCATCGCCACGACCAGGGCCGTGTCGAGGGAGTGGGTCTCTTCGTCCCATACCAGGGTCGCCCGTCGCTGGCGATCTAGCCGTATCCACACAAAATGATCGCGGCTGTCGCCCTTGCCCTCTAGCCCTAGCTCCTTTACGAGACCGCTGTAGCTGAGGACAATCAGCCGCACCCGTAGGCTACGACCAAGCCGAGCGATGAGGATGAACGTCTCGTCAGCGGCAGCGCACGCATCACGGAGCGCCGGGTAATCGTCGAGAACGACGGTGAGCCACGGGCCGGGGTCGCGCTGATGCTTGGTGGCAACCAGTCGGCGCTTCACGTCCACCAGCAGGGCGGCAAAGACAGCGGCGGCGGTGGTGAAGCTGCCATCATCATCAATCACCACAGCGGGCAGCCCGCCCCACGCATCGCCCGTTTTGGCGGTGATGATCACGATCTGACCAGGGCGTGTGTGAAGTAACCCTGTGACCAGCGTG
>CAISPW010000134.1 GCA_903887465.1 uncultured Oscillochloris sp. | reverse complement strand
GTCCTTGGCAAGCGGATCTCGCTCAGCGACCTAGCGGCTAAAGAGGGTCTAAAGCCGTTAGATCTGCCGTCGTCGCCGCCCGTCGCGTCGCCCGGCAGCCTCGACGGCGACCTGGACTCGCTGCGGCAGACGGTGGAGACGCCCAAAAAGCGCGGCCTCTTCGGGCGGAAGAAGTAGCCAGAAGGCCCGACGCTAAGCGTCGGGCCTTCTGGCTGTGCGTCGCGCCGAGCGTCGGCGGTCGATCCTACCTAGATCCTAGCTCTCAGCGATGGTGATGCCGAGGATGGTCTCGCCAGGAGCTGTCGCGCTGCCGGGGTCGCGCAGCGGGATGCCATCGACAATATCCTGGCCCTGGACGACCTGGCCGAAGATCGTGTACTGGCTGTTGAGGTAGGCGGCTGGGGCGGTGGTGATGAAGAACTGTGAACCGCCGCTGTTTGGCGCATTAGAGTGGGCCATAGCCAGGAGGCCCGGCTTATCAAAGATGATCTTGTCGGTGAACTCGTCGGGAATGGCGTAGCCGGGGCCACCGGTGCCGTCGCCCTTCGGGTCGCCGCCCTGAGCCATAAAATTCGTCAGCACGCGGTGCCATGTCAGGCCGTTGTAGAAGTTCTGGCGGGCCAGGAAGACGAAGCTGTTCACCGTCTGCGGGGCGATGTCGGGCCGCAGCTGAACCACGATGTTGCCTCGGGGTGTTTCAATGGTGGCGGTGTACTTCTTGGCCGGGTTGATCGTCATCGGCGGCGGAGCGCTGTAGGTGTAGGTGGTGGCGGTGGGCCGCAGCTGGGTGTTGACGACGGGGGCGGCAGTGGGTGCTGCGACGGGGGAGAGGGCCACAACGGTCGGGATGGCGACGGCGGTGCTGGCAAGGCCATTATCGGCCTGGCTAGCCGGTTGGCTGTTCGGGCCGGCGCGGTTGATCAGCAGACCGACGACAATGCCGAGGACGAGCAGCACGACGGCGACCGAGATGATGCCGGGCATGGGGCTCGTCGGCGCAGCCGGTGCGGGCTGATTCGGGCGAGGCGGGCGCGACTGGCTCACGGACAGCTCCTTAGGCTACAGGGTGAGAATTTGTGGGCCGGACAGGCCGGCGAATCATCGCCAGCATTATAGCACGGCGTCAGCTGAGGGCTAGGGCGAGCCTGGGGGCGCGGCGGGTGATCTCGGCGCGCAGCCGCAGCAGGGCGAGGTCGCCGGCCTTTGCCTCCAGCATGAGGTCGAAGGCGGGCAGGCCGCGCGCGGCACCCAGCAGGCGCTGGAGGGCACCGGCGTCGATAAAGTCGGCGTGCTGGCCAGGGCGCGGCGGCAGCACGGCGCTCGCTTGGCCGGTGCGCGGCGGCAGCAGGTGGGCCTCGCTGCGCGGGCTGCTCAGGTGAACCTCCGGGCTTGCCCCGACCGGCCAGGTGGCCAGGGCCAGGCCCAGGGCCAGGTCGAGCGGGATGGCCTCAGGATTCCAGATCTCCCAGTGTAGGGCGTCGAAGACTACCGGGACGCCGCAGCGGCGGTGGAGCGCGAGGATCTGGCCCAGGCTGTGGCCGGCGCTGTCGTGTTCGACCGCTAGGCGTGCCCGCGCCCGCGCCGAGAGTACCCGGTGGCGCGTGGCGAATCGTGCCGGGGTCGCCGGGTCGGCGGCGGGGCCACCCACGTGAACCACCAGCGTGCCCTCGATTCTCCCGTTGGGCCGATGCGCGTCCAGCCCCTCAAGCAGGGCCGCCATGGCCTCGATCTGGGCTAGCCCGTCCGCCGCCACGGCGTCGTCGGCGCAGCCGAGGGCCACCCCGTGGTCGAGGTGGGCCGTCAACCGGGTACCCGTGGCGGCCAGACGCCGGGCCAGCAGATCGATCTGCGCGGCACACTCGGCGATCTGGCCCGTGCCGCCGGACACGAGTGCGCCCGCCGCAATGCGGTAGAACTGCACGTGAATCTGCTCGATGTAGCTGAGCACATCGCCCAGGCGCGCTAGGCCGACGCTCAGGTGGGCCGGTCGCCCGCCGCCCAGGCCGGGCCGGCCGACGACCCGCACCGGGAAGCCGAGTCGAATCATAAGCCAATCGGGAATAAAAAAACCGGAAACGTGTATAATTATACCACGAAATCGTAGGGGCGAAGCATGTGATCGGACGATTTGCGTCCGATCACATGCTTTGCCCCTACTGGGTCGCGTTTACCTTACGGTGGTTACGGGTGTAGTAGCGGATCTGGCGGGGCAGGTTGCTGTCGATCGGCGTCTCGTGGACAGCCCGGATTGTCTGCTGGGCGGCCAGAGATACACAGGCGTCGATGCGGTCGGGGGCGGCACCGTCGGCGCGCAGGTGGCGCAGTTCGACCTCCCAGGGCACGCTGCACGTCCCGTGGGCGGTGATGCCGATCAGGTCGGGCAGCGCCTTGCTATGGCGCAGCCAGTTCATGCCGAGGCAGAAGGCGGTGGTCGGGCAAGGGGTGCGCTCAATCGTGAGCAGAAGCAACTCAGCCTCGCGTGCGACGGCAATCAGCAGGAGCACGCGGTCATCCGGACCAAGCTGATCGACGCTGCGCTGCGGGATCTCCATCAGGTGCGCGAGGGCGTCGGCCAGGGGGCGGGTGAGGGTGTCGCCGCAGACGATGGCGGTGAAGCTCCAGCGCAAGCTTTTGATCAGGGCGATCAGGCGCTGGAGGGTGGTGCCGACATCGGGGTAGGTGAAGTGAAAGTCCTGCACCTCGCACACGTGCAGGCCGTCGTCCTGCGCAGAGCCAAGGTAGACCACGCCCTCCTCAGCGTAGAGCTGATCCTTAACCGTGCTGAGGCTGCGGAACTCACGGTGGCGTTCGACGGTGTTGATATTGTCGAGCAGTTCCACCTGGGCTTGGGGGCTATTGGCCAGCAGCAGCGCACGCCCGAAGGCGATCATGGCCTCCTCGTAGCTGCGCATGCCCAGGTGGCACTTGCCGGTCAGGTTGTGGATCTCCCAGTCGCTGGGGTAGCTGCTCAAGGGCAGCGTGAGGTGGCTGAGGGCCGCGCGGTAGTCGCCGCGCGCATAGTGGATCAGCCCGATCTCGAAGTGGGTGGCTGAGTCGTTCGGGTCGAAGCCCAGGCAGTGGCCGAAGGTGGTCAGAGCCTCGTCGTAGCGCTCCAGCTCGACCTGGATATAGCCGAGGTTGAAGTAGGCTAGGAAGTCGCCGACGAGGCTGGCGACGGTATGGAATTCGTCGGCGGCCTTGGCGAGCAGCCCGCTCCGCTGGTAGTAGAAGCCGAGCGCATTGTGAGCCTCGGAGAGGTAGGGGTAGCTGGCGATGGCCTGTCGGTACGACTCGACAGCCTCTTTGATGCGGTTCGAGCGCTCGAAGGCGATGCCGCGCTGAAAGTGGCGCATGCCTGCTTCGCGGTTGTGCTGCTCTTCCTGCATCGTGCGTCTCTCCTAATGTTGCGGAATGGCGTAATGGATGGATAGGTGTTTTTGGGGAGCGGCTCTGTCTAGGGGCTGGCCTCAAGCGCCGCCCGTTGGGCGGCGATCAGCCTGCCGATGCCCTGGCCAGCCAGATCGAGCATGGCGTCGAGCTCTGCCCGGCTCACCGGCTGGCCCTCGGCGGTACCCTGTACCTCAACAAATGCACCGCTGTCAGTTTGAACGACATTGCAGTCGATATCGGCGTTGCTGTCCTCGCGGTAGTCGAGGTCGAGCAGCAGTTCGCCGCCGACCATGCCGACGCTCACGGCCGCCACGACCCGCGTCACCGGGTTCTGGGCCAGCTTGCCGTCGGCCTGAAGCTTACGCAGGGCCAGGGACAGGGCCACGTAGCCCCCCGTGATCGCCGCCGTGCGGGTGCCGCCATCGGCCTGGATGACATCGCAGTCCACGGTGATCATACGCTCGCCGAGGGCCGTGAGGTTGATGGCGGCGCGCAGTGCGCGACCGATCAGGCGTTGGATCTCCTGGGTGCGCCCGCTGGCGCCCGCGCGCTCGCGCCGGGTGCGCGTGTGGGTCGAGCGGGGCAGCAGCGCATATTCGCCACTGACCCACCCGCGCCCCTGGCCGCGCAGCCAGCCCGGCACATGATCTTCAAGACTGGCCGTGCAGAGCACTCGTGTGTTGCCGCAGATGATCAGGGCCGAGCCCTCGGCGTAGGGCGCGTACCCTGGAATAATGTCAATTTGACGCAGCTCGCCGGGCTTACGCTCGTTATAGCGTACCATAATGTCTCCATCTGGCCGGGGAAATGTGCATATCATACCATAGACATGTCTTTATTACGCATGATACTGCCCAAATGGCAGGGCTGCTGCAAAGTCGCCTCCGACGGGGGGTTGGGGGTGGCAAAGCCACCCCCGAAAGATCTTTTTTTATTGGTTTTTGGCGGCGAAGCCACCAAAAACCAATAAAAAGCTAGGTCTGGGGCGCAGCCCCAGCGACTTTGCACCAGCCCTGGCCCAAATGGTGAGGGCAGGTGCAATGTTACTGGGTCTGCGTCCGGGGGTGGCGAAGCCATCTCCAAACCCCCGCCGGAGGCGCTGAGTGAGGGCTGATGCAATGCCCCCTGGGGCTGCAGTTCAGACCACGCTTTTTGGTGATCTTTGGCGGCAAAGCTGCCGAAGATCACCAAGAAGCGATCTTTTGGGAGCGACGAATTCACCTCTCAAACCATCGCTGGAGGTGACGTTGCCGCAGCCATGAAAGCCACTATAATTGCGAACGCTACGAATGACATGTATGATACCATGGTGATCCGCACTTGGTCTATGCTACTTACTACCTATTGCAGGGCTGTTGCACCATCACGCGCCCGCCCGCTTACGCCCACGGCACAAGCGACCTGAGGACGTGGCACCAGCCCTGCTCCCTAGTGCCTATGTATGTGATCGGAACCGCCGGCCACGTCGATCACGGCAAGTCCACCCTGGTAAAAGCTCTGACCGGGATCGACCCCGACCGCTTGGCCGAAGAGCAGCGCCGCGAGATGACCATCGACCTTGGCTTCGCCTGGATGGCCCTGCCGAGCGGTCGCAGTGTGAGCCTGATCGATGTGCCCGGCCACGAGCGCTTTATTAAGAATATGCTCGCTGGCATCGGCGGGATCGATGCCGCCCTCCTGGTGATCGCCGCCGATGAGGCGATCATGCCTCAGACAACCGAACATCTCGCCATCCTCGACCTGCTCGGCGTCGCCCATGGTGTGGTGGCTCTCACCAAGGCCGACCTGGTGGACGCCGACTGGCTGGCCCTGGTGCGTGAGGATGTGGCGGCGCGGCTGGCGGGCAGCAGCCTGGCCGGTGCGCCGCTGGTGGCGGTCTCGGCCCGCAGCGGCCATGGCCTTGATGACCTGCGCACGGCCCTCGACCGTGTTCTCGATGCGACCCCGGCCCGTACCGGCGATGCGGGCACGCCACGCCTGCCGATTGACCGCGCCTTCACCATCGGCGGCTTTGGCACGGTGGTCACAGGCACCCTGATCGATGGCCCGCTGGCCGTGGGCCAGGAAGTCGAGATTCAGCCGGGCGGGCTGCGCGGGCGCATCCGAGGCATCCAGACGCACAAGCTGCGCGGCGAGGGTGCCCTGCCCGGTACGCGCGTGGCGGTGAACCTGGCCGGCATCCACCACAGCCAGATCCGCCGGGGCGATGTACTCAGCCTGCCCGCCGCCCATACGCCTACGGCGATGCTCGATCTGCGCCTGCGCGTGCTGGCCGATGCGCCGCAGCCGATCACGCAGAACGATGGCATGGATCTGTTTATCGGTGCCGCCGAGGTGCGCTGCCGGGTGACTCTGCTCGATGTCGAGTCTCTGGCCCCTGGGGCAACCGGCTGGGCGCAGCTACGCCTGGAGCGCCTGATCGTGGCCGCACGGGGCGACCGCTGTATCCTGCGGGTGGCCTCACCTAGCCTAACGGTGGCAGGCGGCACGGTGATCGACCCGCACCCGCCGCGCCACCGCCGCTTCCGCAGCGAGGTGCTGTCGGCCCTGGAGACTCTGGCCCGTGGCACTCCAGACGAGTTGCTGCTCCAGGCTCTCGGCGACGGGCCGCCCCGTGATTGGGCCGAGCTGATGCACGAACTGGGGCTGCCCGAGGCGCTGGCCGAGGACGCTCTGGCAAAACTGGTGGGCAGCGCGAAAGCGCTGCGGCTTGGGGATCGCCCTGGGCTGCATGTCGTCGCCCCCACCGGCTGGGCCAAGCTGGAGGAGCGCATGCTGCCGCCGCTGCGGGCCTTCCACCGGCGCTACCCGTTGCGCGAGGGCGTGCCGCGCGAGGAGTTGCGCCAGCGCCTGCGCCTGGGCCCGCGCGCCCTCGGCCCCTTCCTCGACATGGCCGCCCGCCGTGGGCTGATCGGCCAGAGCGAGACGTGCGTCTGGCTGGCTGGGCACCTGGCCATGCCCGATATCGCCGCCCGTCGCGATCTCGACGTGGCCCTGGCGGCCATGGCCCGCACGCCCTACAGCCCGCCCGCGCCTGCCCTCGACGGCGAGTTGCTGGCATGGGCGCTCGACCGCCGCATGCTCGTGCGGGTCGCCGCAGATGTCTATTTCCTGCCCGGCACCTACGACGAGTTGCTGGCCTGGGTGCGCGCCGTCATCGCCGCCGAGGGCGGGGTGAGCATCGGCCAGTTGCGCGACCGCTTCGGCAGTTCGCGCAAGTACGCACTGGCCTTCTTGGAACACCTCGACGCGCGCAAGATCACCCGCCGGGTCGGCGAGGGAAGAGTTCTATATTGAGCATTGCGTGCGGACACGCAGAGCTGAACATGAGTCGGCGTCGGTCGCCACTCAGCCTGATTAGGAGCGGCAGAGCTGATGCAACGTCGCCTCCGGCGGGGGTTTGCGGGTGGCAAACCTACCCCCGAGCGATCTTTTTTGGTAGGTTTTTGGCGGCTTCACCGCCAAAAACCTACCAAAAGCGAACGAAGTCTGGGGCGCAACCCCAAGGACGTTGCACATGCCCTGAGGCCCGCACCCAGCATAAATGCATAAATTGACACAGTGCCGCTGGATGGGGTACAGTGTTAGTACTACATTCGCTGCCTCGCGAGGTGCCTGTATGTCGCCAATCGCTATCAACCAGCGTCAGCTGGAGACACTCAGCCAGCTGCTTATTGCTGGTGGGCACCACGATGTCTCCGGACTGCTGTCCGCCTCACTTGAGCGCCTCGTCGCCTTCTGGCCGGCGCAGGCCGGGGCGCTACTCTACATTACGCCCTATGGCGAGACGGTGCGACTCATCCAGGGTGCCCTCGATGGCGAGACCCGCACGCTGATCGAGCAGGCCCGCAGCGGCTTTATGCGCCGTGACGACGGCAGCGAGCCGATGCTTGGCTCCTACTCGCTGGAGGGCAACCGCGACCTGATCGAGCTGCCGCTGCAGAGCGGCGGCCAGGGTGTCGGCCTGCTGCATCTGGTGGTGGACGGCCAGGAGCTCGGCACCGAAGGTAAGGGCGGACACAGCTCGCTCAACGCCGACGAGGATCTGATGGTGCTGCTGGTACGGGCGATCGGCGGCGAGGCCGACAAGCTCTCGATGCTGCGGCGCGCCGAGCGCGACCTGCGCGAGCTGAATCTGCTCTACGAGATCGGCCAGTCGCTTTCGATCAACCTCGACCTCTCCAGCCTGCTCAACGACATTAAGCTGCGCGCACCGAAGGTGGTGGGCGCCGAGCGCTGCTCGATCCTCCTGATCGACGAGGCCCGCAACGAGCTGGTGCTGGAGATTCCCGGCGAGAACCGCCAGTACCGCATGCCCGTCGACCGTGGCATCGCTGGCTGGGTGGTGACGCACGGGGTCGGCCAGATCGTCAACGATGTGGAGCAAGACCCGCGCTGGTACGACGCGATCGGGCGCGAGGCGGACTTTATCACCCGCTCGATCCTCTGTGTCCCCATGCGGATCAAGGATCGGATCAGCGGTGTGATGCAGCTGCTCAACAAGGTCGATGGCAAACCCTTCAGCGACCAGGACATGCAGCTGCTCACTACCCTGGCCGCTCAGGCCGCCATCGCGATTGAGAACGCCCGCCTCTACCAGAGCCTCAAGCAGGAACGCGACCGGCTGTTGAGCAAAGAGGCCGAGACCCGCCACGCCATCGCCCGCGATCTGCACGACGGCCCGACCCAGAGCGTGGCCGCGATTGCAATGAACATCGAGTTCATTAAGAAGCTGTTCCGGGCCATGCCCGAGCGCGTGCCGGCCGAACTCGACACCCTGGCCGAGTTGGTGCATAAGACCACGAACGACATCCGCACGCTGCTCTTCGAGCTGCGCCCGCTGGGCCTGGAGACGCAGGGCCTGGTGATTACGCTTCAGCAGTATGTAGATCGCTGGCGCGACCCCTCGGGCAACACCACCCGGCTGCGTCTGGAGGCACCCGTCAACGTGCCGCGCCTGCCCTCGGAGATCGAGGCGGCGACCTTCATCATCGTCCAGGAGGCGATAAACAACGCCCGCAAGCACGCCCGCAGCGACCTGATCACGGTCTACCTCTATGTGGAGGAGGATACCTTCGTGGCCAGCGTGCGCGACCGGGGCAAGGGCTTCAATGTGGCGGCGGTGGAGAGTACCTACAACAGCCGGGGCAGCCTGGGCCTGCTGAACATGAAGGAGCGCGCCCGCCTGATCGGTGCCGACCTGCGCATCCGCTCCGAGCCAGACCATGGCACCACGGTGGAGTTGCGCATCCCGTTGTCGTGACGACGACCGGACACCGTAAGGCCGACGCATGGATGGACGCGCACGGCGCGCCCATCCATGCGTCGGCCTTACACGTCATCCTAGGATATCCTTGACCATCTGGGCGATGTCGGTGGGCTGGTGGGCCACCGTGACCCCCACCGCCTCCAGGGCGGCGATCTTCTCCTGGGCTGTGCCCATGCCGCCGCTGATGATCGCGCCGGCGTGGCCCATGCGCTTGCCCTCGGGGGCTGTCTGTCCGGCGATGAAGCTGACCACCGGCTTGGTGACGTTGGCCTTGATAAAGGCCGCAGCCTGGATCTCGGCGTCGCCGCCGATCTCGCCGATCAGCACGATTACCTTGGTCTGCTCGTCGGCCTGGAACATGGCCAGCACGTCCACAAAGCTCGTGCCAATGATCGGGTCGCCGCCGATGCCGACAATGCTGCTCTGGCCGAGGCCGAGGCGGGTGAGGGCGTCCACCGCCTCGTAGGTGAGGGTGCCGCTCTTGCTGACCACGCCCACCGGGCCGGGGGTGGCGATGTTGCCGGGAATGATCCCGACCTTGGCCTCGCCGGGGGTAAGCATGCCGGGGCAGTTCGGGCCGATCAGGCGTGCACCGCACTGCTGGACAAACTCGTAGGTGGCGACCATGTCGAGGGCGGGGATGCCCTCGGTGATGCAGACGACCAGCGCGATGCCGCCTGCCGCCGACTCGCGGATGGCGTCGGGGGCGAAGGCCGCCGGCACGTAGATCACCGCGACGTTCGCCCCGGTGGCGGCGACGGCATCCTTGACCGTGTTGAACACCGGCACCTGGCCGTCCACCGCCGTCTGCCCGCCACGGCCCGGCACCACGCCGGCCACCACCTTCGTCCCGTACGCGATCATCTGGCGGGTGTGGAACTCGCCCTCTTTACCCGTGATCCCCTGCACCAGTAGCCGCGTATCTTTGTTAATCAGAATGCTCAACGAACCCTCCTTAGGGTAAAGATGCCCCGGCGGGGCGTCTCTATAGGGTAAAGACGCCCCGGCGGGGCGTCTCTACGGCGTCTCTTAATATCCTTCGCCGTGTGGAACCGCTGTGTCGCCCTCCGCCTCACGGACAATGGCGACCCCGGCGCTGGCCCCGATGCGGGTGGCCCCGGCGGCGATCATGGCCTGGGCGTCGGCGAGGGTGCGGATGCCGCCCGATGCCTTCACGCCCAGGCCGGGGCCGACGGCGCGGTGCATCAGGGCGATGTCGGCGGCGCTGGCCCCGCCGCCCGCGAAGCCGGTGCTGGTCTTGACGTAGTCGGCCCCGGCGCGGGCGGCCAGCAGGCAGGCCACCACCTTCTGCTCATCGTTGAGCAGCGCTGTCTCGATGATCACCTTCACGAGGGCACCCTGAGCGTGGCAGGCATCCACCACCTGCTGAATATCCTTGGCAACCTCGGGGTAGCGCCCGGCCCTCAGTTGGCCCACGGCGATCACCATGTCTAGCTCGCGGGCACCGTTGGCGATGGCCTGGGTAGCCTCGAACACCTTCGTCTCGGTGGTGGTGGCACCAAGGGGGAAGCCGACCACCGTGCAGACGGCCACGGGCGTGCCATTGAGCAGGCGCACGCAGAGCGGCACGTAGGCGGGGTTGACGCAGACGCTGGCGAAGCGGTGCTGCGCGGCCTCGGCGCAGAGTTGCTCAACCTGATCGGGGGTGGCCTCGGGCTTGAGCAGGGTGTGGTCGATATACCCAGCGACCGGGGTATCGGGCGGGGGGATAGGCGCAGTCTGCGCGAGGCGCGCGCCGCTGGGCAGGCCGGGGATTGCCGAAAGGCGCTGCGCCACCCGCACGATCAGATCGTCCATGTGTGCCTTCTGCAAGGTAAAGCTCTGTGCTCGTGGCTCGCCACGGTGATGATGCGGGATGTCCAGTGGGACGGGCTTGTCCCTCCCGAAACACCTCCCCTCATAGGTGCTATCGTGAGCCACTCGCCCGTTACCGTATACACGCGGCCCATTGTAGCACAGGTGGTTCCACCCGGCACGAGGCGTCTAGTGCGACATCAGGGCGGCTGCAACGTCGCTGGGGCTGCGCCCCCGACCGCGCTTTTTGTAGATTTTTGGTGGCTTCGCTGCCAAAAATCTACAAAAAAAGATCGTTCAGAGGTGGCGAAGCCACCCCCAACCCTCCGCCAGAGGCGACGTTGCACCAGCCCTGAGTGCGACATATGTTCTCTTGTTCTAGTGTAGAAACAAGGTCTCAGAATCGAAGATCTGAGCTTGGCCGTCCTGTGATGAGGCGATGACGCGCTCCTATCGCCTCATCGCCTCATCGCCAAACGGTAAAGCTAGAATTACCAGATCTGAACCTTGTCTAACAAAAAAACTGCGTCCTTGACAGAGCCTTGCAAGCGTACCATCATGTCTGGTATGAGGTGCTGCCTAGTGTGCGATAACGCACCTGCGGGGTTGAGGCTTATGGAATATGCAGATCTCCCGCTTGTGCCATCAGTGGAGTCTGACGCCCAGCTCCAGACGATTGCCAACACAAGCACCGATGGGATGCTGATCGTCGATGCCGATGGCCGCGTTCGTTTTGTCAACCCTGCGGCCGAGGGGCTGCTGCGCCGTAGGGCGTCCGATCTGATCGGCCAGATCTTCGGCCTGCCGATTATCATCAGCGAGGCGGTCGAGATCAACTTGATCCAGGCCGATGGCAAGCTGCTCGCTACCGAGATGCGGACCGTGGCGATCGTCTGGGAGGGTGCGCCGGCGCAGATGATTTTGCTGCGCGACCTGACCGATCAGCGCCGCGCCCAGGAGGCCGTGCGCGACGCCGAGGGCTTTAGCCGGGCCATCCTGAACTCGCTCACCCACCATATCGCGGTACTCGATGATGCGGGCACAATCATCTTGGTGAATGATGCGTGGCACCAGTTTGCGATGGAGAACGGCGACCCGCAGCTTACCGCGACCGGGGTGGGAATGAACTATTTCGCCGTGTGTTCCACCTCCAGTGGTGCTAATGCGCAGGAGGTGCCTGCGGTAGTCCAGGGGATGCGCCGTGTGCTGCACGGCGATCTGCCCGCCTTCGAACTGGACTATCCCTGCCATAGCCCCGATGAGGAGCGCTGGTTCCAGATGCGGGCGGTGCCGCTCCATGGCCCGCGACGGGGCATGGTGATCTCGCATACGGACATTACAGATCAGCGGCGCAACGCCCAGGCCGCTGCGGAGTCCGCCGCCCTGCGCGCCCAACTGCTGGCCCGCGAGCGTGAGATTGTGGCGCTCGGCGCGCTCTCGTCCACCGAGCGCAGGCCGTCCGGCGTCGCCCAGACGCTGCGGTCCGAGGAGGCGCTGCGCACGGCGAATCCTACGCTTTTTCGTGAGTATGTGGGCCGCTATGCCGATCTGCTTGAGTCTCTTGTGGATGAGCGTGGGTTCGAGGCCAGGAACACCGATGCCACCGTGCGAACCTTGGCCTCCAGCCTTGGCAATTTGTTTATCTCGGCCCGCGATGTGGTCGAGATCCATCTGGCAGCCCTGCGCAGCCGGAGCGTTGGCGTCGCGCCTAGTCGGCAGCAGGCGTACCTTGAAGAAGGACGGGTGCTCCTGCTTCAGTTGATGGGTTTCCTTGTGGCCTACTACCGCGATGGCCTGGTCGCCTGAGTTGCCACAGGTTGTAAAAATTGCGTTATGATAGCCGCTGACGATGGATACTATAGATAGGCTGCCTTGAACATCATCGTTCTCCAGCTTTTTATCGCCGGGCGTACGCCGCGCACCGAGCACGCCATCAGCACGTTGCGGCAACTGATTGAGCAGCGCCTTATTGGCTACCCATGTGAGCTTGTGATCGTCGATGTGCTCACCGACCCGCAGCAGGCGGAGGAGCGCCATATCCTGGCGACGCCCACGCTGATCAAGATGTTGCCCCTGCCACAGCGACGCATTATTGGCGATCTTGCCGATGCGGATGGCCTGCTCGCTGCGCTTAGTTTGCCCCCATTATCTTCGGCTTAGGCAAGGTTCAACATGGGCGTTTTCAGCAAGACCGTTGGGCGATGCGGTGATGCGGTGATGCGGTCGTGAGGTCGTGAGGCGCGTTCTCGCCGCATCGCGTTTTCGCCGCATCGTGTTTTCGCCGCATCGCCGCAGTGTGTAACGCTCGATTGCGCCATGCCTGAGCTGCGAATCTTGCCACTCGCCTGTGACGAAGGAGCTACTACGTTGTCGTCGACGTCGCCAATTGAGAAGATACCCACTGGTATCCCTGGGTTTGACCATATTGCCAACGGTGGCATGCCGCGTGGCCGCACGACGTTGGTGTCGGGAACGGCCGGTAGTGCCAAGACGGTCTTCGCCGCCCAGTTTCTGGCCGCCGGCATTCAGCAGTTCGGCGAGGCGGGGGTCTTCATCACCTTCGAGGAGTCGCCGGAAGCGCTGCGACGCAATATGGTCGGCTTTGGCTGGGATATTGCCGCCTGGGAGGAGCAGGGGAAGTGGGCCTTTGTCGACGTATCGCCGCAGCCTGACTCCGAGGAGTTGGTGCGCGGCGAGTATGATCTCGGCGCGCTGCTGGCGCGTATCACCTACGCGGTGAAGCGGGTGGGGGCCACCCGCGTGGCCTTGGACTCGCTGGGGGCGATCTTCACCCGGATCGAGAACAGCCAACTGATCCGCAGCGAGTTGCTGCGGATCGTTACGGCTATGCGCGCCATGGGGGTGACGGCCGTGCTGACCGCCGAGCGCACCCAGGAGTACGGCGAGATCGGGCGCTACGGCGTCGAGGAGTTTGTCACCGATGATGTGGTGATCCTGCGCAACCTGATCGAGGAGGAGAAGCGCCGTCGCACGATCGAGATCCTCAAGTTTCGCGGCACCTCGCACCAAAAGGGCAGCTTCCCCTTCACCGTCATCCCCGGCGAGGGCGTGGTGGTCATCCCGCTCTCGGCAATCGAGCTGAAGCAGCGCTCATCAAACCTGCGCACCCGCTCGGGCAATGATGATATCGACCGCATGTGCGGCGGCGGCTTCTTCCGCGACTCGATCATCTTGGTGTCCGGGGCCACCGGCACCGGGAAGACTCTGCTGGCCACGACGTTTCTGGCTTCGGGCGCGGCCCAGGGCGAGCGCGTGCTGCTCTTTGCCTTTGAGGAGAGCCGCGACCAACTCTTCCGCAACGCTACCGGCTGGGGCTTCGACTTCGAGACCTTCGAACTGAACGGCCAGATGCGCGTGATCTGTAACTACCCCGAGGCGACCAGCCTGGAAGATCAGCTCATTAGCATTAAGAAGGAGATCCAGTCCTTCAAGCCGCAGCGCGTGGCGATCGATAGTCTCTCGGCCCTGGAGCGCGTCTCGACGATGAAGGGCTTCCGCGAGTTTGTGATCGGGCTGACCTCGTTTATCAAACACCAAGAGGTGGTCGGACTCTTTACCTCCACCACGCCCACCCTCTTGGGCGGATCGTCGATCACCGAGGCGCATATCTCGACGATCACCGACTCGATCATCCTCATGCGCTATGTGGAACTCTTCGGCGAGATGCGCCGTGGTATGACGGTGCTGAAGATGCGCGGGTCCGCCCACGATAAAGAGATCCGCGAGTTTATCATCGACGGTCGAGGGATCCATATTGGCAAGGCATTCCGCACGATCTCGGGGATCCTCTCAGGCCAATTCACGCACACCGCGCCAAGTGAGATCGAACGTCTTGGCAACCTGTTCAAAGATGAAGGCGACGTAGCATAATATGCTGGCGTGGTGCGGAGGGGATCATGGACGACGGCCTATGTAGCAACTCAAATCTGCCATGCGCGCTCGCTTCTACGGTATTCGCCGAGCGTATGCCCCCGCACGAGATTGTCACCCATAGCGCCGACTCGCTGCTGATCCTCGACTTGGCCGGCACGGTGTGTTTTGTCAACCCGGCCGCCGAGAGCCTCTTCGGGCGCAGCAGCGAGAATCTGATCGGCACCTCTTTTGGCTTTCCGCTGGTGGTCGATGAGGCGACCGACCTGGAGATTCTGCGTCCCGGCGGCGGCGTGGTGCTGGTGGAGATGCGCGCCCAGCCCATGATGCTCGACGACTCGCAGTCTGTCCTGGTCACGCTCCACGACATCACCGAGCGCAAGCGGGGCGAGCAGTTGCTCATCCAGTCGCAGCAGTTCCTGCGCTCGACGCTCGACGCCCTCTCCTCGCACATCGCCATTCTCGACGCGGATGGCACGATTATGGCGGTGAACCACGCCTGGCAGGAGTTCGCCCGTGGCGCTGGCTGCGACCCCTATCTCAGCGGGGTGGGCTACAACTACCTCGCTGTCTGTGATGCGGTCGAGGGCGACGACGCGCAGATCTCCCACACCGCCGCCACCGGGATCCGCACGGTGATCGCGGGCCGTCAGCGGCAGTTTTACCTGGAATACCCCTGCGCGAGTGAGGATCGGCGGCGCTGGTTTGCCCTCCGCGTCACACGCTTTGGCATCGGTGAACTCTCCCGTGTGGTGGTGGCCCACGAGGATATCACCAACCGCAAGCATGCCGAGATCCTCAGCAATGAGCGTCGGCAGGTGCTTGAGTTGGTAGCCCGCAGCCAGAAGATTGACGTCGTGGGTCGCCAGATCTTGAAGATGATCCAGCACCACTACCCGGAGTTGATCTACGCGGCCCTGGCGCTCTCCGATATCCGTGTACAGCATATCTCACGCTGGGATCTCCCCGCCGATATGCTGGAGCGT
Source organism: uncultured Oscillochloris sp. (assembly GCA_903887465.1). Classification (GTDB taxonomy): domain Bacteria; phylum Chloroflexota; class Chloroflexia; order Chloroflexales; family Chloroflexaceae; genus Oscillochloris. Next base: position 18,653 of record CAISPW010000134.1, on the reverse strand, counting down.
ATGGACGAGTGGACACGCGCGCGGGCCGGCGAGCGCCTTGGCAGGCAGATCGAACGCTGTCTGCCCGGCGATTCCCGCTGGGCTGGCATGGCCGATATCGTCGCCGATCTCGATCTGACCGAGTCCTGGATGCTGCCGATCCGGGCCAACACCGGCCGGCCCTGCGGCATACTGACGATCTTCCATCGCGTGCCCGCCCACCTGGGCACCGACGACATCCACGTCATGGAGTTGATCGAGCAACTGCTGATGATCGCCATGGAGCAGCATGATCACACGCGCCGCCTGGCCTACCAGGCCCATCACGACGGCCTGACGGGCCTGCCCAATCGGCTGCTCTTCGAGGAACATCTGAGCCAGTCCATCGGGGATGCCCGCCGCGCTGGTCGGATGATCGCGGTGCTGTTTATCGACCTCGACCGCTTCAAGCAGATCAACGACACGCTCGGCCATACGATTGGCGACGCCCTGCTCATTCAGTTGTCCCGCCGCTTCCAGAGCTACGTGCGTACCTCTGATACGCTGGCCCGCCGTGGCGGCGATGAATTTATGCTGGTGCTCACCGATGTCGCTAGCCCCCAACAGGTGGCGAAGGTGGCCAATCGCCTGCTTGAACTGCTCCAGCCGCCCTTTCATATCGCTGGGCACGAGCTGTTCGTCAGCGCCAGCATTGGGGCCAGCATTTACCCGACCGACGGCGAGGATGCGGACAGCCTGCAGCGCCGCGCCGATTCGGCCATGTATCGGGCGAAGAACACCCTGCGCAACAGCTTCCAGTTTTTCGACTCGGCTACAAACCAGACCGCCCTGGAACACCTGCGCCTGGAAAACTACCTGCGCCGCGCCCTGGAGCGCGGCGAGCTGGATGTCTATTATCAGCCCAAGGTTGACCGGGCCGGGCGGATTGTTGGCGTCGAGGCGCTGCTGCGCTGGAAGCATCCCGACCTGGGCATGATCCCGCCGAGCAATTTCGTCCCGCTGGCCGAGGAGCTTGGCCTGATCATCCCGATTGGGGCCTGGTGTATGGCCCGCGCCTTCAGCCAGGTGCGCTGCTGGCAGCGGCCCGGTCGCCCCATCCGCGTGTCGGTGAATGTCTCGACCGTCCAGTTCTCGCAGCCTGGCTTTATCGAGGGGCTGCGGGCCATCCTGGTCGAGAGCGACCTCGACCCGAGCCTGGTGATCCTGGAGTTGACCGAGAGCATGTTGATTGGCGACCACGCCAGCGTCACTCAGCAGCTCAAAAACATGCGAGCCCTCGGGGTCACTCTGGCTATCGACGACTTTGGCAAAGGCTACTCGTCCCTCGACTATCTACGGCGGCTACCGATCAGCATCCTGAAGATCGACCGCGCCTTTGTGTCCGACATCGGCACCGAGCGCGAGGATAGCGGGCGGGCAATCGTCAACTCGATTGTGAACCTGGCCCATCACCTGGGCATGCAGGTGGTGGCCGAGGGCGTGGAGATCGTGGCCCAGCGCGACTTCCTGCACAGCATCGGCTGCGATATGATCCAGGGCTTCTTCTATAGCGAGCCGCTGCCGCCGATGCTCTTCGAACACCTTCTCCGCGATGATCACCTGCCTGGGCCGCTCTGGAAGGAGTGACGTCGGGGGCGAGAAAGACCGGGTCGCAGCGATGGACGCTGCGACCCGGTTTTTTGCGGGCGGCCCAGGGCGGTTGCAACAGCGCCTCCGGCGGGGGTTTGGGGCTGGCTGCGCTACCTCCAAAGATCGTTTGTTGGTTTTTGGCGACGAGGCCGCAGGCGTATGCGGGTAGCGTCAGGTTACGATCATTGTGCATATATGCATATATTTTTTAACTATAGGCACTTCTTGTGGATGCTACACTCACGAGAACAGTCCCCAAGTTGAACCCATACCACCATGACCGTGGAGCGAATCCGCAGGAGGACGCCTATGCCCGCCGATGCGCCCAGCCTTGAGGCGCGACTTGCCGCACGGGGCATCTCACGCCGCCAGTTTCTCACATTCTGCGGTGTACTCACCGCTACGCTGGCCCTGCCGGAGGCCTACGCGCCAAAGATCGCGCGCGCGCTGGAGACGGCACCCCGGTTGCCGGTGGTATGGCTAGAGTTCCAGGATTGCGCGGGCAACACCGAGTCATTTCTGCGGGCGAGTACGCCGACGGTGGCCGCGATCGTGCTTGAGCAGATCTCGCTCGAATACCACGAGACGATCATGGCACCTGCGGGCCGCGCCGCCGAGAAGTCACTCGAAGCGGTGCTGGCCAACACCGGCCAGCCATTTCTGGCGATCATCGAGGGCAGCATCCCGACCAAGGATGGCGGCATCTACTGCACGATCGGCGGGAAGACTGCCCTGAGCATCGCCGAGAATGTCTGCCGCAAGGCTGCAGCGACCATCGCCGTGGGCGCATGCGCCTGGGATGGTGGCTGGCCGGGTGCCAACCCCAACCCCACCGGCGCGGTCGGTGTGAAGACGGCGGTGCCGGGCCTGAAGCGCCTCGTGAACATGCCCGGCTGCCCGATGAACGTGACCAACCTGACCGCCGTGCTGGCCCACTTCCTGACCTTCAAAGATCTGCCGGCCCTGGATCAGGAAGGTCGCCCGCTCTTCGCCTACGGCCAGCTCATCCACAACAACTGCGAGCGGCGCGGCCACTTCGACGCCGGGCGCTTTGTCGAGACGTGGGGCGACGAGAGCCACCGCATGGGCTACTGCCTGTATAAGATGGGCTGTAAAGGCCCGCAGACCTACTCGAACTGCCCGGCTGTGGGCTGGAACGATGGCACCAGTTGGCCGATCGGCGCGGGCCACGGCTGCGTGGGCTGTATGTCACCACACTTCTGGGACAACACGATCCCCGTCTATAGCCGCCTACCGAATATCGAGGGCTTTGGCGTTGAGGCGACCGCCGACACGGTTGGCCTGACGGCGCTGGGCGTGGTGGCGGCTGGCGTCGTCGTCCACGGGGTGGCCAGCGCCATCCGCGCCAAGAGTTCGCCGCAGGCCGCCCACGATGGCAGCGAGGTTGTCGTTCAGCCCCCGACGAAGAAGGGTTAGTATCTCTTATGGCAAAGATCGTCATCGATCCTGTGACTCGCATCGAGGGCCACCTGCGCATCGAGGTGCAGGTAGAGAATGGGCGTGTGACCGACGCCTGGAGTAGCAGCACCATGTTTCGTGGCATGGAGCTGGTACTCAAGGGCCGCGACCCGCGTGACGCCTGGGTCTTCGCGCAGCGCATCTGCGGGGTCTGCACCACCGTCCACGCCCTAGCCTCGGTGCGCGCCGTCGAGAACGCCCTCGGCATCAGCATCCCCGACAACGCCCGCCTGATCCGCAATATCATCGAATGTACCCAGTACATCCAGGATCACGTTATTCACTTCTACCACCTGCACGCCCTCGATTGGGTGGATATCGTCAGCGCGCTTTCGGCTGACCCGGCAGCAACTGCCGAACTGCAGAAGGCGGTCTCACCGACCTGGGCGAAGGCCAGCCCGGCCTACTTCAAGGCGGTGCAGGATCGGCTCAAGACCTTTGCCGGCAGCGGACAACTCGGGCCGTTCAACAACGGCTACTGGGGCCACCCGGCCTACAAACTGCCCCCCGAAGCGAACCTGATGGCGGTGGCCCACTACCTTGAGGCGCTCGACTGGCAGCGCGAGATTATTAAGATCCACGCCATCCTGGGCGCAAAAAACCCGCATCTCCAGACCTACCTGGTGGGCGGGATGGCCATCCCGGTCGACCCGAACACCCAGAAGGCGATCAACGACTCGCGCATCGGCCGCATGAAGGAACCGGCGAAGAGCGCCCTGGAGTTCGTCGCGCAGGTCTATATCCCTGACCTGCTGGCGGTGGCCGGCTTCTACAAAGACTGGGCCGCGCTAGGCGGCGGCGTGGGCAACTTCCTGGCCTACGGCGACTACCCCCAGAGCAACGACGGCTCGGTCGAGAGCCTGTTTCTGCCGCGCGGTGTGATCCTGAACAAGGACATCGGCAAGGCCCCCGGCGCGGTCAGCCACGAAAAGGTGAGCGAGTATGTGACCCACTCGTGGTACACCTACGCGGGCGGCGATGAGGCGGCGCTGCACCCCTTCCAGGGCGAGACGGCACCAAAGTACACCGGCCCGCAGCCGCCCTACGATTTCCTGAACACCGACGCGAAGTACTCGTGGCTGAAGACGCCGCGCTACGACGGCCAGCCCATGGAGGTCGGCCCGCTTGCGCGTATGTTGATCGCCTATGCGGCGGGTAAAGAGCGCCCGAAGGCGCTGGTCGGCCTCGTCCTGAAGACGCTCGGCGTTGGCCCCGAGGCGCTCTTCTCGACCCTGGGGCGCACGGCGGCCCGTGGACTGGAGACGCTGCTGATGGCCGAGCAGTTGCTGGACTGGATCGGCGAGCTTGAGCAGAACATGGGCAGCGGCAAGCTGGACATCCACAACGGCGAGAAGTGGTCCCCAGGCAGTTGGCCCGCCGAAGCCGAGGGCTGGGGATTCACCGAGGCACCGCGTGGCGCGCTGGGCCACTGGGTACGGATCAAGGACGGCAAGATCGCCAACTATCAGGCTGTTGTCCCCACGACATGGAACGGCTCGCCCCGCGATGCGCAGGGCGCGCGTGGCCCCTACGAGTCAGCGCTGATCGACACCCCGGTCGAAGACCCCGAGCGCCCGCTGGAGATCCTGCGCACCATCCACTCGTTCGACCCGTGCATGGCCTGCTCGGTACACATCGTCAATACCCACGGCACTGAGTTGACGCGGATTGAGGTAACGAAGTAAATGCAAAATGCAAAATGCAAAATTGCCGGGTGCGATTTTGCATTCTGCATTTAGCATTCTGCATTGCCGGAGGCCTCTATGCGCCGACGTGTCTACATCTGGGAAGTCCCAGTTCGCCTGACCCACTGGGTCAACGTCCTCAGCATCGTGCTGCTGAGCGTCACCGGCTACTTTATCGGCAACCCGTACCTGTTCATCGCGCCACGCGAGTCATACGCGGGCTTCTTTATGGGCACAGTGCGCTTTGTCCATTTCGCCGCCGCGTTTGTCTTCATGGCTAGCGTGCTGCTGCGCACCTACTGGGCCTTCGCCGGCAACGCCTACGCCGACTGGCGCGGTCTTTTCCCCTTCCTCACGAAGGACGGGCGCAAGAATATGCTCCACGCCGCGCAGTACTACTTCTTCGTGCGGCGCGACCCACCCGAGGTGGCTGGACATAACGCGCTAGCGGGCCTGAGCTACATGTTCATTGTGATCTTCTACGGGCTGATCATCTTCACCGGGCTGGCCCTCTTCGCCCAGTTGCATCCGGTCGGGATCTGGTACACGCTCACCAACTGGGTCTTCGGCATTCTGACCATGCAGCGGGTGCGGATGGCCCACCATATGATCATGTGGGCGCTGCTGATCTTCGCCCTTTACCACGTCTATGTGGCTTGGCTGATCGACATGGAAGAGGGCAACGGCCTCATGTCGAGCATGTTCAGCGGCTTCAAGTTTCTGCCCCGCAACCAAGAGCCGGACTGGATCGAGACCTCGCCGCTGATGACCGATAGCCAGACATTCCAGCGCCGCAAGGGCAGCACGGGGAAGACGCCGGCCCAGGAGGATCTAGGCTAGGGCGGCACCATAGTGATGATGTAGGATGGGGGAGTCGTCGAGGTACCGCATCGCGGCGCTCCCCAGATATGTCGGGCGCATCAGGACGCAGCAGCATTGCGCTGCTGCGTCCTTACGTCCGGCGAGAGTGTACCAATGCCTGAAGTTCTGGTTCTGGGTCTGGGCAACATCATTCTGCGCGACGAGGGGCTGGGCGTGCGGGCCTGCGAGCAACTTCTTGATCGCTACAGGCTGGCCGAGGATGTCGAGGCTCTCGATGGGGGTACGCTGGGCTTACACCTGCTGCCCTACCTCGATGGGGTGCGCGACCTGCTGATCATTGACGCCGTGCGCGCCGATGGCCCCCCCGGCACCATCGTGCGCCTGGAGGGCGAGGCTATCCCCGCCGCCCTGGCCCACAAGATGTCGATGCACCAGTTTGGGCTCTCGGAACTGCTGGCCGTCGGCAACATCCAGGGTTGCCTGCCCCAGCGCATCGTCCTCTGGGGCATGGTACCCAGCGTGATGGAACCTGGCCTCGACCTGACCGCGCCGGTGGCGGCCAACCTGGCGGCCCTGGTAGATGCCGTGGCCGATGAACTGGCCGCCTGGGGCTACGCCCCCGACCCGATATAGCAATCCTCTTAGGGTTGTTGCGTGGAGTCGAGGCTTTAGCCGGATAGGGCCGCCTAACGGCTCGACTCTTTTTCATAACCAGTTTAGGACTGCTATAGCTAGGTTTTTAGGGCGGTAGCCCTGGACTTCATAGATAGCGGTCGGGCCGCAGGGCGTAGGCCCACCAGTTGTTACGCACGCCGTCGGTGCTGCCAGCCACGCGGGGTAGGTGGTCAAGCCACCAGAGATGGTGCAGGCGCATGTCGCCGTCGCCCCATTCTGTGCAGCGCATTGGTCGGGCAGGCGCGCTCAGGTCGGGGAAGGTGTACCAGGCGTCGGCGCCACAGCGCACCTCGCGGCGGTTGCCCCAGTCGTAATCGTGCTGGCTGCTCGGTGCAAAGTGGACGTTGCCGCATTCGGCCTGGCCCGGTGCGCCCTGGTCGTAGCGGGTGAAGCGCTCCCAGAGGTTAGCCGTGCCGCGCCGGTCGCGGTAGACGTGGGCCATGATCGACTCGACGCGGTGGCCGAAATTTTCCAGCATACAGCCTACGTCGCGCTCATAGCTGAAGCCCATAATCACGAAGCGCTGGCGTGCGCCGGGCAGAGCCAGAGGGGGCGCATTACACCAGACCGCCCCTTCGCCCGCCATCTGGCTCTCGTAGTAGCCGCCATAGGGGCAGGCGAAGAGCCAGACCTCGTCGATCAGGCTGGCCTCGATTTTGGCGACCGAGCCAAACTGGGCCAGAATGCGCCGATAGTCGGCCGCGTCGGGCTGGTGGAATCCGCCGTGGCGCTGCCAGGCTCCCAGGTAGCCTGCGTTATCGTAGCTGAATCCGTCCGCCTTGGGCGGGTAGCCGTCCACCTCGTGGCGCTCCACGATGGTGTAGTGGGCCATTCCGCCGCTGCACTGGCGCATGTCGGCGATGTACTGGCGGGCCAGATCGTCGGGGTCGCGCCAGCCCATGTGCTGGCTGAGACGACGGCCTCCGGTGGGCGCGATGATCGGGTTGTGGATGATCAGCTGCACCCGCAGCTCGAAGGGGTCGGCGGCGGCCCGGTCAGCGCGCAGCAGCGGCGGAGCGGCGGGTTCAGGGCGGCGTCCGAAGAGCCAGTTGAGCATAAGCTACCTCCTTACCGCCGTATGGTACGCAGCCTCAGCCGTGGTCGCCAGGGTGTCCCAAGAGAAGCGGTCGGCGGCGGCGCGGGCACCAGCCGCGAGCCTGGCCCGCAGATCGGCGTCATCGAGCAGGCGCAGGGCGGCGCTGGCCAGCGCCGCAGGATCGCCGGGGGCGCAGAGTAGCCCGCTGCGTCCGTGTTCCAGGTACTCGCCGGCCTGGCCCACGGCGCTGGCCACAATCGGCAGGCCGGCCCCCATCAACTCCAAGAGCTTGGCCAGGCCACGGGCGCGATTGATCAGGGTGTCTTGGAGCGGCGCGAGGGCTAGGTGGGCGGCGGCGAGGGCGGCCGGAATCTGGGCGGGCTGGAGCCAGCCCCGGTAATCGATCATCGCGCCGACGCCGGCGCGATCCGCCAGCGCGATCAGCCGGCGCTCCTCGCCGCTCTCACCCCGGCCCACCACCACCAGACGCACGTCGGGCCGGGCTTGGTGGATGGCCACCAGTGCCGCCACAAGCTCGGGCAGGTCGATCTCCCAGAAGCGGGTGTAGAGCAGCATACCTGGGGATGGGGGATGGGGGATGGGGGATGGCAGATGCGGCCCGGCCTCCGTTCCATTTGGCAGGTAGAAGACCTTCCCTGGCGGCACGCCGAAGCTCCAGACCAGGCTCTCCAGGGTGCGACTGACCACCGTCACCGCGTCGGCGCGGCGGGGCAAGTCGCGCTCCTGCCAGGCGAAGAGCGACTTGGCCGTGGCGGGGTAGGGCAGCAGGTCGTTCCAGCCGCCCCAGCCCTCCCAGTCGTCGCTATCGACCACCAGAGGCAGGCGCGGGCGCAGGACTACGGCGGCCAAGGCGGCCAGGCCGCCGTAGCCCTTAGGCTTAAAGAGATGCAGCAGGTCGGGCCGCTCGGCGCGGGCCATGCGCAGCAAGCTGAGGCTCTGCTCGGCCACGGCCAAGGGGCCGGGCATGCGCGGCAGGGCCGTGTGGATCACCATCACTGCGCCGTATACGGTGCGGGTACCGGCGTCCTCCGGGTTCTGCACCGGCGGTGCGACGATTGACAGATGGTGCCCACGGCGGGCGAGAGCCTGGGCCAAGGGCAACATCCGTGCCAGCAGGGTGCCCTTGGGCCGGATGCCAAACGGAGCGATCATCACAATACGCATGGCGATCCATTCCCCCCAACCCCGGTAGGGGCGAAGCGTTTCGGCATTTGCGCAGAGCACAAAACGCATAGTAGGGGCGAAGCGTTTCGGCATTTGCGCAGAGCACAAATGCCGAAATGCTTCGCCCCTACCGGTTACGATCACCCGCGACCGGCGCGGATGATCTCCATCATCTCGGACACGCGGGTCTCCTTCACACGCGGGCGGCCCTGGGTGGCCCCGGCGGACATCTCGTGGGCGTCGAGAATCTGCCAGTCGCTGTAGCTCACGTAGTCCACGTGGCGGGCGCGCAGCAGATCCTCGATCAGGCTCGGGTTGCGCTTCTCGTCGGCGATCCCCTCCAGATCGGGGAGATCCTCCAGCATTGAGGATACCGTCGAGACCGAGTCGGGCTTGTTGGTGCCGATGATGCCGGACGGGCCGCGCTTGGCCCAGCCGACGACATACTCGCCAGGCAGTACCTCGTCGCGGTTGTGGAACACCCGCCCAGCCACGTTCGGGATGGTGCCCGAGGAGTCGCTGAAGGGCACGCCGGGGATGGGCGAGCCACGGTAGCCCACCGAGCGCAGGATCATCCCGCACTGGTGCGTCTCGTACTTGCCGCTGCCGATGGCCCGGAGGCTACCGTCGGCGGCCTGCTTCAGATCGTTGTGTTCCATAGTCACGGCCGCCACCCTGCCGCCGGAGCCGATCACGCCCACCGGCGAGACCAGGAACTTCATCACGATCCGCCGGGCGGCCCCCGTGGTGCTCCGCTCAACGTAAGATCGCATCAACTCGACGTTCTTGCGCGAGGTCTTGTCGTCGTTGAGCGATGTCTCGCTCACCTCATCGAGTACCATATCCGTCGGGTCGATGATCACATCCACGCCCTTGAGCTCGCCGAACTCCTTCAACTCGGGGTTGGTGAAGGCCGCCTGGGCCGGGCCGCGCCGCCCCAGCATCATCACCTCACGCACCTTGCTCTTGCGCAGCGCCTCCAGGGCGTGGTCGGCGATATCGGTCTTCGCCAGGTCGTCGGGGTCGGTCGCCAGGATGCGCGCCACATCCATGGCCACATTCCCGTTGCCCACCACCATCACTCGCTCGTGCGAGAGGTTGAACTCCAGATCGCGGTAGTCGGGGTGGCCGTTATACCAACCCACGAAGATCGTCGCTGGGAAGCTGCCGTCCAGATCCTCGCCGGTGATACCCATCTTGCGGTCGGACTGCGCGCCCACGGCGTAGACGACCTGGTCGTAGAGCTGCTTCACGTCTTCGTGGCCGATGTCGCGGCCAAAGGTGACGTTGCCAAAGTAGCGCACGTTCGGTGTGGCGGCCACCTTATCGTAAACGCGGGTCACGGCCTTAATGGACTGGTGATCGGGGGCGACGCCCTCGCGCACCAGCCCGTAGGGGGTGGGCAGCCGGTTAAACATATCGATGTGGACGACCAGATCCTTCTGTTTGAGCAGCGCCTCTGCTGCGTAGAATCCGGCGGGGCCGGCGCCCACGATGGCGACGCGCAGTGGGCGGGTGGCAGTACCCAGTTGCTCGGTCACGCTCTGTCTCCTTCTCGGCCGTAGCGGCCATACAATACTGAACACACGATGATCTGGCTTGCGGATGGGGCACTGTCTCGGTTATGCGACGTTTGCGGTTCCCTCTTCCCCGTTTCATGGTCACGGCGTTACAGTTGGCGGCGGAGTCTCAGGGGGGGGTGGCTCTGGCGTCGCTGGCTCAACCGTGGTCGGCGTGGCGGTCTCCACGACCGCAGGCGTCCCTACGACCGCAGGCGTCCCTACGACCGCAGGCGTCCCCGTGACCGCAGGCGGGGAAGTGGTCACATCGGTTGTTGGGCCGACCGTGGGCGTGGCGGTCGGCGCTGGCGGCGGTGCGCGCAGCACCACCGTCACCGTGGGCGGTTCTCCCACGAGGCGCAGACCATCGGGGAGGTTCACGGTGACGGGCAGTTGGTAGCTGCCCGCCCTCTGCCCGCTGACGTTTACGTTGGCCTGCACCCGCTGCTGGGCCAGTTGCACGAGGAGCGAACTGCTGCCGGTAATCGTCACCGAGACAACGTCCGGGGTGACACTGGGCGTCAGTCCATCGCCAACCCCGGTCAAGACGACCTGGGCGGGCAGGGCCACCCGAAACGCATAATCCACAGGAGCGATCTGCACCGTCACCTGCGCGCTGGCAGGCTCGCCGATTTGTGGCGAAGTGCCGACGGGAAAGATCACGCGGGACTCGCGCACCAGGGAGCTGCGCGCCCCGGCGATGTCGATCTGCTCGCTCCGCAGCACGGCCACGGCGTCGAGGGGGCCGGAGCTGCCGGTCAGCGCAATCAGGGGCGGGTTCACCTGCACGGACGTGATCGCGTAGCCCGGCGCGGGCAGCCCGCTGATCGTGGCCTCAACCGGCACCAGCTTGAGGCCCACCACCGAGGTGATCGGAATGCGGACATTGACCGTGGCCGGGCTGATCTGCACGCCGTCCACGGGCTGCCCGTTTGCGTCGATCACCTCCAGGGTCAGGGGAGCCTGGTAGCTGGCTCGCAGCTGCTCGATGTTGGCCGTGGTCTGGGCCGTGACCACGCGCTGCACCCGGTTTTGCGGGCCATCGATCCGCAGCTGGGAGATCGGCACGCCGTTGAAGGTGATCTGCGGGTCGCCGCGCTCGAAGCTAAACGGCAGGTTCCCGGCGACCTTCAGGTCGATCGGCACCGTCGCGCTGATCACCTCCTCAAGCCGGATCGGAATCGCCGAAGGCGTAACCCCATCGGCGGGCACCGTGAACGAGATTGTGCTGCGGGTGGCCTGCACATTCACCGGCACAATATGCTCTCCGGCGGCGAATCCGCTCAGGTCAACCACCGTGCGGATATCGACCGGGCGCAGCTCGGTGCGCTGGTTGCGGTCGGTGCGCAGGGCGACATCGATGCTGGGAAGGGTGGGGCTAGGCATGCCGTTAGCATCGACGATCACCAGATCGCCGCGCAGGCCGATCACCTGGGGGGTGAGCCCCTCGAAAGGCACCAACTCCTCGGGATTCTGACTGAACGAGACAAAGGCCCAAAGGGAGAAGCTCAGGCCAAGAGCAAGGACTGCCCGCAGCATCGTGGCGCGGAGAGATGTCATAGAGAAAGACCTTTAGCGCTGGGCAGACTTCTTCTCCTCATCCAGAGGCACCCGCAGCAGGCTGGCAAGCATGCTACGCAGGCGCGACTCGTTCAAGTAGCTCGCCATCCGCCCGTCACTCACCAGCGAGATCGCGCCCGTCTCCTCCGAGACCACCACCGAGATCGCGTCGGTCTGCTCGCTGATACCCTTGGCGGCGCGGTGGCGGGTACCGTAGCGGCGCGGGCCGATCACATCTTCGCTCAGGGGCATCACCACATTGGCCGCGAGGATACGGGTGCCGCGCACGATCACGGCCATATCGTGGAGCGGCGAGTTCGGGTAGAAAATGTTCAGCAGCAGTGGTGCGGAGATGCGTGAGTCGAGCATGATCCCGCGATCCGCGTACTCCTGGAGCTGGGTGGTGCGCTCGATCACGATTAGGGCACCCACGCCCTGCTGCGAGAGTTGCGCGGCCGCGCGACAGATCACGGTGAGCGTCTCCAGCAACTCCGAGCGGTTCGCCCCGCCGAAGGGGCGGCCCATCAGGTTGCTTGATCGGCCCAGGCTCTCCAGGGCTCGGCGCAACTCGGGCTGAAACAGCACCGGCACGCCGACGATCAGGGTCGGGTTAATAATATTGCTCAGCAGCCACGAGAGGGTTGTGAGCCGGCCGTTGGCCACCGTACCCACCACAAAGGCTGCCACCAGCACGACTCCCATGCCGCGTAGCAACTGGACCGCGCGCGTGCCACGGATCACGCCGAAGATCCAGTAGAAGAGAACGGCGACGATCAGGATGTCGAGAAGCGCGAACGGTGAGGTGAGCGGGTTGAGCCGCGACCAGAGGCGTGCGAGATCCATCGCCCTAACTTTTTGTCTGCGATTGGCGCTGCTGGAGCATGCGGGCTGCGGCTGAGGCCAGGGCCTCGACGCGCTCCCTTTCGACGCCCTCCATCTTCAGCATGCGCCCGTAGAGCTGTACGGCCTGGTTGTACTCCTCGCGGCGCATGAGCATATCGCCCAGGAAAAAGTAGGCGTCGAGGTCTTTCTGGTCAAGCCCGATGATCTGGTGTAGCTCGGCGATTGCGCCATCGTAGTCGCGCTGCTGGGCGAAGATGCGGGCGATCTGCTTCTTCTCGGCCACAGCCTCGCCGGTGCGGCGGGCGAGGGTGTGCATCAGGGCCAGCCACTGGCGGGCCTCGACATCATTTGGCGCAATCTGGACGATCTTGTCGTAGACATGGCGGGCCTTCTCGTGTTCGCTGAGCATCCAGTGAACCTGGGCGGCCTCCTGGAGCGAGGCGACGGCGTCCTTGAGCTGACCGGCCTTGCGCTGCAGCTCGGCGGCGCGCATCAGCCCATCCACGCCCTTATCGAGGTAGCCACGGCGTAGCTGCATGCGGGCCAGCCGCCCGCTAATCGTGATATGGTTCGGTGCCAGCTTGAGCGCATAGTCCAGCATCTCGATCGCCCGGTCGAGCTGCTGGCGATCCTCGTAGTAGGATGCCAACTCCTCAAGCTGAGCCAGCGCCTCGGTGAGCTTGCCCTGGCGGAAGTAGACATCGGCCAGCTTGGTGTGGATGGCCCGGTCGTAGGGCACAAGCTGCTTGGCCTCGACGAGCGACTGTTCGGCACCGGCGAGGTCGTCGCTGGCGGCGTATGCCTCGGCCATGCGCCGGGCCAACTCGCCCTTGGCCAGGGGCACAGCGAAGGTGTGCTTAATATTCGGGTCGGTCGGGCTGCGCCCGGCCACCGCCTGGCCCTTGCGCAACTGGGCCAGAGCCTCCTCGGCGTTGCCCATAGCGATGTAGCTATCGGCGGCGGCCTGGTAGATCAGCACCGGGTGCAGCAGCGGGTCGGCGTTGTCATCGAGCATGGCCTGGGCCTGCTCTAGCTCCATCAGGGCCGAGTTATGCTGCCCGGAGTCCTGCTGGATAATCGCCAGGATATAGTGCAGGATCCCCGCGTCGGAGATCAGCAGGGCCGAGCGATACTCAGACTGGACGTGGCTGAACTCCTGGGGGCGCTGCTTGATCTGATCGAGCAAGGTAGCCAGCGAATCCCACACGGCGGCGGGCTGGTCGCCCATGAGTGCCAGGGTCATATTCAGCCGAGCGATGGCGATCAGATCATCGGAGGCCCCGAGCTCCAGCGCCTTGCGGAATTCGCCGAGGGCGGCCTCGAAGCGCTCCAGCTTCAGCAGGGCCAGGCCATACTGGCTATGCACATCGCGGCTCTTCGGCGCCCACTGGAGCAGGCGGCGGTACTCCTCCAGCGCCTTGTTGGTCTGGCCGAGCCGGTAGTAGCTGTTGGCGACGTGGAGCAACTGATCGACCGCCTGATCGATCCGACCGGCGTTTTTGAGGATCTCGGCCAGGCGCGAGCGGGCGTTGACCGTATCGGGCGAGAGCTCGATGAAGCGAAAGTAGACATCGATTGCCCGCTCGGGCTCATTGCGCACCCGGTAGGTATCAATCAGCAGTTGATACTTTGTCAGAGCCTCCTCGGGCCGACCCTGGCGCTCATAGATCTCGCCCATGCGCAGGTGGATGGGCAAATAGTCCACATTGACCCGGATCAGCTCAAGGCATGCGTCGAGGGATGCCTCGATCAGCCCCTGCTCAAGGTACGTATCGCTGAGGTTCACCCAGTTGATTGCGGCGTCTTGTAGGCCGCTGGTATCAAGCTTAATGGCTGGCGCGAAGTTCGGTGCCGTGATCGTCGGCATGGTCTCAAGGATGAGCATCGGCTCGGAGATCGGCTTGATCGGGGGATACTCGCTGAGATTGCCGGTGGTGGTGGGGCGGTCGCTGCGCAGGAAGTCGGTGATCGGGCGGATCTTGCCCCAGCTGCCGGGCATCTGCTCCTCGGGGAGCGAGGGCGCGTCCGGGCCGGGCTGCGGGGTGAGCGAGCCGGTGCCGAGGGTGCGCAGCTTGGCGAACATGTTGCGCTCGGAGAGTTCCTTGGCGCGCTGCTTAAACTCGGCGGCCCGGTCGCGGCCCCAGCGCTTGCTCTCCAGGAAGATGCCCAGGGTCGAGTAGAGGGCGGCGGCGCGGGCGATGTCGCCGATCTCAGAGTAGATCGTCGCCGCCGACTCATACATGTTGATCAGGTCGTCGGCCTCGCTGCGCCCAATCGACTCCAGGTCCACCAGCCCGATAGTCTGCTCGAACTCCTGGGCGGCCTGGGGCAACTGGCCGAGCTCGCGGTGGCTCTGGCCGAGGGCGAAGTGCGACGAGAGGGCGTACTCGTGGTCGGTGGCGGCGCGGTTGAGCACGCCGACCGCCGCCCGATGGTCGCCGCGCTCCTGGTAGATCAGGCCGAGGGAGTAGAGTACATCGGCGCGCTCCAGCCCGGCCTCGATGGCCTGCTCGTACAACTCCGCCGCGCCGTTGGCGTCGCCGGCCTCCTGCTTCTTGATCGCCTGCTCGATCAGCTTTTCGACCTGGAACTGCTGCGAGCGGAGGGCGCTGGTCATCCCGCCCCTGCTCGCACGCGGCTCGCTGCTACCGGGCGTGGGGGTAGCGGCGGACGGGGCGCTGACCCCGGCGGCGCGGGCCATGGCGTCGCGCAGGGTGACGATCAGATCCTTGGCCTCGCGGGAGTTCGAGTCGAGCCGCAGGGCGAGTTCCGCCACCTCAGCGGCGGCATCGAACTGCTGCGCATCATAGAGGTGGTGGGCGATGGTCAGGTGTTCACCGGCGGCCTCGCGCACCGCCCCCAGATCTTCGTAGAGCCGCGCCAGCTTACGCCGATCATCGTCGAGGTTGGGCCGTAGGGTGAGCAACTCGCGCAGCGGGTCGACGGCCTGGGCCGGACGGCGCTGGGTGATATGCATGTCGGCCAGGCTGCGATAGCTAGACACCGCAGCGTCCGGGTTCCCCTGGCGAGCGTGGCACTGGGCGATGTAGCCGACGAAGAACGGGTTATTCTGATCGGCGGCCCGCAGATCGTCAAAGATCTGCAGGGCGCGGTCAAGCTTGCCGGTGTTGAACAGGGCCACAGCGGCGGCGATCCGTGCGTCAGTGTCCTGGGAAAATTCCTGGAGCGCACGGATTGCGCTTTTGAGAGAATCGTCCCAGCGCCCGCCGCGCGCAGACTCGCGGCTCTGCTCCATCGCTCGCTCAAAGATTGCGCGGTTTCCTGCCATAGCGTTTTAGCCTAGTTACGAGGGTCTGGGGAGGGTCTGGGCCTTCCCAGACCCTCCGCCCCTTCCACAATGTATGATCTACAATCCGAGAAGCGTCAGCACCAATGCCTTCTGCACATGGAGGCGGTTCTCCGCCTGGTCAAAGATCACCGAGCGCGGGCCATCGATCACCTCGGCGGTCACCTCTTCGCCGCGATGGGCGGGCAGGCAGTGCATAGCCACCGCATGCGGGCTGGCCTGGGCCAGCAGCGCCGCGTCCACCTGGTAAGGCTGGAAGGCGGGGCGGCGGCGGGCCGACTCGTGCTCTTGGCCCATCGAGGTCCACACGTCGGTATAGATGGCATCGGCACCCCCGACGGCCTCGCCCGGCGCGGTGGTAATGGTGATCGTGGCGTCGTTCTCGGCTGCCAGCGCCTCAGCCCGCTCGACAAACTCTTGGTCGGGCCGATAGTCGGGCGGCGCGGCCACCGCCACGCTCACCCCGAGCATCGCGCCGAGCAGCATCAGCGAGTTGCAGACATTGTTACCATCGCCCACATAAGCCAACTTCAGACCCTGGGTGCGCCCGAAGCGCTCGCGCAGGGTGAGCATATCGGCCAGAGCCTGGCAAGGGTGTTCCACGTCACAGAGGGCGTTGATCACCGGCACCGTGGCGTAGCGGGCCAGGGTCTCGACGGTGCTATGTTTAAACACGCGGGCGGCGATCGCCTGCACCCAGCGGCTCAGGTTGCGGGCCACATCGGGCACGCTCTCGCGACCGCCCATGTCGATGTCGTTAGCGGACAGGTAGCTGGGGTGCCCGCCGAGCTGGGTCACCCCGGCCTCGAAGGCCACGCGGGTGCGCAGCGAGGGCTTCTCGAAGACCAGGGCCAGGGTCTTCCCCTGGAGCGGCAGGCCCGGGTGGACGCCCCTGCCGCCGATGTGCCACGCGGCCTTCAGGGCCGAGGCCCGGTCGAGCAGCGCCTCGGCCTCGGCCCGGCTCAGGTCAGTCACGGAGAGAAAATGCTTCACCATGCGGTCGTGCTTTCTTCCTAATCTGAAAACAATCTAGAACGTGTCATGCTGAGTACGAAATGGTCGCCGGGACAACATCCGGGGATGTGATGCGGAGCGTTGCGAAGCATCTATTCCGTACCCCTGGCAGCCGCTTCGCTGGCGTTCAGGGTGACACAGAAATGGATGCGCCCCTATCCGTTGCGTGTTCCGGCCCCGCCGGAGCGACCATCGGGCTTGCGCTTGCGGGAGCCGCTGCGCTGCTCGGTCGTTAGGCGGCGGTAGTCGCCCGCATCGATCATAATCCGCTCGGGGCAGAGGACCACATCCTCCATGCGCGAGATGATGCGCGGGTCGATCTGCTTGGGATCGCGGTTGCTGGTGATCACGGTCGGCAGAGCATAATTATAGCGGTGGTTAATAATCTGGTAAAGCTTCTCTCTGGCCCAGGGCGTGGCGTTCTCGGTCCCCAGGTCGTCGAGGATCAGCAGCTTCGCATTGCGGATCTGCTCGAATCGCTCATCATAGGCCACCTCGCTGGTTGGGCCGAAGGTGGAGCGCAGATGATCGAGGATATCCGGCACGACGGTGAAGAGTACATGGTAGTTCAGCTTGAGAACCTGATTGGCGATAGCGGCCGCCAGGTGCGTCTTGCCGCAGCCGTAGTTGCCATAGAGTACCAGCCAGCCGCGCGGGTTGCTGGCGTAATCGAGCGAGCGGGTGAAGGCTCGGCTGACCCCAGGGACGCTGCGGTCGAAGTTCTCAAAGGTCTTATCGCGGAAGGGCTCAAGGTTGCTGATCTGGAGCAACTTCTGGCTGCGGCGCTGCTGGATCTCGTCGTCCTTGCAGTGGCACCTGATCAGCCGGCTGAAGCCCGGGTCGCCATAGTGAACATCGTGCACGTAGAACCCGGCGCCCTTGCATGTGGGGCAGTTCGGGTCGCCGGGACTCTCAGAGATCGGACTCGTCGCCGCCGCGTCGGTAGAGTCCACCGAGCTGTCCGCCGGTATACTTCTCGATATCGATAGGTCGCCCAGCGCGATTCGGCGCATCGTGTCGCCCATTGGTATCCCACCTCTCCAGCACCTTGCGAATATAGCGCCACGAGCGAGCATTTGCCCGCACCGCCTCGCGCATCGCCTCCTCAATCCACTCGCGCGGGTAGCGATCCTCGGCCTCGCGCAGCTCGTCCACCAGCATGGGGGGCACAAGGCCGATATTCTGCTCGTAAAGGCTGATCAGCCCGGGCCGCTCGTCCGGGGCAGCGTTGGGGGCAAGAATCGCACGGGCCAGGGCCATCTCCTCGGCCCAGGCCCGATTGGCCAGGGTGTGTACCAGGTACCAGTTGTTCACCCGCCCATCGGCGGGCACGGCCAGGTGCAGCAGGCTGCCCCGATGCACCGCCGCGTCCAGCCCCTCGGCCAGCAGATCCTCGATCGGGCGCAGTTTCGAGACGGCCCGCAGCGAGCGGCGCAGCGTCGTATCGGCCAGCAGTTCATCCCAGTTCAGCCGTCGTGGGGCACCGCGCTGGCGGCTCAGCCGGTAGAAGATATGCAGCGTGACCTTTAGCTCGCTGGCGAGCGTGATGGCTGGCAGCACCTCGCTGAACAGCTCGGGCGGCAGGCCGACCAGGGTATCGGTTGAGAATCCGGCGAAGGCCATTGCCACCTCGGGACGGGCTGCGAAGGACACGAAGGGCGTCTGGATCGCGGACGGCGTCTGGATCGCGAAGGGCGTTTGGATCGCGGACGGCGTTTGGATCGCGGACGGCGCGAAGGCGGGCGAACGACGCGAATCCGGACGGTTGGATCGCGAACGGCGCGAAGGCGGGCGAACGACGCGAATCCGGACGGTTGGATCGCGAACGGCGCGAAGGCGGGCGAACGACGCGAATCCGGACGGTTGGATCGCGAACGGCG
>CAISPW010000133.1 GCA_903887465.1 uncultured Oscillochloris sp. | reverse complement strand
CAGCAGCGTTGGCCTGATCACCATCCCCAGCTTCTACGTCGAGTCCGTCGATACCCACGTCCGCCAGGCCGTCGAGGGGCTGCTCGCCGCCGGTCCCCTGACCGGCCTCGTGATCGACGTGCGCGCCAACTCGGGCGGCTACGTCCACCTCATGCGCAACACCATCGCCCTCTTCCACAATGGCGGAGTGATCGGCAGTACCAGCGGGCGCAGCGAGAGCGAGGATCAGCGCATCCCCGAGGGCAAGCTGATCCCCGGCATGGCCGATGTGCCGCTGACCATACTCATCGGCCCCGAGACGGTCAGCGCGGCCGAGATGTTCGCCGCCGGCATGCAGGTACTCGGGCGGGCGAAGGTGGTCGGCATGCCCAGCGCCGGCAACACCGAGAACCTCTACACCTACGACTTCGAGGATGGCTCGCGCGTCCTGCTGGCCGAGGTGGCCTACACGCTGCCCGACGGCACCATGATCGAAGGCCGTGGCGTGATCCCCGACCGCACCCTGGACGCTGAGTGGTGGCGCTACGCCCCCGACAACGACCCGCAGATCATTGCCGCCATTGAGGTGATGCGCGCTCAATAGAGGAGACGTAGTTCAGATCTGCGTTACTGGGGCGAGCGGTGCCGCTCGACTTTACTCGCAGGCGCGGGCTGGCCCAGCCGCTCCGCCGCCAGCGCCGCCAACTCAGGCAGCACTAGGCCGGGGATGTAGACGGCCCCGGCGCGGATGCGCTGACGCCGGATCGTAGGCGTGGCGATCAGTTCCTTGCAGGCGTCCCCGCAGAGCCAGTGCAGCAGCTTATCAAACTGCTCGGGCGTTAGCGACTGCTCCGCGCCGGTGAGCAGAGTCTGGGCAATGCCGTTCAGCTCAGAGCCATCCTCTATATCGAGGGCCGCCGGCGGGATGGCCACGATTGCCACCGTCGGCGCGTCAGGCTGCACAAGCACGCGGATAAAGTCCTCGCCCGGCAGCGGCCCGCTGGCGTCGAATCCAACCACCCGCCCAGTCGCGGCACCCGTGCGCGTGCGCCAGATCCCGTCGGTGATCGCCACGCGCATCCCTACATCGAAGGGCTGATTCTCGTACCAAGCCGCGTTCATGCCGGCCCGCTCCCACGGCATCTGCTGGTCGCTCATTGATCGCTCCTTGCGCTGTCTGAGTTTGGCCAGATTATAACACGCTTGTTATGCCGCCAACACAGAGTTTTGGGGGTGGATTCACCATCCCCGGACGATCTTCTTTTGTTGCTGCTGGGCAGATTTTTCGCCAGACAGCACCAAAAAGCGCGGTCTGGGGCACAGCCCTCGAAATATGGCCCTCGCCCTGCCCTACAGGGCAGCGCCCACCGCCACCAGTAGCAGCGGCAGCGGGTCCGGCGTCGCCAGCGCCTCGGCCTCCGCGCATGCGGCCCGTTCATCGGGCGAGAGCAGACCATCCAGGCGCGCTGCCAGCCATTCCCACCCAGCCAGGGGCAGCGCCGCGCGGGCCAGGCCGATACCGGGCGGGTCGAGCAGGTAGGCCCACAGCGTCACATCCGCAAAGCCTGCGGCGACCAGCGAATCAGCCATGCCATCGCCCAGCCCGTCGGCGGGCGACGGCATGGCCTGGCCCGCCCATGCGGCGTAGAGCGCGGCCGGCCAGCGCCGTGGGCGCGCCCAAAGCTGCGTGGCCGCCGCCACCACCAGGGTGCCGCCAGGGCACAACATACGTCGCGCCTCGGACAGGGCTAGGTGTGGGGATTCGAACAGATCCAGTGCGGCCACACACCAGCAGATCTCGGCACAGGCCGCCCGCATTGGCATATCGCGTGCGTCCGCGACCAGCCAACCCCCAGGGCGTTGGCGGGCCGCAGCCGCCACAGCGGCCCGGTCGATATCGACGCCCAGCAGCAGCCCGCCCGCAGCCATGCGGCCCGCCAGCCAGCCGGCCTTCAGCCCCGGCCCGCAGCCCATATCCACAGCGACCCGCGCGCCCGCCGGGGTCGCCAGATCCAGCGCAGCCCGCAGCAAATCGGCGTAGGGTGCGTGGAGCGCCTGAAGGTTATCATCGCGCATTGAGCATTGACTCCGCGTTAAGCCGTCTGGTACACTTGACCCCGCAACTGTTTGATATCAACCTAGAATGTGAGTACGCCCAGTTTGGTTACGCCTAAGAGAATTGTAGGACACCTTTCCCCCGATCTCGACTGTCTGGCCGCAATCTGGATCCTGGTGCGCTTCGGCACCGCGAAAGACGCCGACCTCCTGTTTGTCCCCGCCGGAAGCACCCTCGATGATCTGCCCGTCGACTCCGACCCCGAGATTGTACACGTTGATACCGGCGGTGGCCGCTTCGATCACCACCACTCGAACGACCACACCCTCAGCGCCGCCGAGCTCGTGCGCCGCGAACTCGCCCCCGCGAACGAAGCGCTGCTGCGCGTCGTCGATCAGGTCACCCGCATTGATCACGCCGAGGCGTCCCCCGGTCGGCAGCCAGTCTTCTTCAATATCAACGACCTGATCGGCGGCTACAACACCCTCTTCCCGAACCGCCCCCACCACGTGGTTCAAGCCATGCTGCCCAACCTAGACGCCTGGTACGCGCACGAGTCGCGCCAGATCCGCCTAGAGCGCGCCTTCGCCCGCCGCCTGGAGTTCCCCACGCGCTGGGGCCTGGGCATCGCGATGCAGAGCGATGACGGTGGATCCAGCCGACTGGCCTACCGTCAAGGTGCCGTACTCTATGCCTACCGCGACCGCCGGGGCTATATGGGCGTGGCGGCCCAGCAGCGCTCCGATGTCGATCTTGAGGCCATCTACCACGACCTAATGCGTCTCGATAGCCAGGCCGATTGGTACCTGCACCCGAGCCACCGCCTGCTGCTCTGCGGCACCCCCAAGGCTCCGCCCAAGCAGAGTTCGAACCTCTCGCTTGAGGATCTCGTCGATGTGCTGCGGGGCGGCAAACAGCGAACAAAGAGATAGCGCAACGAGGGCGCGGCGCACTATGCACCGCGCCCCCGTTGCGCTGGGCGAACTAACGTAGGCATGGCCTAGAGTCGACGCTGCAATCTTGACCGTCCTCGTGATAGAGCGGCGAGGCGATGAGGCGATAGGAGCGCGGCATCGCCTCGTCGCCTCATCGCAGGACAGTCAAGCGGAAATGGTCGATTCTGAAGCACGCCTTAGGCAGGGCATGAGCAAAGTCCTCGGGGCTGCGCCCCAGACCTCGCTTTTTGTTGGTTTTT
>CAISPW010000132.1 GCA_903887465.1 uncultured Oscillochloris sp. | reverse complement strand
CCCCGCAAAAAGAAGCCCAATCTCTACCAGCGTTTTCTCGCAGCGACCGCCAGTTGTGCCGGATAAGCTTAATGCCTATGGGGGGTGGCAAAGCTACCCCCAAACCCCCGCCGGAGGCGACGTTGCAACCGCCCTGGTAATCGGGTGTTGTGCGCCCCGCGCCTGAACGTCTTCTGCTATGATGAGCGGCAAGAAATCAGAACCCAGAAGGACTCGTATGCGGATCGTCTTATTTGGGGCCACGGGCGGGCTGGGCGGGCGGGCGCTGGCCGAGGCGCTGGCGCGCGGGCATACGGTGATGGCCGTGGTGCGCGACCCGTCCCACCTGACGTTGAGCCACCGGTGTCTGGCCGTTGTCTCCGGCGATGTGCGCGACGCGCATGCGGTGGCGGCGGCGATCATTGGGCATGATGCCGTGGTGAGTTGCATCGGACCGGGGCGGCTGGACGCGAGCCGGGATGTGATCAGCCTCGGGATGGCCGCCATGTTGGCGGGGATGGCGGCCTCCGGGGTGCGGCGGATCGTGGCTGTGGCCGCCGACGGTATCCTTCAGGACGCCGCCGAGACGCTGCTGCGCGATGCGCCGGGCTATCCGCCGCCGCTGCACGCGATCTCGGCGGAACACCTGCGCGCCTACGAGTTGCTGCTGGCCTCGGGCGCGCGCTGGACGCTGGCCTGTCCGCCGACGCTTATGTCCGGCGCGGGCACGGGCGGCTACCGGGCCGAGCGGGACTACCTCCCCGAGGGGGGCACGCGGATCGCGCAGGCTGACGTGGCGCTGTTCATCCTCGATGAACTGGAGAGCGGGGCCTTTGTCGGGTCGCGGGTGGGCGTCGCGGAGTAGGGGGCGTTTGGATCGCGGAGGGCGCGAAGGGCGTTTGGATCGCGGAGGGCGCGAAGGGCGTTTGGATCGCGGAGGGCGCGAAATGGGGCGAACGACGCGAAGGACGTTTGGATCGCGAAGGGCGCGAAATGGGGCGAACGACGCGAACGCGAAGGGCGCGGAGGGCGTTTGGATCGCGAAGGGCGCGAAGGGCGTTTGGATCGCGGAGGGCGCGAAATGGGGCGAACGACGCGAACGCGGAGGGCGCGAAGGGCGTTTGGAATGCGGAGGGCGCGAACGCGGAGGGCGCGAAGGGCGCGGAGGCGAAGCCCGCTGGTGTTTTTTGTAGGGAGGAATTATTGCGATGCGACGGATCGTGCCTGATCTCTACACATTCACCGGCCTGCCGGTCGGGCGGGTCTATCTGATCACCGAGGGTGATGGGCTGACCTTGATTGATGCCAGTGTGTCGATTGCGGCTGGGGCGATCCTGCGGCAGATCGGTGCGCTTGGCTTCGCGCCGGGCGATGTGCGGCGCATCTTGATCACGCACGCCCACCCCGACCACGTGGGTGCCCTGTCGGCTCTGGTACACGCTACGGGTGCCGAGGTCTGGTCCTCGCGTCTGGAGCGCCCGGTGATTGAGGGCGCAATCCCGGTGCCGCTGCCGTCGCTTGGGAGCTTGCGTGGCGTGGCCCGGCTGATGCGTCCGAGGGGGCAGACATTCTACTCGCGGGTGCTGGTGGCTCGCGAGTTGCGCGATGGCGAGATGCTGCATGAGGTCTTCGGCGGCCTTCAGGTGATCGCCACGCCCGGTCACGCTCCTGGCCACCTGGCCTTCTGGCACCCGGAGCGGCGGGTGATCATTATGGGCGATGTGATTATGCGCTTCCCCACCGGGATGCGCTTGCCTTTCGCCGCCTTCACCTACGATATGGCCGAGAACATCCGCTCACTACGCCGGGTGGCTCGCCTGGAGCCGCAGATTGCATGCTTTGGCCACGGTAACCCGCTGATGGTGGATACGGCTAAGCGCGTCGGCGCGTTTGCGCAGCGGGTTGGGGCGCGGTAGGGGCGACATAGCGCCCCCGCGTCTTTGGCCGTTGGCGTTTGCCCTCGCACGAGGCGGGGCTTCGGTATTCCCGAAGCCCCGCCTTTTTGATCGCGCTACCACGCATGGAAAGACGCTATGATTTTCCGTAGACGATCGGTAGCAGGATCTGGTAGCGGCCGACGGTTGAGCTGTTGTTCGTGATGATGCTTTCGGTGATCCCGCCCGGCGCGGCGATGCTCGCCGTGTTTGTCCAGTAGGACCAGTTGGCTAGGGTGCCGGTCACCGTGTAGGTGACGGTTCCATCTACGGCTAGGGTTCCCAGAGTCGCGCTTAGGTTGCCCGTCCCGCTGGCCGCGCTACATGCCGTGCCGGTACAGGTCCAACTCCAGACCTGGCCGGTCAGCGTGGCCGGGAAGGTGTCGCTGAGTACCGCGCCGGTCACGGCGTTCGGGCCGTTGTTGCGCACTGTGATCCCCAGAGTCAGATGGGTCAGGCTGGCCATCTGCATGGTCTGGGTGACTTCGAGGTCGGACGGTAGGGAAGGCTGGACGGTGAAGCTGCGGGTTCCGGCGGGCGGCGATTCGTTAAGCGCCGGATCTTTCTGGGTGGCGCTGAAATTATGGACGCCCTTGCCCAGGTCGCTGGTCGGCGTGCATGTCCAGGTGCCGTCACTGGCCACGAGCGCGGTGCAGATGGGGTTGCCGTTCTCGGTGACGGTGACGGTCGCGCCAGCCTCGCCGGTGCCGCTGATCGCCGGGCGCGGGTTGCTGGTGTTCTCACCTTCCGCCGGGGCGCTGATGATCGGCGCGGTCGGCGGAGTCGAGTCTACGGTGAAGCTGCGGGTTCCGGCGGACGATGTGTTATTCGAGGTGCCCGTCTGGGTGACGCTGATGGTGTGGACACCATCGGGCAGATCTGCGGACGGTGTGCAGGCCCAGGTGCCGTCTGCAATCACGGTGGTGCTGCAGATGGGGCTGCCGCCCTCGGTGACGGTGACGGTGGCCCCGGCCTCGCCGGTGCCGCTGATCGGCGGGCGCTTGCTGCTGGTATTCTCACCCGCCGTCGGGGAGTTGATCACCGGCACCGGGGGCGCGACGTTGACGTGGACGGTGTAGGTCTTGGTTGTGGATCCGTCTGGGGCCGTAACCATCACGGGGATGACGTTATCGCCAATGACGAGGCCGCTCACCGTCACGGGGCCACCTACGCTGGTGGGGGCCACGCTATTAACCGTGACAAAGGCGGGGGCCAAAGGCGGGGGGGGGGCCACTCCCGCGAGGGTCGGGATGATGTCGATGCTGCTGATATTCGAGACGTTGACCTGATAGCTGAGCCAGTTCGGGTTGAAGGCCGGGAGCAGTGTGCCGGGGTTGGTTGACATGCCAATTAGGTAGGCGTTGGTCTCGTTTGTGGTGATCGCGGTGGTGATCGCCCCACCAATCACGGGTGAGAAGCCGGTCGCGCTGATCGAGTAGTTGCCGGCCGTGATATGCGTGATATGGTCGGTCGCCGCAGCCGGGTCAACCGTAACCACGACCTTAAAGGTGCCACTGGCACCGGCCGCTAGGGTGCCGATGGTACAGGTGACGAGGACGGCGCTTCCTGCCGCTGGGGTGGTGCTGCAGGTTGCGCCGCTGACGCTGGTGAAGGTGGTATTGGGTGGGGTGGTGAAGGTGACCACCGTGTCGGCATAGTCAATCACGTCATTGTTATAGTAGACGAGGTCGTAGGCCAGGGGCTGACCCGCCGTGACGATGGGCGAGGCGCTGTTGACAACGCTCAGGCCGCTGGGAAAGAATGCGCCGAAGGCGTCCACGTAGACGTAGCCGCCGTGTCCGTTCAGCGCGCATCCGGCGGCGACGATCTCGAACTCGATCGTGTCGCCGACATCAAGCATGCCATTGCCGGGAGCGATGTCAACCAGTTGCCAAGCGGTGTACATCCAGATGGTTGTGCCACTTGGATAGTTTTGGTCGGGGGGGATGCCTGTGAAATTGACAGACACCCAGGGCACGCCCACCTCACCCGCGAAGTTGAAGTTCTCGTAGAGCAGCGCATTGCCCTTGGTGAGGTTCTTGATACTGATGTAGAAGTAGGGCTGATCAGAATTGCTGTGTCCCGGATTTTCGAGCACCGGGGCGAAGGCGAAACGGACGTGGATCTTGTTGTCTCTGGAGTCAACGTCGTTCGAGCTGACCGTGGTTTGCTGAGTGAGCGTGTTTGCGTTGTTATTTTTGCCCGAGCCAGGGGAAGTTGTATTGCTGCCATCCGAGTTCACGCGGACGGCGTAGTTGCCGAAGCGGGGCACCATGACCACGTTGCCGACAATTGGGTCGGCGATGGACAGGGGGGCGGTGCTGGGCGAACCAACGACTGTGGTGAGGTCGATACCGCCCGTATCGCGGGCGATGTTCGCACCAGTGACGGAATATCCACCTGGGATGAGCTTGGCCGTGTTGCGTGTGAGTGTGAGGCCGGTGTAGCTGATAAACGCGGACGTGCCGTCGAGCGTGAGCCCGTAGTTGAGAAAGGTCGATTTCGTCCAGCCAGTGCTGCTGCCGTTATTCTCCTCAAAGCTACCGTTTTGAAACAGCGCGAAGGCCGGCGGGACGAGCAACGCCAGGCATGCCAGCAGAGCGAGCGTACTCAGGCCGAACGTGAGTGCGGCGTGGATGGGCGGGCGGCGATGGCGCATGGGATGGTCTCCGTGTGAGTAATGGGTGATCGAAGACTACCGACATCGGTGGAGTATACTAGTCATTGATGTTTAGACTAATTTGGGCCAGAACGGTTCAAAATCGCTCACCGCATTGGCGTTCCTATCGGGGATCCGTTCGCACGGTGTGAATTAGTGCAGAGTTGGGACGCTGAGTGTCGTGTGCCCACCTTGCAATAATTAGTTTATCGCGTTCTGATGCGGTATTTGCGCTGCGCCCTACACAAGGGAGGATACTGACATCCAGCACATTCGGGCTGAGGATTTAGTCTAAACTTCAATCATCCACACCGGTGGCGTAATAGCGGTTGCCAGAGTCGTCGATGTCCAAGCCCATCACACGATCGAGCATGGGTATGTTGGTGAGCGTCTGGACGATCTCATATCCGTTTGTGGTGGGCCGAATATGCAATAACACGGCGCTCCAGGCAGTTTTCGGATCATAGTCCTGCGCCAAGACATCTAGCTCCGTGCCGTTTGAGGCCACGATAATCTCTGGTGTCTTCCCATAATTACTTGCCCAGCTTGAAGGCCCGCCCAGGTCGCTCACACTCGCATCAAACGGGGTCAACTCCAAAGGGACATGTACACTTGGAGAGACTACGAGGGGTAAAAAAACCGTAAAAGGTGCGGAGGTGAGGGATGCACTGGGATCCCTTGGCTGGGCAACAACTGAGTGAGAGCCTGCGCTAGAGGTCAAAAGCAGCATGACGACAAGAAGAAGGGTGAGCTTTGAGCGGATCGTTGAGTGCATCATACTCCCCTTGTGTGTGGCATACAGAACGATTACGGTAAACGACACGATGCCGTAATCAGCATATATCTTCTGCTAAAACACGTCAAGGGGGTTGAGGGTCGGTGAAGGATTACGGAGGGCCGCGATCAGATTTAAGGCCAATACGACGACCTCGGGAGGGAAGCTGATCTTCCATATCTTCGCATCACTGGCCACGTTCGAGCGCGATCAGATCCGATTTATACCCGTCCCACCCGACTTTTTAGTGCGCTCCTGCACGTCACAAGCGTGGGTTGGCCAGGGTACCACCTTCGCGATCTTTCTGCCGGTGGCTGATTCTGGGAATGTGGATGTGTAGCCCGGTTGGCCTACGTTTCCACCCACCATGGAGAGGGATGATGGCGACACCATCACGATCACGACGAACACAGCTTGTTCGGGAGAATCGTGCCTTGCGGGCGCACCTGGCCGCAGCAGAGCGGGCATTGACGGTCCAGCGCCGCAGTGAACAGGCGCGTGTGGAGGCAGCCGTGCAAGTGCGGGAGCGGGAGATAGCCACACTCTACCAGCTATCCGAAATTGCGCTGCGTGATCCGCTCAGCAGTGCGCTGCACGCGGTGGTGCAGGTGGTGAGCGCCAGCACCGGCTTTCCGATTGTGGCCATCGAATACTATGACGAGCCGCAGCATCTGATGGAGATGGTGGCGGCGACCGGCATCTCCACGCTCCCCATCCCCGCGCAGGTGCCCGTCACCCAGACCCTCTCCGGCGTCGTGGCCCAGAGCGGCCAGCCTGTGATCGAAACCCAGGCTCTGGATCGGCCAGAATATGCCTACGCCCCCCTGCGCCAGCTTGGCATCCAGACGTTCGTCTGCGTGCCGATGCGTATCCATGAACGTGTGATCGGCACCCTCGCGTTGGCGCACCCCGAGGCCGTCCCCCTCGACGCGCACTTCGTGCCATGGGTACGCAGCCTGGCAAACTTTTTGGCCCTCATGGTGGATCGGGCGCACGTGGAAGAGCAGATCGCGTCGGCGGCGTGGCAGTCGCAGGCAATCCTGGAGAAGCTCGCTGGGGGCGTGCTGCTCATCGATCCCGAGGGGCGCTACACCTTCGCCAACGCACGCGCCGCTGCGATGTTTGGGCTGACCCCGGACACACTGGTGGGAAAATCGCTCGCCGACGTGCTGCCGTCCGAGATCGCCCAAACTTATCTGGAGCGCAACCGCCGCATCATCGCCACCAACGCCGCAGAGGAGTATGAGGTCTCCTTCACGCTGCCAGCCGGGGAGCGCACCTTCTTCATCGCTGATCAGGTGCTGACCGACGCCCAGGGCGTGGGCTACGCCCTGCTGACGAATTCGATTGATGTCACTGCGCGTGTGCGCGCCGAAGCCGCCCTGCGGGAGAGCGAGGCGAAGCTGCGCGTGCTGTTCGAGCTGCTCCCGGTGGGCGTGTCCATCCTCAATGTCGAACGCCGGATCGTCTTCACGAACCCGGCCCTGCAGCAGATTCTGGACATGCCGTACGCGCAACTGGTGACCGGCGCGTACCACACCCGCCGCTATCTCCGGCCAGATGGGACGCCGATGCCGGCGGCGGAGTTTGCCAGTATACGGGCGTTCACCGAGAAGCGGGCCATCTACGACGTCGAGACGGGCGTCGTGAAGGAGGGTGGTGAGGTGGTCTGGACAAGTGTGAGCGCGGTGCCGGTCACATTTCAGGACTGGCACGTGATCGTGGTCACCACGGACATCACCGAGCGCAAGCGCGCCGAGGATGCGCTGCGCATGAGCCGGCAGAATCTTGAGTCCCTGATCGAGAACACCGATGGCAGCATCTGGTCGGTGGACGCCGAGTACCAGCTGATCGTGGGCAACCGTCTGTATCACCGCAACGTCAGCGCGGCGCTCGGGCGGAGCCTGGCCCCAGGTGAGCACGTGCTGACACCAGCGTTGCCACAGGCGGCCCTGGATGAGTGGCAGGCCTACTACGACCAGGCCATGCGTCACGGGCCGTTCAGCATCGAGACATCCACGCGCTTCACCGTAACGCCACATACGGTGGAGTATCGGCTGAGTCCGATCACCAGTGTGACCGGGCAGGTGATGGGGGTCACGGTCTTCGGCCGTGACATCACCGCGCGCAAGCAGATGGAAGAGGCTCTGCGCACCAGCGAGGCGCGCTACCGGCTGATCTCCGAGCATAGCGCTGATGTGATCTGGACCCTGGATGTGGCGACCTTTCGCTTCACTTATGTGAGCCCATCGGTGCAGCGCCTGCGTGGGTACACGGCGGACGAGGTCATGGCGCAGCCCGTGGCGGCCGCCCTGACCCCGGAGTCACAGCAGCACATCGCCACCTATCTGCGCACGTTTATCGCCGCCATTGAAGCGGGCGATGAGTCGGCGCGTAGCACGACGACCGAGGTCGCGCAGCCGTGCAAGGATGGCACGATCATCCAGACCGAGGTCGTGACCACCTTGCTCACCGACGCCCAGGGGCGGGTCACCACGGTGCTGGGGGTCTCACGGGACATCACCGCGCGCAAGCAGGCAGAGGCCACGCTGCGTCAGGCGATGGAAGCGCTCATAGGCGCCAATGCTGATCTGGAGCGCCAGACGCGCGAGCTTCAAGCCAGCGAGACCCGCGTACGCGACATGCTCCAGGAGAAGGATGTGCTGCTTAAGGAGATCCACCACCGGGTCAAGAATAACCTGCAGGTGGTGATGAGCCTGCTGCGGCTGCAGAGCCGGCAGGTCACCGATGCGCAGGCGCTGGCGGCGCTGCGCGACAGCCGCCAGCGCGTCGAGGTGATGACCCTCGTCCATGAGCTGCTCTACCGCACCAGCGACCTGGCCGCGATCAACGCCGCGCTCTATTTCCAGCAACTCGGCACGCGGATCTCCCAGGTCTATGAGGCGACGACCGGTCACGTCACGATATCGGTCACCGCCGATGGGATCTGTCTGAACCTGGACCAGGCAGTGCCGTGCGGGCTGATCATCAGCGAGCTGCTGGCCAACAGCCTGAAGTATGCGTTCCCGGACGGGCAGCCTGGCGAGATCGGGATCGATCTGCGCGCCACCGACCCAGGTAGACTCACCCTGACAATCTGGGACAGAGGTGTCGGGATCGCCCCCAACGCAGCGGTGGCTCAGCCTCCGTCACTGGGGATGACCCTCGTCCACGACCTGGTGCGCCAGCTGCGCGGCAGCATCGTGATCGTGAGCCGCGCAGGGGTCACGGTCACGATCACCTTCCCGCGTGGCGCGGCGTCGGTTTAGGCACGTGCCAGCCTTACCCCCTCACCCCCTGCCCCTCTCCCACCGGGGGCATATCTTTACCCACATCTTTTGCTCTGTGATGCTGAAGAAAATCCTTGGCGTAAGGGCGCAGCAGCACCTCATGCATCCCCACCCTAGACTCATCCGGGGCTGCTGCGCCCCTACCCCTCATCTGGGGCGCATCCGGGGCTGCTGCGCCCCTACCCCTCATCTGGGGCGCATCCGGGGTTGAGGAGTAGCGCTTATGGATAAAATTGAGAAAAAGGCGTCAACAATTCGCGGCTCAAAATGCGTGCCGCTCTGGGCTTGCAGGTATACACACACCTGTTCTTTCGTCCAGGCTCGGCGGTAGGGACGATCCGAGCACAAGGCGTCCCACACATCCACGATCGCAAAGATGCGCGCCGCGAGCGGGATCTCCTCGCCTTTCAGCCCGCACGGGTAGCCCGTACCATCCCATTTTTCATGGTGGCAGTAAGGGATATCCAACGCAGGTTGCAAATAGGTGATCGGGGAAAGCAGCGTGTAGGCATACTCAGGATGTCGGCGCATCAGCTCCCACTCTTGTGCGTTGAGGCTTCCTGGCTTGAGCAGCACCGAGTCGGGAACACCCATCTTGCCTATATCGTGCAGGAGCGCGCCGCGCCGGATGTGTTCGAGCTCGCCTGCGCTGACGCCCATCGCCTGCGCAAGATCGATGGTCAGTTGCACCACACGGCGCGAATGCCCTTCGGTCTCTTGATCGCGCAGCTCCAGCGCATGGGCCCAGCCTTGCAGCGTCGCATCGTAGGCCTGGGCGAGATCAGCCGCATCGCGTTCGGTCTGCTCGTGCAGTGCAGCGCGATGGATCGCATTAGCCGCAATGTCGGAGATGGCGCTGAGCACGCGGACATCTTGTTCGCTGAACAGCGTGCGGCTGACAACCACCAATACGCCAATGACCGCTTCGTGGGTGACCAGCGGAATGCCGACAAACGCGCGCACGTCTGGCATCACGTCGTGAGCTGAGAACGCGGGGTCGTTGGGCACGTCGTTACTGAGATAGGGGGTGCCTTGGACAAACACCTGACGGAGGATGCTGCTGGTACAGGGCAAGTGTTTCCCTCTGTCATTCGTCCAGACTCCCTGAACGTGTTCGGGCAATGCGTCATTGGTGTGGTCATCCTGCGCGAGCAACGCCACGCTTGCCGCATTGACAAGGTTGGTCACGTGATCCGCAATGATCGGAAGCATTTCTGCGCGGGTGCGGGCCAGTCGCAATGCCACGCTCATCGTCACCACGGCTTCCAGCTCATGATCACGCTCGCGCAGCGACACCTCCGTGCGCTTACGCTCGGTGATGTCGATCAGGGCGATCACACTGCCAAGCTGCTCGCTCTGTGCGTCCAGCAATGGGCCGACGCTGACCAGCAGGCTTACTAGCTGCCCATTGCGTTGCAGGATTACCTCCGCCCTGCTTCGATTTCCGGTTGCCACGAACTCCGCCAGCGAAAACGCCACACCCTCCCCTTGGTACAGTGGGAAGGCGCGGGCAAATGGCAGCCCGAGCGGATTCTGGCCGCACAGCACGTGCGCTGATTCGCTGGCGCGGATGATCTGGCCCTGTGCATCGCACACCACGATGGCTTCGGCGGCTTGCTCCAGGATCGAGCGGGCGAGCTTTTCAGCGGCGATGATCGCTTCATTGCGCTTCTGCTCGGTCAGATCCGTTGCCACCAGGCAGAAGAGCTCCTGCATCCCTTCCTTCTGTAGGAAGGTCGTGGAGAAATACCCCGGCACAGGCGTCCCGTCGCTCGCATGGATGGTAATCTCTCCCCGGTAGTGGCTCGGTGCCGCGTCCCGTCGCAGGAGCGACTGGAACATCTTATAGTCGGCGGGCGCAATCCAGGTGCGAATGGCGGAACCGATGACATGTTCGAGCGGCACCTTGAGCATCTCGGCAAAGCGCCGGTTGGCGTACAGAACCACGCCGTCCGCCGTCAAGGTCAGCGCGCCCTCGTTCATATCCTCGATCAGCATGCGGTACGGGTGATCGGCACCCTTGAGCGTAAAGACCTGGTCGCCTCCGACGCCCGAGACGACCAGCGCGTCGACTTCGCCCGTGCGGATGGCGTGCAGGGTTTCTTCGGCTTCCGCCAGCCGGGCGCGAAGTTCGGCATTCTCGCGCGTGAGGCGGGCGGAGGCTATTCGTCGCTGGGGCATCGTACTCTCCTGGCCTGGGTCACTCAGGCTGCACCTTTCAGGCTTTCTTTTGCAGATCCAGCCCGACCAGCACACGCTCGGTGTTCGACATGTTGCCGATCATGCGGCGCAAGGGCAGCGGCAATTTCTTGATCAGGGTGGGCGCAGCGATGATCTGCTCACCCTCGGCCAGTTGGGGGTTCTGGTAGATGTCTACGACCTCCAACTCATAGTGCCCGCGCAGGTGTTCCTCGCAGATCTTTTTGATGTTGGCAATCGCCTGCGCGGATTGTGGGGTCATGCCGGTCACATAGAGTCGTAGAACATAGAGGGTTGGCTGCGAACGTGAGATCGCTTGTTCAAATGCCTGAGTTGAATCGCGAACCTTCTTTCTCGGCATGATCGCCTCCTACATTCGCGGCAGCAAATCGAGTCCGATCAGCACGCGCTCGGTGTTCGAAAGATCGCCGATGATCTTGCGCACCGGCACCGGCAATTTTCGCACCAGCGTCGGGATCGCCAGGATCTGGTCGCCGCGTGCCAGTTGCGGGTTTTCGAGCAGATCAATCACTTCGATCTGGTAGCGCCCTGCCAGATGTTCCTCGCAGATTTTTTTGAGGTTGATAAACGCCGTGATTGATTTGGGAGTCTGCCCGGCAACGTACAGGCGCAGCGTCCAGGCGTCTGCTTCTGTCTGATCGCGCTGGACTTTCTTCGGCGCAGATCTGGTTCGTTTGGGGTTCATGCCGCGCCTCCCTTGTACTGGTTCGATCCGGCATCCGCCTTTCGACTCTGCGCCATCTCCTCGCGTTCTCGCACCAGGAACGATTCTCGCACCCGCTCTTGTTCAATGTTTTGCAGCAGATCGGATTCCTGCTCGGCAAACTCGGCGCGCATTGCGGCAATTTGCGCTTCCAACTGTGCCTGCTTACGTTGCAGTTCGAGCCGCTTGCGATCCGCCTCCTGCTGGCGCATCAACTGCGCGGCTTGCTCTTGGGCCTCTTGGGCGAGGCGTGCCGAGCCCGTCAGCACACCGCTCGGGCCAACGTAAACATCGCGCAATTCCACGCCGTGATCGGTGAGCAGGAACTCACGGATCTGATTGGAGTGCGCCATCCCGCGTGACTTCAGGATGTGCAGGCCGCGATTGCGCTCGCCGCCAAGTTCGATGTCGCGCAAGAGGATCCAGGTGTCAATCAGCGACGAGATGGAAACATCGGTTTGCTCAAGCGCGTCGCCGCCCGCAGTCAAACTGGTGAACAAGCCGGTGATCTGCTGCATTTTCAGGAAATCTACCAGCCGCATCAACATGGCTTTGACATCGGTCGCATTGTCTGCGACGACGAAGCTGTTCAACGGATCGACAATCACCAGCTGGGGTTTGAAGACAGTGATCGCTTTATGCATCATCGTCAAATGCATCTCCAGGCCAGTAAACGCGGGGCGAGTCGCCTGGATGTAGAGCAGATCACTCTGCACCCACGGGTGCAGGTCAATGCCGATGGAGCGCATGTTGCGCATGATCTGGTTGGCAGATTCCTCAAAGGCGAAGTAGAGCACGCGCTCGCCACGGCGGCAAGCGGCATCAACAAAGTGCGCGGCAAAACTGCTCTTGCCAGTGCCCGCCGTGCCCGAGATGAGCACGCTACTGCCGCGATAGTAGCCCATGTCGCCTAGCATCGTATCGAGACGCGGAATGCCGCTGGAAATCCGTTCGTTTGAGGTCGTATGCTCTAGGCCCAGCGAGCTGACCGGCAGAATTGAAATGCCGCTTTCGTCAATCAGAAAGGGGTATTCATTCGTGCCGTGCATCGATCCGCGATATTTGACAATTCGCAGCCGCCGCGTTGATGCCTGCGCGGTGACGCGGTGGTCAAGCACGATCACACAGTCGGAGACGTACTCTTCCAATCCCTGGCGGGTCAGCGTCTCGTCACCGCGCTCACCGGTGATGATGGCGGTCACGCCTTTCTCTTTTAGCCAGCGGAAGAGGCGGCGGAGTTCCGAGCGCAGGATCAACGGGTTGGGCAAGCCGGAGAAGATCGACTCAATCGTATCCAGCACAATGCGCTTGGCCTGGATGGAGTCGATGGCATGCCCGAGGCGGATGAACAAGCCTTCCAGGTCGTACTCACCAGTCTCTTCGATCTCGCTGCGCTCGATGTACACAAAGTCTAGCGCGATCTTCTTATGCTTGGCCAGGTCGTTTAAGTCGAAGCCGAGCGAAGCGACGTTCTGGGTCAGCTCCTCGACGGTCTCTTCAAAGGCCATAAAGACACCCGGCTCATTGAACTCGGTCGCGCCGCGCACCAGAAACTCCATGCCAAGCAGGGTCTTGCCGCAGCCGGCGCTGCCGCAGATCAAGGTCGGCCTGCCTTTGGGCAATCCACCGCCGGTGATTTCATCCAGCCCTGAGATGCCGGTCGGTGATTTGAGCAATTGTGTTCGTGGCGTTGCCATGATCGATTTCTCCTGCGTGCCCCTGGGCCTAGTGCATTTCACAGCTCCTGCACCTCAGATGATCACTATCGCCATGGGAAGGAGTTGCTGGCAAGGGATTCTACCGGGGCAGGCATTGGTGCTGTCTTTCGCACGTCGCTGATGGTGCCGCTAACGGGCGATCAGCAAAGCGCATCTCACAATACACCGCGCTGAGGGGAGGTGTCAACTAGTATCGAACGGGAGCCCAGGGCATGAGCAACGTCGCCTCCGGCGGGGGTTTGGGGGTGGCAACGCCCCCCCCGAAAGATCTTTTTTTGTTGGTTTTTGGCGGCGAAGTCGCCAAAAACCAACAAAAAGCGAGGTCTGGGGCGCAGCCCCGAGGACTTTGCGCATGCCCTGCCTGCGGCGGCGAGTCGCTTGTGCTGAGTATACACGCACTAGGCCAGTTTGTGGACCTGCTCGATGTACGCCAGGCTCTGGTGGCGGAAGTAGGTATTGTAGAGTTCGGCGTAGTGGCCGTTGGCCGCCAGCAGCGCCGTGTGGTTGCCCTCCTCGATGATCGCGCCCTTGCGCAGGACGATGATCCGGCTGGCGTGGCGCACCGTACTCAGGCGGTGGGCGATCACGATGGCCGTGCGCCCGGCCAGCACCGTGTCCAGCCCCTCCTGGATGAGCGTCTCGGTGAGCGGATCCACGCTGGCGGTGGCCTCGTCCAGAATGATGATCGCCGGATCCTGGAGCAGCACGCGGGCCAGCGATACCAACTGGCGCTGGCCCATCGAGAGGCTCGCGCCGCGCTCGCCGGCCTGGCTGTCGAGCCCGCTGGGCAGGCCGGCGATCCACTCGTTGCCGCCCACGTGGCGCGCGGCATCCAGCACCTCCGCGTCGCTGGCCTCGGGTCGCCCGTAGCGGATGTTCTCGCGTACGCTGCCGTCGAAGAGGAAGGGCGACTGCGTGACCATGCCCAGCCGCGCGCGGTAGTTGCCCAGGTCGAGCTGGCGAATATCCACCCCGTCGATGCGGATCTGGCCGCCCTGGAACTCGTAGAAGCGGGCCACCAGCTTGGCGACGCTGCTCTTGCCCGAGCCGGTGTGTCCCACCAGCGCCAGCGTCTCACCGCCGTGGATGTGCAGGCTGAAGTCACTCAGCACCGGCTCGTCATCTTTGTAGCCGAAGTCCACGCGCTCAAACTGGATCTCGCCGCGCAGTTGGGGCAGCCTTACCTCGGCGGATTGCACCACCCGTGGCTCGGCGTCGATCAGGCCGAAGACGCGCTCGCCAGCGGCTAGGCCGATCTGGAACTGGCTCCAGAACGAGGCGATGCTGGTGAGCGGAAACCAGATGCTCTGTAGACCCTGGATGAACAGGAACCAGGTGCCGGCTGTGATCGCGCCGCTGCGCACATCTAGCCCGCCCACGTAGACCAGGGCCGTTGTGCCCAGGCCGGCGATGATGTTCAGGATCGGGAAGATGCTGCTGAACACATAGCGCGTGCGCTGGTTCACCCGCTGCGACTGGCGGTTCACCTTGAGGAATTCGGCGTAGATCGCTGGCTCCTGGCGGAAGGTCTTGGCCACCCCGATGCCGCTGACCGTCTCTTGGATGTGACCGCTGACCTCGGCGTTCATGCGCCGCGAGGCGGTGATCGTGTGGCGGGCGATGGCCCGAAAGGCCAGGGCCGCGCCGATGATCAGCGGGGCCAGGGCCAGCAGGATGCCGGTCAACTTGAGGCTCACGGTCGCCAGATAGCCGACCAGGGCGAAGACCAGCAGCAGTCGGCTGATCAACTCCATCGAGAGGTTCATCACCTGCGAGAAGGCCGCGCTGTCCGAGGTGACGCGGCTGACGATCTTGCCCGACGCGAACTGGTCGTAGAACGACATATCGCGGCGCAGCACTGCGTCGCAGGCGTCCTCGCGCATCTTCAGCACCACATCGCCCACCGCCTGCGCGGCCAGGGTCTGGCGCACCAGGTTGAAGACCCAGGAGGTGGAGGCGAGGGCGGCCAGGGCCAGGGCGGTCAGGGCGATCTGGTCGGCGGCGGTGTCGGCGCGCAGGGTGTCGATGCTGCGGGCGACGAAGATCGGGATCCCGGCGTCGAGCAGGGCGGCGCTAGCGATCATCGCGGCGGCGATGCCCATCTTGCGGGCCTGCGGCCGGAAGTAGCCCAGGATGCGCCGCACCAGGTCGCCGTCGCTGTAGCTGCGGTCGTACTGCTCGGCGTCGAGGCCGTCGAAGAGGAAGCCCATATCTCCTAGCTCCTATATGTAAGGGCGCAGCAGGCGGCGCCGAATGTATCGTTTGCGTTCATAAGAACCATTTAGTTTTGTTGCGTTTCATTGCGTTTTGTTTCGTTCGCTGACGTTGCGAAATCCATACAAGTGTGCTATGATGAACCCATCACGGCATCGCTGTGGTGTTGTACCTGCACAAAT